>NZ_QROZ01000009.1:55072-102980 GCF_003475205.1 Collinsella sp. AF36-3AT | reverse complement strand
GCGGGAATCTGGGTGTACACATTTCCTACACAATTTGGGATCCGACTAACGTTTGCCAGCCGTTAACTACCGCTCACCGAGCATCTCTTTATATAAGGCAGTCTCATGGTTAAAGCGGATACGTTCCCCTAGCTAAAGCACAGCCAGCATCGAGCAACTCATCACGTTTTTCCACCGAGAACCCCTCGGCGTAGACGCGCACCACTGGTTCGGTCCCGCTAGGACGGACCAGCAGCCACGTGTCATCCTCGAATGCTAAACGCAAGCCATCCATATGACTAACGTTTTGCGGCACCTTGCCACAAATCGACTTGGGGTTTACGCCCGGCAGCAGGGTTCGTAACGTTTCGGCATCTTCGGCCTCAAGGCGCAAATCGCGTCGACCGTAACTCGTCTTACCAAAACTGTCCTCGAGTTGGTCGACCAGAACGCCCAAAGGCGCGTCCGTCTTTGCCATAAGCTCACACAGAATCAGACAGGCGAGGATTCCATCGCGCTCGGGCATATGCGCGGCGATGCCGATACCACCGGCTTCCTCGCCGCCTATGAGGACGCCACCCTTCTTCATCTCTGCCGCTATATATTTGAAACCGACTGGTTTGACGGTCACGCGGCAGCCAAGCGCCTCGGCAATGCGACGCACGAGCGTCGAGCACGAAAGATTGACGACGACGCGTCCCTCCAAATTACGAAATTGAACCAAGTCGCCCAAAACGAGCGCCATGATCTGATGCGGATGTATGTATCTGCCGCGCTCGTCAACCGCGCCGATGCGGTCGGCGTCGCCGTCGGTCACCAGGCCAGCGCAAGCTCCGTCCTCGATAACCGTATGCTCGCAAGCGTCCACCCACGGCTCAACGGGGTCGGGGCAGATATCTTCTTGGTCAGGCGCCTGCCCGGCGTGAATCTCGTGCACCTCAACGCCAAGCTCGCGCAGCAAGTCGGCTAGATAGCCCTGGGCTGCGCCGCCCATGGGGTCAACAACCACGCGCAGGTGCGCGGCGCGGATGGCTTCGGCATCGACAAACGATGCCACCGCTTGCATATAGTCAGGAATGATATCCGCGGTGCGATATTGCCCCTCGATCCCCATTGGCTCGGGAGCCATGGTCTCTTCGAGCTCTTCGATGACATCCTGGTTGGCGGTCGAGCCGTCACCCATGCGAATCTTGAGACACAGATAACCCTGCGGATGATGGGACCCCGTCACCATGAGCGCGCCGCACGCCTCACCGTCATAAGCCGCCGCCCACGTAAGGGCAGGGGTCGGAACAGGTCGCGAAGCGAGCACGGCGTCTAGCCCGTGCGCTGCTAGCACACCCGCCGCAAGCTCAGCGAACTCGCGCGCCAGGGGCCGAGTGTCGAACCCTATATATACCGTTTTGCCCGGATTGGTCTTTTGCCACAACTCGCCGACGGCATCGGCGATACGGGCAACGTTATCGGCAGTGAAGTCCTCATCGACGCGAGCGCGCCAACCGTCAGTTCCAAAATGAATTATCGCGCACACGCGCAGACACCTCACAGTGTTTGGATCATGGTACGCATGAGGTATACCCGCGATACACGCTCGGCAACCTGCCGGCACCAGCATTCACCATTTGGGCAAATGCTGCCGAGGACATGCAGGCAATAAAAAAACCGCCCCGTATGGAGCGGTTTTGCCCTTTATATATCGAGCGCCTCGGCCATCGCTGCCGTAGTGATTGCCGTGGTTCCACAGCAACTGCCCACCATTGCGGCACCGGCATGTCTCCATTCGATGCATGCGCGCGCGAAAGCTTCGGGGTTCTCGTGCCATACGGGGCCATCCTGAGTCTGGACCGGATCGCCCACGTTGGGACGCACCGTGACGGGAGTAGTCGCCGATGCAACCATCCTGGGCACCGCCGCGTTCGCGGCCGCAAGCGAACAGCAATTAACACCAACCGAGTTTGCGCCGTGTTTTTCGGCGTACAAAACGGCTGCCTCGATGTTGAGGCCATCGCCCAACAGGTCGCCCTTATCGTCAACGACAAAACTCACCAGAACAGGCATGCCGTCGGCGGCATCTCGGGCGCCGGCAAGCATGGGCTGCAAATTACGGATAGACGTCACCGTCTCGATCAGCAGACCGTCAACACCAGCATTGAGCAAGGCGTGCGCCTGTTCGCGCGCAATGCCTCGGATCTCACGAAACTCGGCCGAGTCCTCGGCAAACCACTCAATACCGATCGGACCCATCGAGCCCAGCAGCAGCTGAGGGTGCGCCTGGCGGGCATCGTCGACGGCCCCGCGATTGACCTCTGCCACGGACGGCGCAATCTGGTCGTGCTTGAGGGCATAGCTTGATGCCTGAAAGGTATTGGTAATGAGTACCTGCGCGCCGGCGGCGACATACAAGCGATGGATACGAGAAACGGTCTGCGGCTCTGCCAGATTCCAAAACGCCGGTGGAATATCGGCGGCGTCGTACTCACTCAACAGAACACTGCCCATGGGGCCCTGCGCCAACAAGGTCTCGCTCGACAAGCGGCGCGTAAGTTCCTCGGCACCAAAGCGATTGTAATAACTCGTATCCATATATATCCCGCTATTCCTCGACGCTGATTCCCTGCTTTTCGAGATAGGCGAGCCAGCGGTTCATCGTGTCCTCGGATAGCGCATGCTCCATCATGCAGGCCTCGGAATCGGCTCGCTCAAATTCGACACCGAGCTCCTGAACCAAAAACGTGCGGACGAGGCGATGACGGTACCAGATAGCCGTACCAACCTCGCGGCCGCGAGCGGTCAGGACTACCTTGCCGTAGTGCGATTGCTCGACAAGTTCGGATGCCTTGAGCGCCGAAACCGCTTTATTGACCGATGCCTTGGAGACGCCAAGGCGCTGCGCGATGTCGACCGATCGCACGCCGTTGGTTTCCCCCTCTTCGCTTTCAATGCGAACCATGCACTCCAAGTAGTCTTCGTTCGCCACCGTCAGATGTAGTTCGCGCGAGCTATTTGTCGTATCCATGATCTTCCGTCCCTTCTGCATTCATTGGCTGATTCTACCCCATCCAAGCGTCGCGGCATGCCGTGGCATACCGTGCTAGAGTTCTTGTTGCACACGACGACCAAGATTGGAGCGGTCTTTATGGAAAACACCACCACGAACCCCGATGTCCTCGAGCGCTTTTTGCGCTACGTCCAGATCAACACGCAGTCCGAGGATGCAAACTGCGACCAGGTACCCTCGAGCGCCGTTCAGTTTGACCTTGCCAACGTGCTGGCTGAAGAGCTGCGCGAGCTTGGTGCGGAAGATGCCCACGTGACCGAGCACGCCTATGTCTGCGCGCATATCCCCGCAAGTGTGGGCGCTGAGGACAAGCCCGCCCTGGGCCTGATCGCCCATCTCGACACCACCGAAGTTGCACCGGGCGCCGGCGTGAAGCCGCACATCGTGCACTACGAAGGCGGCGACCTGGTCTGCGGCACGGTTGACGGTAAGCCCGTTGCCATGAGTACCGCCAAGCTTCCCGCCCTGAACGACCTCGCGGGTGAGGACCTGGTCTGCAGCGATGGCACCACGCTGCTGGGCGCGGACGACAAGGCAGGCGTCGCCGAGATCATGTCGCTTGTCGCGCGTATCGCTCAGGACCCTTCTCTGCCCCATCCCGCACTCGGCATTTGCTTCTGCCCTGACGAGGAGATCGGCCACGGAGCCGAGCTGTTGGATATCGATACCTTTGGCTGCAAGTATGCCTACACGGTCGACGGTGGCCCCATCGGCGAGCTGGAGTGGGAGTGCTTTAATGCCGCTGAGGCGACCGTCTGCTTTGAGGGCCAGTCCATCCACCCGGGCGACGCCAAAGGCCGTATGGTTAACGCAGGCAATCTGTTCTGCGACTTCAACGCGTTGCTCCCCTACGTGCAGCGCCCGGAGTATACGGAAGGCTACGAGGGCTTTTATCACCTTGAGGGTGTATCTGCGACCGTCGATCACGCCACAGCGCGCTATATCGTCCGCGACCATGACGCAGCCAAGTTCCAGCAGAAACTCGACCTTATTGATGCCGCCGCCTCGATGCTCAACCAGCGCTTGGGTGACAAGCGCGTGACGGTCGAGATTAAGCAGCAGTATCGAAATATGGCCGAGATCGTTCGTGACTATCCCGAGCTTATTGATGTTGCCAAGGAAGCCTACCTTGCCTGCGGCGTTGAGCCCCAAGTGCTGCCGATTCGCGGCGGCACCGACGGCGCGCAGCTGTCGTTCCGCGGTCTGCCCTGCCCCAACCTTTCCACCGGCGGCTATTGCTACCACGGCGTCAACGAGTTTGTCCCGGTCAGTTCGCTCGTCAAGATGACCGACGTCCTGCAGGAGCTCGTCGCCCGTTTCGCATAAGCCTGGCTGCATAAGCCCAAAAGACGAATCGCCCCGTCCTCAACCGAGAACGGGGCGATTTTTTGCTGCAATGAGAACAGGTTGACGCACGCCAGCCTCTTAACGCAAGGAGTGTCCCAAACTGCCGGCACAAAAGGAACGTCCCCAAGTACCGCAAAATGCCGGCGACGGCAACGCCAATGTCTTGGCAACGACAGCGAGCGGGCCGCATTTGAGACAAGGTGACGTGAAACGAAAGGGCGCTGACCTTCTGGTCGCGCCCTTGAAGTTGAACGTCAGATTGTCCAAATGCGGCCCGCGCAGCGTCGAGCCGTTACGGCGTTTGGCAAAACGCCGTAACTTAGTAGTTGGCCTCGTAACCGTTGCCGTCGCCGGTGGGCTCTTCGTAGTAGTCCGAATCGCTCGAATCGCTTGAGTCATCGGAATCGTCAGAGCTGACCGATGAGGTTGCGGTACCGTTTGCGTAGTCGTCAGACGTGTTGTTGCTGAGGTCACCGATCGTGGAGCTGGAGCCGTCGGAAAGACCCATGGTGTTGGGGCCCTTGGGGTCCTTGCCGGCGTCGACACGGGCCATCATTTCCTTAAGCTCGTCTTCGTAGACAAAGACATAGCTCACGCCGTCGATCATGGTGCTGTCGTCGGCGTACGAGGGCAGGTTGGCCGAGTAGATACCGTCGACATCCATACCGCGCATGGCATTGACCGTAGCCACGATATCCTGAACGCTCATATCGGTTACGAGCATATCGGACAGCGAATTAACCAGGCCAAAGATCTTCGTGGCATCGAAGTTATTGAGAATCTGGTTGGCAAGGGCGCCAAGCACCTGACGCTGGTGGCGCATGCGCGTGTAATCGCCGTCGGCATAGGTGTAGCGGCAGCGGGCATAGGTAAGGGCGGTGGCACCGTCCATATGCTGTTGGCCAGCGGTAATCTTAATATCCAGGTGCTCGGGGTCGTCAACATCATCGGTTGCGTTAATGTCGATACCGCCAACCGAATCAATCAGCGCCTGCATACCGTCGAAGCTGACCTCGGCATAGTGGGAAATCTGAACACCGCACAGCTCGTTGACCGCCTCGACCATGGCCTCGGCGCCGCCAACGGTATGGCAGGCGTTGATCTTCATGGTCTCGCCCTTGTACTCGACCTTGGTGTCGCGCGGAACGGAAATGAGCGTCGCCTGCTTTTGCGTGGGGTCGATGCGAGCCAGGATAATCGAGTCGGCACGATACGTATCCTCGCCCGGACGGCCGTCGGTGCCAAGAAGCAGCACGTAGAACGGATCCTTTGCCTCATCGGTGTCAACCAGAACCCGACGCAGATTGTCAGTAATGACATTAGAATCGCCGAGCTTGCCCATAATGGTGGCAAACCACAGGCCGGCAGCGGTAGTGGCACTCAGCAGCACGCCAAGCACGACAATGAGCGCGACGTGACGAATCGTGTGGCTACGGCGGCGTTGACGAGCGCGCTCGGAATAGCGAGCCACGTTATCGCGACTGTAGATCTTGGCCTGCGCACCAGTTGAGGGTCTTCGGGTGGTGGTATCCGCGAGGGGCTTTTTATTAAACATAGGCAACCTGTATTAGTAGATGACGGGATCGGGGACGGTAGCATGCTCGACATGCGCGCCAAGCGCCTGCAGCTTTTCGACAAACTGCTCGTAGCCGCGCTTGATGTGATGGATAGCCGAAACCTCGGTCGTCCCGTCGGCGATCAAGCCCGCTACGACGAGGGCCGCTCCGCCGCGCAAATCGGGCGAGGTAACCTGTGCACCCGAGAAGCCCTTGACGCCATGAATCATGGCATGATGGCTCTCGATACGAATGTCGGCACCCATGCGCACCAGCTCAGAGGCAAACATAAAGCGATTCTCGAAGATGTTTTCGGTAATAACGGAACTGCCGTCGGCAAGGGCGGAGAGCACCATAATCTGCGCCTGCATGTCGGTCGGGAAACCGGGGAACGGAAGCGTCTGGATGTCGACCGGCTTGATACGCTCGGCACGGTTCACATGGACGCCATCCTCGACGCGCTCGCAGTCGATACCCATAAGCTCCATCTTCTTGAGCACCATGCCCAAGTGAATGGGGCAAAAGCCCGTGACATCGACACCGCGATCGTCGGCCATCAACGCACCGGCAACGATAAAGGTACCGGCCTCGATGCGGTCGCCCACCACGCGATGGGTAACGGGATGGAGCTCTTCCACGCCTTCGATCGTCACGACGGGCGTACCGGCGCCAACAATCTTGGCGCCCATCTCGTTGAGCATGTTAGCGAGATCGACGATCTCGGGCTCGCGGGCGGCATTGTCGATAACCGTGGTGCCCTGTGCGCGCACAGAGGCCATGATGAGGTTCTCGGTCGCACCGACGCTGGCGAACTCGAGCGTGACGGTGGTACCGCGCAGACCTTGGGGCGCATTAGCGTTGATGTAACCGTGGGCGGTATCGAACTCAACGCCCAGGGCCTCAAGACCAAGAATGTGCATATCGATCTTACGAGCACCCAGGTTGCAGCCGCCCGGCATGGCAATTTTGGCGCGATGGAAGCGGCCCAGCAGGGGCCCCATGACGGCGGTGGAAGCGCGCATCTTGGCAACGAGCTCGTAGGGGGCCTCCCATGAATCGACCTGAGAGGTATCAATCTCGAGCGTGTGCTCGTCGAGAACATCGATCGTAGCGCCCATGCCCTTGAGCACCTTGCCCATCACGTGGACATCGGAAATATCGGGCACGTTCTGCAGCGTCGTCTTGCCCGGCGCCAGAAGCGTTGCCGCCATGAGTTTGAGCGCGGAGTTCTTGGCGCCCGAGACGGGCACGGAGCCTCCGATGGCGTGGCCACCCTCAACGCGGATAATATCCAAGGTCTACCCTTTCAAAAAGCATGCCCGGGGTGGCTGGGCCATCCCGGGCATGATGTGTTCGCAAATGGTCGAACGCTAAATCGTTTGACTATTGGGCAAGCTTGAGCTTACACCATGCGATTTCATTATAGAGGTAGGCGCGGCGTGCATCATCCTCCGACAAATTACCCAGCTTCTCTTCAAAACCTTGAATATCAGCTTTAAGCTTGTCGGCATCGACGGTCGCCAAATCGCAAGCGCGCTCGGCGAGAACGGTCACGACATCGTCCGCAACCTGGGCATAGCCGCCGGCCACGGCAAACGTGTGGTCGACAGTGCCCATGGCCTTATCGGAAACGCGAACGTAACCGCGGTCGATCGTGCAAATCTCGCTGGAGTGAGCAGGCAGGACGCCAAACTCGCCATCCGTGGACGGAATCGACACAAACGCAGCGTCGCCCTCATAGGCGCAGCTCACGGGGCACACGATGCGGATACGCATAACCTACTTCTCCCCCATCTTGCGGGCGCGCTCGCGCACGTCCTCAATCGTGGAAGCATAGCGGAAAGCCTGCTCGGGCAGGTCATCGGCCTTGCCGTCGACAATCTCGGCGAAAGAGCGGACGGTATCCTCGACGCGGACGTAGACACCGGGGTTGCCGGTGAACTTCTCGGCGACGTGGAAGGACTGCGAGAGGAACTGCTGAATCTTACGGGCACGGTTGACCGTAAGGCGCTGCTCCTCGGACAGCTCGTCCATACCCAGAATGGCGATGATGTCCTGAAGGTCGGAGTACTCCTGCAGGAGCTCCTGGACCTTGACGGCGACACGGTAGTGCTCCTCGCCAACGATCGAGGGATCGAGAGCGTCGGAGGAAGATGCGAGCGGGTCGATAGCCGGGAACAGGCCGAGCGACGAAATGCTACGCGAAAGAACCGTGGTGGCGTCGAGGTGCGTAAACGTCGTGGCAGGCGCCGGGTCGGTCAGGTCGTCTGCGGGGACGTAGACAGCCTGGACGGAGGTAATGGAGCCCGTCTTGGTCGAGGTAATGCGCTCCTGGAGGTCGCCCATCTCGGTTGCCAGCGTGGGCTGGTAACCAACGGCGGACGGCATACGGCCCAGCAGTGCGGAAACCTCGGAACCTGCCTGGGAGAAGCGGAAGATGTTGTCGATGAACAGCAGAACGTCCTGGCCGCCATCGCGGAAGTACTCAGCGGTGGTAAGGCCGGCCAGACCGATGCGCAGACGCGCTCCGGGCGGCTCGTTCATCTGACCATAGACCAAGCAGGTCTTGTCGATAACGCCAGACTCGCTCATCTCGAGGAACAGGTCGGTGCCCTCGCGGGTACGCTCGCCGACGCCGGTGAACACCGAGGTGCCACCGTGCTCCTGGGCGAGGTTGTTGATGAGCTCCTGAATCAGAACGGTCTTGCCGACGCCGGCGCCGCCGAACAGGCCTGTCTTGCCGCCACGGATGTAGGGCTCGAGCAGGTCGACGGCCTTGATGCCGGTCTCGAAGATCTCGGTCTTGGTGGTGAGCTCGTCGAAACGGGGCGCTGCATGGTGGATGGGGTAGAACTCCTCCACCTCGGGCATGGGCTTGCCGTCGACGGGCTTGCCCATAACGTTCCAAATTCGGCCGAGCGTCTTGGGGCCAACGGGCATCTTCATGGGCTCACCGGTATCGGTGGCGATGAGGCCGCGCTGCAGGCCGTCGGTCGAGGACATGGCGACCGTGCGGACGACGCCGCCCGGAAGCTGGCTCTCGACCTCGAGGATCGTGCTCAGATGACCGATCGGGGTCTCGGCCTCGACCGTGAGCGCGTTGTAGATCGGGGGCACCGCGCCGTCAAACTTGACGTCGACGACAGGGCCGATGATTCGCACGATGCGACCATCACCGGCAGTCGTCTTCTTGGTGGCTTCCTCGACCGCAAGCTTTACGGTGTTATTAGCCATTACTGTTCCTCCAATGCTGAGGCTCCGCCGACGATCTCGTTAATCTCGGTCGTGATCGAAGCCTGGCGCACGCGACTATACGTGCGGGTAAGGGTCGAGATGATCGCGGTGGCGTTTTCCGTCGCGGAGTGCATGGCCTTGCGGCGTGCACCCTGCTCGGCAGCCGCCGAATCGATCAGGGCCTGGTAGATGACCGTCAGGATGTAAGACGGCACAAGCTTGCCGAGAACATGCTCGGGAGAGGGCACGAACTCGAACGTGGACGAGATGCGCTTAGGGGCGTCGGTCTCGTTCTTACGCGGACCGTGGGCCATAGCGATCATCTCGGGGTCGAGCGGCAACAGATGCTCGACGCGAAGCTCCTGATCCACGCGGTTCTTGGCGTGGTGGTAGACAAGCTCGACACGGTCAAGCTCACCGGCACGATACGCATCGCAGATATGAGAGGAGATCATGCGGGCCTGATTGAAATCGGGCTCAGAGGAGTTGCCCTCAAAGTGCATGACAACGTTTGCGCGGTCACGGAAATACGTGGCCGGCTTACGCCCGCACGCGATGATCTCGCACTCGATGCCGTCGTTCGCCCAAGAAGCGGCGAGCTTTTCGGCCGTGCGCTCCACCGTCGTATTGAAACCGCCGGCAAGGCCGCGGTCCGAGGCAATAACGACAATCAGGCCATGCTTGACGCTCTCATGCTTCTGCAGCATGGGATCGGTGCCCGAACAGGAGGCGTCGCCGGCGACCGTCAACATGACGTCGGTCAGCGCCTCCTTATAGGGCTCGGCCTGCTTGGAGCGATCGAGGGCACGACGGATCTTGGCCGTAGAGACCATCTCCATCGTGCGCGTGATCTGCTTGGTCGTGGTAACCGAGGAGATTCGCTTCTTAATGTCGCGAAGGTTAGCCATGGGGCTTAGTTCTCCTCTGATCCAGAAACATCCGAATGGTGCTTGGCCATGAACTGCTGCTTGAAGTCGCCGATGACGCGCAAGAGCTCAGCCTTGGTGTCATCATCGATCTTCTTGGCGCGAACCTTGTCGAGCAGCGAGCCAAAGCCATTGTCCATGTACTCGATGAGCTCGGCACGGAAGGGCAGCACGTCGGCGATCTCCAGGTCATCCAGGAAGCCCTCGTTGCCAGCGAACAGCGTAACGATCTGCTCGCCAACCTCAAACGGCTTGTAACGCGGCTGCTTCAGGAGCTCGGTCATGCGAGCACCATGGGTCAGCTGCTTTTGCGTGGCCTCGTCGAGGTCGGAGCCGAACTGCGTGAAGCCGGCGAGCTCCTGGTACGAAGCAAGGTCCAGACGGAGGTTGCCGGCGACCTGCTTCATGGCCTTGGTCTGCGCATCGCCACCGACGCGGGACACGGAGATGCCCACGTCGACTGCCGGGCGCTGACCCTGGAAGAAGAGCTCGGACTGCAGGTAGATCTGACCATCGGTAATGGAAATGACGTTGGTCGGAATGTAGGCCGAGACGTCGCCGTCCTGGGTCTCGATGATCGGCAGTGCCGTCATGGAGCCGTAACCGTTCTTCTTGGACATCTTGACGGCACGCTCGAGCAGACGAGAGTGCAGGTAGAAGATGTCGCCAGGATAGGCCTCGCGTCCGGGCGGACGATGCAGCGTCAGCGACATCTGACGGTAGGCCACAGCCTGCTTGGACAGGTCGTCGTAGATGACGAGCACGTGGCCGCCGGGGTTGGTCTCGCTGGCGGGCTTGCCGTCCTCGCCGTTGTACATGAAGAACTCGCCGATAGCGGCACCGGCCATAGGCGCGATGTACTGCATAGGGGCGGAATCGGCAGCGGTGGCCGAAACGATGATGGTGTAGTCGAGCGCACCGTGCTGAGCGAGGGTCTCGCGGATGTTGGCAACCGTGGAGGCCTTCTGGCCGATGGCGACATAGATGCAGACCATGCCCTTGCCGCGCTGGTTGAGGATAGCGTCGATGGCGATGGCGGTCTTACCGGTCTTACGGTCGCCGATAATGAGCTCACGCTGACCGCGGCCAATAGGCACCATGGAGTCGATAGCGAGCAGACCGGTCTGAACCGGCTCGCACACCGGGGTACGATCGATGACGCCGGGAGCCTTGAACTCGATGGGGCGACGGTGCGTGGCGACGATGTCGCCCAGGCCGTCGATGGGCTGGCCGAGCGGATTGACGACGCGGCCGAGCATGGCACGGCTCACGGGGATATCCATAATGCGGCCAGTGGTGCGGCACTCGTCGCCTTCCTTGATGGAGTCGACGGCACCGAACAGAACGGCGCCGACCTCGTCACGGTCAAGGTTCTGGGCAAGGCCGAAGACGGTCTCACCGGTATCGGAGCTCTTGAACTCCAGAAGCTCGCCTGCCATGGCGCTCTTGAGGCCGGAGACGCGCGCGATGCCGTCGCCTACCTCGTCGACCGTTGAAACCTCATGCGTATCGACCGTCGCGGAGAGGCTCGTGAGCTGCTCCTGCAGTTTCTTGGCGATATCCTGGGCATTGAGGGTTTCGGACATTAGGCTTCACCTCCGTACGAATTAGCAGAGTTTGCGAGGGTCTCCTGCGCGATGCGCAGCTGCGTCTTGACGGAAATATCACGACGCTCGCCGCGGGCCTCGAGCACCAGGCCGCCCACGATAGACGGGTCGACCCGCTCGATAAGGAATACCTTGCGGCCGAAGTCCTGCTCGCATTTCTTAGTGATGGTTTGACGCAGCTCGTCGTCGAGCGGGATCGCCGTGGTGACGGTCACGCCCACTACATCCTCGTCTTCCTCGGCAACATACTTAAAGGCAGCTGCCACCTTGGGAAGAAGGTCGAGCTGGTCGCGCTTGGACATGGTGTCGAGCACGGCGATGATCTCGGGGCTGGCAGAAGCCAAGCGCTCGATCATCTCGAGGTCCTCGAACACATGGTTCTCGGCCTTAGCGGCTTCCAGAAGGGAGCGCGCGTAGGTCTCGAGCACCTTGTCCTGATAGCGGCTAGTCGGCATTCAGGCTACCTGCTTCCTGGATGTAGCGCTCGATGAGCTTCTTCTGCTCGGCATCGTCCTCGAGTGCCTCGCCTACGATCTTGGTGGCGACGGCAACGGACAGGTCGGCGATGGAGCTCGCGGCACCGGCGTAAATGGACTTGCGCTCGTCCTCGACGGTCGTATGGGCCTTGGCGATGATCTCCTCGGCCTCCTTGTGAGCAGCCTCGATGATACGGGCGCGCTCGGACTCGGCGTCCTTACGGGCCTCGAGAACGATGTCGGCAGCCTGACGACGGGCGTCGGTGACGATCGAGTCGGACTCAGCGCGCTTGGCGATAGCCTCCTGCTTGGTCTTCTCGGCCTCGTCGAGGCTCTCCTCGATCTTCTTGCCGCGCTCCTCCATGGTTTTCATGATGCCCGGCAGGGCGACCTTGGCCAGCACGATCCAGATAATCAGGAAGGCGATAAGCGCCGGGATGAACTCCGCCATCTTAGGGATGAGGATGTCCGCACCGGCAGCGCCGTCCTCAGCGAACGCGGAAACCGGCATGAGCAGCGCGGCCGCGGACGCGGAGAGTGCGATCGCGCTCTTCTGGGATGAAAGATTCATACTTGACGCTCCGTGCTATTTAACGATCAGCGCGACAACGAAGCCGATCAGAGCCAGAGCCTCGCCGAAGGCGGAGCCCATGATGAAGACGGTGAACACGCGGCCCTGGACCTCAGGCTGACGGGCCATAGCACCCGTAGCACCCAGAGCAGACAGGCCGATAGCAAGACCAGCGCCGATAACACCGAGACCGTAACCGATAACTCCCACGATTCCTCCTTTGTCGTGCGTGTCTTATTTCACGCAGGATAACCTTTTTTATAACTGCCGGGCTCCATGGGTACGGGCACCGGCGGTTTAACGAATTGCTTACCTTTAAGGCGCGAGCGGAAGGCTACTCCTCCTCCGCGACCTCCTCTGCCTCGGAGACATACACGGCGGTAAGGACCGTGAAGACGTAAGCCTGGATGGCGCCGACCACAAGCTCGATCGCATAGATCAGGATGAGGATGGCAAGCCAGGCTAGCGAAGGCAGGGCGCCAACGGCGTGGGCCGCGGAAACCTGCTGAAGCAGCGGCTGCATGAACATGCTCGCCATGATGGCGAACGAGCCCATGACCACGTGTCCTGCGAACATGTTGCAGAACAGACGGACGGCGAGCGTGATGAGACGCAGGAAGGTCGAGAAAAGCTCGACGACCCACACAAGCACGTTCATCGGGAAGCTTACGCCCTGCGGGGCGAGGCTCTTGATGTAGCCGATCACGCCGTGAGCCTTGCATCCGTAGTAGATGAAGTACACGAAGGCGAAGATGGCGAGCGCGGCGGTGGAGCCGATTGCGCCGGTGCCGGGCTTCATTCCCGGAATCAGGCCGATCATGTTATTGATCAGGATGAACAGGAAAAGCGAGCACAGGAACGGGAAGTGCTTCTTCCAGTTCTCACCCACGACGCCCTTGCCGATATCGTTCTCGACGTACTCGATGATGTACTCGAAACCGTTGACGAAGAAGCCCTTGGGGACCAGGGTCTGCTTCTTCTTGAACACGGCCAGGACGATCAGGAGCACGATCGTGGAGACGATCAGCCAAAACGAGTACTGCGTGATGCCGCAGCTCAGATCGCCCACGACAGGGGTGGAGCTGAACTCGCTGACCAGATGATTAATCTCATCAGGCAGCTTTTCAAAAATTTCCACGACTTACCTTTCGACCTCATGAGGATCCCGCAGCGCCTTGGCGACGCGGACCGTGCAGGCGGCCATAAAGGCCACAAAGCCGATCGCCTCGCCCAGGAGGAACATGCGAAACGCCTCTCCGAACAACGCGAACACGACCAGGGTAAAGGCAAGCAACGCGATCGCCGAGACCGCGAGACTCACCATGCCCTTGAGCATGTCCGCATTCTGTTTATCGTCAAGAACCGGCTTGAGCGTAAAAACAAAGGGAAGAAAGGCGACCGCGCCCGCGATGGCGCCTGCAACGATAGCGAGCAGATCGGCTATCTGAAACACTGGCGTCCTCACTTTCCTTTTTAACGCTTCACAGAACAGTTCCAGCCGAACATTGGTGACTATTGTACGAGCCAATCGCTAAAGTACAACCGAGAAAACATCGGTTAATACGCACCTGTTCATTTTCTTAAGACCTTCTTTATGCCGCAGGTACGGTAATACGTTTTTCTCGAACCCTGCAGGGTAAAACGTCCGTTAACAGGAGCGCGTGCGGTCGCCTTCTGCTTGACCGTGCGCACCATTTCTTCGTATTTGCGACCGTAGCCGACAAGGCCCAACGACTAGAGCGTACCGTAGATGCGGTCGCCGGCATCGCCCAAGCCAGGAACGATGTAGGCGGCCTCGTTGAGATGGTCATCGATGGCGCACGTATAAATATGTACGTCGGAGTCCTTTGCGGTCAGTGACTTGAGGCCCTCGGGCGCGGCGACGATACACAGCATGCGGATATCCTTGACACCGCGCTCGCGCAGGTAGCTGATGGCCATCTCGGCCGAACCGCCCGTGGCGAGCATGGGGTCGACAACCAGGCAGATGCGCTGGTCGATATCCTTGGGCATCTTGCAATAATACTCATGCGGCTCGTGGGTAACCTCGTCGCGCTCCATACCGATGTGGCCCACGCGAGCGGAGGGTACCAGGTCGAGGATGCCATCGACCATGCCGAGGCCTGCACGCAGGATGGGAACGATGGCGAGCTTTTTGCCGGCGAGCTGCTTAAACGTTGCGGTAGTGATAGGGGTCTCGACCTCGACGTCTTCCATGGGCAGGTCGCGCATGGCCTCGTAGCCGTCAAAAAGTGCGAGCTCGCGCACGAGCTGGCGGAACTGGTTGGTGCCGGTGCTCTTGTCGCGCAGGATCGACAGCTTGTGCTGGACGAGTGGGTGATCGACAAGAGTCACACGGGACGTATCGTAGGTGACGGTCATGGGTTGATGCCCCTTTCGTTGCGGCCGGAAGATGGCCTTGCTGACAAGGCGCATGGCGTCGTTGTTGCCGCGCGCCGTGCATAAATGTAACGGTCTGTTATATCGAGCAGCTCGTCGCAGCCCTACCGTACGGTGCTGAGCGAGCGTTTGACGGCATCCCGCCAGCCCGCCAGGTTTTGCTCGCGGCGCTCGGCGGACATATGGGGAAGGAAGGTCTTAACGATCTGAGCGTTTTGCTCCAGCTCCTCCAAATCCCCCCAATAGCCGACGGCAAGACCCGCCAAGTACGCGACACCGATCGCCGTGGTCTCCACCGTCTCGCACTGCAGCACGGGGATATCCAGCAGATCGGCCTGGAATTGCATGATGAACTCGTTGCGCGCGGCACCGCCATCGACGGACAGGCGCTCAATCGAAAGTCCCACGTCCTGCTCCATGGCGCGCAGCACGTCATAACTCTGGTAAGCCATGGACTCGCAGGCCGCACGCACAATGGTCGCGCGACTCGAGGCACCGGTCAGTCCGCACACGATACCGCGAGCATGCGGGTCCCACCAGGGAGCGCCCAGGCCTGCGAAGGCGGGGACGAAGTAGCAGCCCTCGTTGTCGTTGATCGAAGCGGCGAGTTGCGCGGACTCGCTCACGCTCGAGATGATGCCCATGTTCTTGCGCAGCCAGTTCACGGTTGAGCCGGCGGCAAAGATAGAACCCTCGAGCGCATAGCTGATCTTGCCGTCCGCGGCGATGCCGATCGTGGAGACCAGACCGTTCTTGGATTCGACGACCTCGTCGCCGGTGTTCATGAGCATGAAGCAACCCGTGCCATAGGTGTTTTTGGTCTGGCCAGGATGGAAACAGCAGTGGCCGAACAGCGACGCCTGCTGGTCGCCCGCCACGCCCATGATGGGTGGCATGTTGGTCATGATGTCGCTCGCGACGCGGCCGTAGTCGCCCGAGCTCCAACGAACCTCGGGCATCATGGAACGCGGGACGTCGAAAAGCGCCAGCAGATCGTCGTCCCAATCGAGCGCATGGATATTAAAGAGCGCGGTGCGGCTGGCATTGGTGTAGTCGGTGGCAAAGACCTGACAGCCAGTGAGGTTGTAGATGAGCCAGGTGTCGATGGTGCCGAACATAAGGTCGCCCGCCGCCGCGCTCTCACGCGCACCGTCGACGTTGTCGAGGATCCACTGCACCTTGGAAGCCGAGAAATACGGATCGAGCGTGAGTCCCGTGCGGGAGCGCACCAGCCCTTCTGCGCCCCGCTCGACCAGCTCGTCGATCAGGGGTGCGGTTCGACGGCACTGCCACACGATGGCGTTATAGATGGGTTGGCCGCTTATGCGGTCCCACACCACCGTGGTCTCGCGCTGGTTGGAGATACCGATGGCGGCGATGCGGTCAGAATGGATGCCGCTCTTAAACTGGACCTCCATCATCACGCCGATCTGGCTGGCAAGCACCTCCATGGGATCCTGCTCCACCCAGCCGGGGCGCGGGAAGCTGGTTTTGACGCTACGACGCGCCTGGGCGACGATGCAGCCGTACTCGTCTACGATGGTCGCGAGTACCGAGGTAGTGCCGCAGTCGAGCGCCATGATGTAGGAACAGCCAAAGCTAAACGAGGCGTCTTCCACACCCAGGCTACCTAGATTCAACGACATCGCATACGCCTTTCTATTGCATCGGGTCGGACAGAACCCGTTCGATATCTAATGCGGGAAGCGCGCCTTGGCGCAGGATCTGGAGCTCGCCGTGCTGAAACGACACAATGGTTGAGGCATCGCGGCACGGGGTCTCGCCGGCGTCGACGGCCACATCAACCCCCTCCAGGATGCGCTCCTCCACCGTGGCAAAACTTGCCGGCGCGGGCGCGCCATGCGTGTTGGCGCTGGTGCAGGCAAGGGGGCTGCCGCAGGCGCGGATGAGCGCTTGCACCACGGGCGAGGCCGAAGCGCGAAGTGCCACCGTGTCGTCGGCGGCGCGCATAAAGGTCGGCACGCAGGGGGCCGCCTTGACCACGATAGTCAGAGCGCCCGGCCAGCATCGTCGGGCAAGCGCGCGGGCCTCATTAGGGATATCCACGCCATAGCGGTCGAGCGCCTCGGCATCATCGACCAGCCAGGCAACCGTTTGGGTGAGCTCGCGCTGCTTAAGGGTAAAGATACGACGATAGCCGGTACCGAGTGCGGGGACCGCGGCGCCGTTGACGGTGGCCTGCGGATCGCGCGGCCACGGCAGAGGTTCACTTGTATCTTGTGGAACGGCATCCGAGAAGGCGTTGACCGCCACGGCGACACCGTAGACCGTCTCGGTTGGAATAAGCGCCAGGCCGCCGCGACCGAGTAGCTCGGCCGTGCGCTCGACTGCAAGCCGATGCGGCTCGCACGCTCCCTCGTATACCCGATAGACCGTCTGCATGTGTATGCCAGCCCCTCACGCTCTGATGCAAGTTTGTTTACTGTGGGGCATTCTCGCACGAAACGTTCAACCTAATTGCCCAAAGCGCATGTTGGTTTGGTGAGCGGCTCTAGTAGTCGGTGAAAGTGAGGGGGTTATTGGACGGCCACGAAGTTCTTTGGTCTTCCGGCGTGGCGTTCTTGGGCGGCGTAACGCTCGATGCTGTCTATCGTTATCATCCGACGGCCGTCGACGAGTTCAACATCGAGCTTTCCGGCTTTGACCAGCGCGGTAATCCGCGGAGCGGAGACTTTGAGGTCCTGCGCTGCGTCTTTAAATGTTCGGCACGCCGCTTCCCGAGCGTCCTCGTGGTCGATTTCGACTGAAAGGGCCACGACCTCGGCCGAGCGTTCGTACCCTGCCGGAGTCAAACCGTTGTTGAGGTCGTCGGCCAAAAACGCCATCAGCGCCTCGGTGGCATGGGCAATCGCTTCTTCGCGCGTATCGCCATCGGCAAAGGCGCCGGGAATCTGCGGGAAGCTGGCGCAGTAACCGTCGTCTTCTTTTATGAGAACGCAGTCATAGGTAAATCGCTGCCTCATTTTGCCTCCAACTACCATCCAGCTTGGCGTCGAATACTTGCCCACGTGCCCTTCTTTGGTCGATCACCACCAGAGCCGTTCACGGTGACGACACGGTCACCAGAAACATACTTAGCGTGACTACCGACTTGCGCGACCTTCACGAATCCATCGTGCTTGAGTAGGGCAATGATTTCCCGAAAGGTAGGAGGTTGCATGGGCCGACCTCTTTCAGCCGTCCTAATTATAAACTAATTTATAATTTTTGCTAACTAGTTAATAAATATTACTGGCGCTGCTTGGGCTCGGTGACGATAGCTCGGACGATGCGGGGGCGATCGGTGAGGTCGTGGACGATGCGTACGTCCGACAGACCCGCTTGACGGCAGAGCTCGGCCGCGGCATCGAGGGCGCCCTCGTAGAGCTCGCAGGCAAACAGGCCGCCGGCGCGCAGCATGTAAGGCGCCGCATTGAGCAGGCGGCGAAAGATATCGAGGCCGTCGGCGCCGCCCTCGAGCGCCAGATCGGGCTCAAAGTCCTTGACCTCGTGCGGCAGCGAGCGCATGACGTCGGTCGGGATATAGGGTGGGTTGGAGACGAGCACATCAAAGGTGCCCCACTCCTCGCGGGGAATGGAGCTCACCAGGTTGGTGAGGCTGAAGGCAACCTCATCTGCCGTGAGGCCAAGGGCGTCGCGGTTTTTGGTGGCCAAATCGATGGCGCGCGGTTCGATATCGGTAGCGGTGCAGGTGACGTGGTCGCGGCGCTCCCAGGCAAGGGAGAGCGAGATGCAGCCGGTGCCGCAGCCGACCTCGAGAACGCGGGCGATGCGGGGCTCGGCTGGGGCAGGCGCAGCGGCATCTTGCGCGGGAGTCGTCTGTTGGTCGTTGCCCTCAATGGCGATACCGTATTCGTCGAGATCGGGCTCGGCGGCTTCGGCTTCTGCTGCCTGCGCGGCGGCTTCCTCGGCCTCGCGGTCGGCCAGCTCCTCGGCATAGGCGCGGCTGCCCAGTACGTCGCTGCCTAGCGCCGCCTCATCAGCGGCCGTCAGGTTGGCAGCACGGCGCTCGGCGGTCGCGCGTTCGTCGGCCAGCGCCGCCTCGGCTTTGCGGGCCTGCTCGACCTCATCGTTCCAGGGCAGTTCCACGCGCTGACGGGCGGCGGCCTCGGGACTCAGCACCTCGGCATCCAGATAGTTCAGGACTTCCTCGACGAGCATCTCGGTCTCGGGGCGCGGAATGAGCACACCGGGGGCGCACGCGACGTCGATCATGCGAAACTGCGTGCTGCCCGTGATGTATTGCAGCGGCTCGCCCTTCGCGCGACGGACGACCGCCGCGTGCATGGTTTCGAGCTGGTCCGCGTTAAGCGTCTCGTCCATGCGCATATATAGGTCAATGCGCGCCAAGCCCGTGGCGGCGCACAGCAGCCACTCGGCAGAAAGACGGGGATGCTCCTCGCCGCGCTCGGCCAGGTACTCCTTGGTCCACTCGAGACAACGCTTGATGGTCCAGATCTCGTTTGCCATGGGGTCCTCCCCTCTTATGCGCCGGGCGGCGCGCGAATGTCGGAGCAGATTGTACGCGAGGGCGACGCACGACAAGGGACGATTGAAGGCGATTATCGAGAATCAGCCCAGAATTTTTGTTTGTCCCCGTCCAAAGTGTTCATTTGTCGACGTTCATATCTGCATCCGTCAAGCTTTTGGCAAGGTTGCCCCAAAACTGACCAATACCTAACCAAATACTTGCCACATCGCTTGACGCGCGACGCGCCAAAAAGGGCCCCGCGACTTGTTGGACGATTTTTTGAGCAATATTTTCAATTGCAGATGCATATCGTTAATTGCTTTAAGCAGGTAGCTGGCTTAATGGCCATCAAAGCCGATTAAATAACATCTCAAAGCAATGTGCACAACCTAGTCATTGGGGACGTTCTTAAACGACTAGTCATTCAAGAACGTCCCCAACGACTACTCATTTAAGTCTGTCCCCAATGAGTGCCCCGCCACAGGTTGAGCATAAGTCAGCGAAAACGCCCCTAAGCGAGCAAGGTGATGTGGAAGAGGAGGGAAGCGTACTTCGGTACGCGACCGACGATTGAACGTCAGATTGCCGCTTAGGGGCGTTTGCAGCGTCGAGCCGTTACGCGGTTTGGTAAAACCGCGTAACCTACTAAACGGCCTGTGCCAGCTTCTCGGCTCGCTCGGCGGCGGCAAGCGCCTCGATGACGGTGCCGAGCTGATCGCCCAGAAGGACGCCGTTGTAGGTGGAGTTGAAGCCGATGCGGTGATCGGTCACGCGGTCCTGGGGCTGGTTGTAGGTACGGATCTTCTCGGAACGGTTGCCGTGGCCAATCTGGCTCTGGCGCTCGGCACCGAGCTCTGCCTGCTGCTTCTCGAGCTCCATCTCGTACAGACGGGCGCGCAGCATCTGCATGCAGACTTCGCGGTTCTGGATCTGGGAGCGCTGTTCCTGTGACTGCACCACGGTGTTGGTGGGCAGGTGGGTGATGCGCACGGCGGAGTAGGTGGTGTTAACGCACTGACCGCCAGGGCCGGAGGCGCAGTAGGTGTCGATGCGCAGGTCGGACTGGTTGATCTGAACGTCGATCTCCTCGGCCTCGGGAAGTACGGCGACGGTAGCCGTGGAGGTCTGGATACGGCCCTGGGACTCGGTCTTGGGGACGCGCTGGACGCGATGCACGCCGGACTCGTACTTCATGACGGAGTAGACGCGGTCGCCCTCGACCTTGAACTCGATGGACTTAAAGCCGCCGGCCTCGCTGGGGCTGGAGTCAAGCACGGTGGTCTTCCAACCGCGCGACTCGCAGAAGCGCTGGTACATCTTGTACAGATCGCCGGCGAAGATGGCCGCCTCGTCGCCACCGGCGGCGGAGCGGATCTCGACGATGGTGTTCTTGTCGTCGTTGGGATCGCTCGGGATGAGCATGTACTTGATGTCTTCCTCGAGCTGGGGAAGCTTCTCCTCATTCTCGGAGATGTCCATCTGGAGCATCTCCTTCTCGTCCGCGTCGGTCGTGTCGCGGAGCATCTCCTTGGCGGCCTCGATGTCATCGAGCGCGCCGATGTACTCACGCGAGGCGGCGATGAGGTCGGACTGGTGCGCGTACTCCTTGTTGAGACGCGTGAACTCCTTGATGTCGGAGGCGACGGCCGGGTCGGAGAGCTTCTTCTCGAGCTCTTCGTAGGCCTTGATAATCTTTTCGAGCTTGTCGCGCATGGCGGGACTCCTTTATATGCGTGAAGGTGAAAATCGGCAGAGTTGATGGGGCACGCGGCGCCACTGCGGGGGTAAGCCCGGCTAGAACATGTCGATCTTCAGATACATGCGCATCCCTTCGCGTATGGGGTACATAGTTGCGGTCTAACCTATACATGATAGCGTGCGCAGGCAAACCTGCATATAACCCGCATGGAATGATTGGTGCAAACAAAGCTGACGTTAGATAACGATACTTTTGAAAACACTGGAAAATCAAGGTTTTTCGAGCGACGGACAAGCAGGGTATTGTACTAAAAACTGAATACGACGCAGAAGCGGCGTTTCTTACTCTCTACATGGGAGAACAGGAACGCCGCTTTTTTATGCCCTTTGTTACGCAGTAGGGGCAGAAAAAGCCTTGCTACAAGCGATTTTGCGGGCGCGTATCTGGCGCGGCAAGGGATTTATACCTTATCCCCCGAAACCGCGCTTCTACTGCGTAACAAATCCACAGCAAAAGGAGTGATTTACTATGGCAGTTTTCAGAGTGGAACGGAACAAGGGCTACACCGTAATGAGCAACCACCACCTACGCAACAAGGAGCTTTCCTTAAAGGCAAAAGGGCTGTTGTCGCAAATGCTGTCACTCCCCGAAGATTGGGACTACACCTTGAAAGGCTTATCCCTTATCAACCGGGAGAAGATAGACGCTATCCGCGAAGCCATTAAGGAGCTTGAACGCGCCGGGTATATCGTTCGGTCAAGGGAGCGCGACGAGAAAGGACGCTTGCGGGGCGCGGACTATGTGATATTCGAGCAGCCGCAGCCGCCTACGCCGGATTTACCTACATTGGAAAATCCAACATTGGATAATCCAACGCAGGAAAAACCAACATTGGAAAAACCTACGTTGGAAAATCCAACGCAATTAAATAAAGATATACAAAGAACTGACTTACCAAAAAAAGAAAAATCAAATACAGATTTATCAAGTACCCATTCCATTCCTATCCTTTCCCCTAACCCCTCTCCTTGCAGAGAAGCGGCTACGCCGCCGGAACGGAAAGGAACGGAAGCGGCAGCACAGAGCGCAGTTGATATATACCGGGAAATCATCAAGGACAATATCGACTACCACATTCTCAAACAGGACATGAAGTTTGACGGGGACAGGCTGGACGAGATTGTAGACCTCATGCTTGAAACCGTATGCACCGCCAGAAAGCGGGTACGGATTGCGGGGGACGACTACCCGGCAGAGCTTGTGAAATCTAAGTTTATGAAACTGGACGGCGAGCATATCCGCTTTGTGCTTGACTGTATGCGGGAGAACACAACGAAAATCCGCAACATCAAGCAATATCTGAAAGCAGCCCTTTTCAACGCCCCGTCCACTATCGGCAATTATTACACTTCCCTTGTCGCCCATGACATGGCAAGCGGCGCACTGTCACCGAAGAAGCCGCAGTACGGCGACCCGGACTATTATTCATTCAAACCGGGCGAAAGCCTGTAAAACAACAAAAGGAGGATTTTATTATGGCACAGAAAATGACAGGAGCATTGGTATTTGACGAGCGCACCGACCGTTACGACATTCGCTTTGACTTAAACAGCTACTACGGGGGCTTGCATTGCGGTGAGTGCTTTGACGTATTCGTGCGGGGCAAGTGGAAGCCGACCCGGATTGAGTACGGCGACAACTGGTATCTTGTGGGTATCAGAGCCGAGGACTTGAACGGGCTGCGGGTGCGTATCTGACCGCCGCCCCATAAAGAAACGCGAAAGGAGGACGCGAGGAATTGCAGGACGAAGTAAACGAAAAGACCATAGCCCTTTACATCAAGACCGGGAAGCTGACCGCCCAGACGCTCCAAAAGGCAATGAAAGCCATACTGTCAAAGGGCAAAAAGCAGCTTGCAAAACCGCCACAGGGAAAGCAGAGCTTAAAGCAGCTTATGAAGCAGAACGCGGGCGTTTCCAACATTGAGATTACCGAGGGCAATATCAAAGCCTTTGAGAGTACGGCGAAAAAGTACGGTATCGACTTTGCGCTGAAAAAGGACGCAACGGAAAGCCCGCCCCGCTATCTGGTTTTTTTCAAGGGGCGGGACGCGGACGTGCTGACCGCAGCCTTTAAGGAGTTTTCCGCAAAGAAGCTGACACAGGAGAAAAAGCCCTCTATCCGAAAGCTGCTCTCTACGCTCAAAGAAGCCGCACAGGGCAAGAACGCGGAACGGGCAAAGGTCAAGAACAAGGACAGGGAGGTATCGCTATGAAGCCGGAAATCAAGAAGCTGCTTATCCTAAATCTCCCGTATCTGCTCTTTGTCTGGCTCTTTGATAAAGTGGGCGCGGCTGTCCGTCTATCCCCCGGCGCGGACGCAAGCGCAAAGCTGCTACATCTTGGGGACGGTTTTACCACCGCCTTTTCCAGTATCGCGCCGAGCTTCCACCCGGCAGACTTACTTATCGGCATTGCGGGGGCGGTCATTGTCCGGCTGATTATCTACACCAAAGGCAAGAACGCGAAGAAATACCGCCGCGGGACAGAATACGGTTCGGCGCGTTGGGGCGGGGCTGACGACATAAAGCCGTACACAGACCCGGTATTTGAGAACAATATCCCCTTAACGCAGACGGAACGGCTCACCATGAACAGCCGCCCGAAGCAGCCGAAATACGCAAGAAACAAAAATATTCTTGTAATCGGCGGTTCCGGCAGCGGCAAGACCCGGTTCTTTGTGAAACCGTCGCTCATGCAATGTACGTCAAAGGATTTTCCAACGTCGTATATCGTCACTGACCCGAAAGGAACACTGATTTTGGAAACCGGGAAAATGTTGCAGCGGTACAAATACCGTATCAAAGTGCTAAATACGATTAACTTCAAAAAATCCATGAAATACAATCCCTTTGCCTATCTGCGGAGCGAAAAGGACATTTTGAAATTAGTCAATACCATTATCGCCAACACCAAAGGCGACGGGGAAAAATCCGGCGAGGATTTCTGGGTGAAAGCGGAAAAGCTCTACTACACCGCACTAATCGGCTATATCTGGTATGAAGCCCCAGAGGACGAGAAGAACTTCACGACGCTGCTTGAAATGATAAATGCGTCGGAAGCCCGCGAGGACGACGAGGATTTCCAGAACCCGGTTGACCTCATGTTTGAACGTCTGGAAGAAAAAGACCCGGAACATTTTGCAGTCAAGCAGTACAAAAAATACAAACTGGCGGCGGGCAAGACCGCACAAGGTAGCGCGGCGAGATAAACATTTCGTCGCCTACTTTCTTGCGGCTCTCCTTGCATCCCTCACGCGCTGCCTTTATCGCTGCCCCAAAAGCCTTAAAGTCGTATCGTGGTACTGGTCTTTTTGCCATAGTTATTCACCCTATTACATTTTACTGTTCCCCTTTCTTCTTGGATATGTCTACGTAGTTCTATCAGTTAGCCAAAATAATTCATATATATATATGTTGACAACAAGCTGCTTTTGTATATAATATTATATAAAAGGGGGGGAATGTTTATGTTACATAGCATGCGTATTCGATAAGCATTGAAATCAAAAAAGATTTTTCCCATTTTCAATATGGGCTTTTTTGTCATGCTTATTTTGCGTATGCTATACAACAAAACTAACGACGTATAGACATAGTATAAAAACTATGCCTTAATTTTGTTGTAGTATTATATGTATAAATGCAGGTCAATGCTCATGTTGAGAATTGACCTGCATTTTTTTGCGCAAAAGGAGAAATATTATGCTTGAAAAATATTGGATAAAATGTCCAATTTGTAACGGAAAGACGAGGGTTCAAGTATTTTATAATACGGTATTAAGAAATTTTCCTCTTTTCTGCCCTAAATGTAAATTAACGCATATCGTTGATCGTTGATGTTGAAAAACTAGAAATCATAATCAAAAACTCTGAAAAACAAACTTTTTAGTTTTGAAAAGGAAGGATATTTAAATGAAACACTTACCTAAAAGTACACCTACGGAAATATTGAATGACCCATACGGATTTACTTACAAAGAAATGTCGGAAGTAATTGGAGAGGATAAAGCAAGAGCCTTATATACGGAATTGTATAAACAGCCATTTCACAAAGAAAATCTATCAATATCAACAAAAAAAGTCTATAAAAGTAGCGATACTGAAAAGTATGTTTATGAATTGAAAGATAACAGGTATATTGAAACGGTTTTTATTAAACGGCGAGATGGTGGGACTGTTTGCGTAAGTACGCAAGTTGGTTGTTCTGTTGGCTGTATTTTTTGTGAGTCCGGACGCAATGGTTTTGTTCGTAATCTAACACCGTCTGAAATTGTGCAGCAGGTTGTATTGATACGTCAAAAAGTAAATCGTATCGTTTTTATGGGAATGGGAGAACCTTTATTCAATTACGACAACTTGATTGCAGCAATCCATATTCTTCGAGATAGAAATGGACTTAACTTTCCAACCGACGGCATTACCGTATCAACAGTTGGTCCAGTTAATCAATTAAAAAAATTGCGCGAAGAACATCTAAAAATTCAGTTGACAATATCTTTACATGCAGCAACACAGGCTGCGAGAAACTGTATCATTCCTCATATGCACATGTACGCTATTGAAGATGTTGTTAAGCAAGCATTGTCCTATTCTCAAAGGCATAATCGAAAAGTGGTATTTGCGTATTTGCTTTTACCAGGTATAAATGACCGTTCCTCAGATATAAGGCAACTTGCAAAATGGTTTAAGGGCAAAAATGTTATGATTAACGTGCTGCAATACAACCCGACGAGTAATTCAAAAATTAGAGCACCACAAAAACAAGAAATGGTTGCGTTCAAACATCAATTAGAGCAAACAGGACTTGAAGTTACCATGAGAGTTTCTCATGGTAGAGAGATTAAAGCAGCTTGTGGACAGTTAGCTAATACATATAATAAAGCCAAAAAACAACAGAAATAATTTAATTAAAAGAGCCAGACGCACAGACGCAGAGCCGATAATATGCAGTTTGAAATACTGCTGTTATCGGCTCTTTTTTGATTTTAATTTGTGCCCCTAATAACCATATTGGAGCAAAATCAGAACTGTTGCTTGTCGTTCTTTGATTTCCGCAGCAGCTTTGAAAAATCAAAGCCGCCGTTTCTTTTTATCTTCTAATGAAATGACGCGGTATCACTGTTGAAATCGGCGGCTAAAGGAGGTAGCCGCCATGAAGCAAAAAGCATATCGACAAAATCCGACAGTTATTGACTTATCAAAAAAAGCCCGCCCACCACCGGGGGAAACTACGCTTATATATATGAACTGTCTAATCATCTGGATACTGCTTACAATGCCTATGCGCCCGTCCGGGCTTTTCGGACGGGCGCATTTTGTACGTTCAAAAAATTTTTGAAGAAATTTCAAAAAATCTTCGGCGTTTTTGAGAAACGCCGTATTGCCCCGCGAAAAGGGGGGAAGCACCACCAACTTTCCAACGAGAAAGGAGGTGAGAATGTGGAACCTAATAGCAGGGAGTTTTACAAACAGTGTGCTTTTCAGAAGTTTTGTAATACGGTATTGCACAATGAAGCTTGCGACACCCATAGAGAACTTCGCAGACACAAGGCAAAGGAAGTGACCTTTTCCGACATGACCTTAGACGAAGCGCGGCAGCTTCATACGTTTGATGAATATTTCAAACGTGAAGCCGCCGAAACCGTCTTTGAGAAAGCCGGGAAGAAAATCACGCCAAAGCTGCTTCTTGAAGCAATCCGTACTTTGCCGGAAGAAAAGCGCAAAGCCATATTGCTGTATTACTTCGAGGGAATGAACGATACCGAGATTGCGGAGCTGTTCAACACGTCGAGAAGCACGATACAGTACAGGCGGACAAGCTCTTTTGAGAAATTAAGAAAATATCTGGAGGAAAATGCTGATGAATGGGACGAATGGTAACGAACCCGGCTACCCGGAAAATGCCCTTGTTCCTTATCCTGTCATTGTGGCAGCGACAAACCTGACCCCATTGCACCAAGGGCTTGCTTTTTGGCTAGAGCGTTTGGAGTAGAGCGACGAGGAAGCGGATGCCCTGGAGGTAGGCGCGGCGGGTGATGCGCTCGTTGGTGCCGTGGACGCCGCGATCGCACTCGTCGTCATCAACCACAAAGGCTGAGAAGCGAATGCACTCAGGGCAAATGTGCTGGTAATTGGCAGCGTCGGTCGCACCGATCACGGTCGAGGGCACAATTGCCACTGGCTCGAATGATCCGTTTTCCTCCGCCCCCTTTGGATCGCGGAAATAGCGGGCGGCGATGGAGTGAACCGCCTCGAGGCCGGGACCACCGATGCGCGGGGACGGCGAGGGTTCGGAGCTGCCGGGGCCCAGCTCCACTTCGACACGACCGGCAAGGTCCGCCCCGGCAACCGCCTCACGGCAGCGCGCCACAACGTCGGCCACGCTCGTGCCCTCGAGCATGCGGAAGTTAATATTGGCCCACATATCCTGCGGCATTACGTTGGCGCCGGTGCTGCCACCCTCAATCTGCGTGGGCGCGCAGGTGGTCGTCACCAGCGGATAGAGCTTCTTGCTGGCAAGGCAATCGCGGACAATGGCATCCCCGTTATCGGCAATTTTATCGGCCGTGTAGAGCCCCAAC
Source organism: Collinsella sp. AF36-3AT (assembly GCF_003475205.1). Taxonomy (NCBI): domain Bacteria; kingdom Bacillati; phylum Actinomycetota; class Coriobacteriia; order Coriobacteriales; family Coriobacteriaceae; genus Collinsella; species Collinsella sp. AF36-3AT. The sequence goes on along the minus strand of NZ_QROZ01000009.1, from coordinate 74,993 downwards.
TCGACGAGCTGGGCGGCAAGCAAGTCGGTCACGCGCGTCGGCCACTCGATATCGCAGATTGCGGTGATGGCGCGGCTGAGCACCTCGAGTGACGTGCCACCGTAGGGGTTGGAAGAATGTCCACCCGCGCTCTTTGTCTTGAGCACAATGTCGGCATAACCTTTCTCAGCCAGGTCGGCGTGCATGAGCCAACCCTCGCCCGCGCTGTACTCGGCAGCCGGAACGATGCGGTAGTCGCCCTCGTCGATCAGGTACTCAAGCTCAATGCCGCGCTCCTCGAGCGCGCGGCCGATGGCGCCTGCGCCGTACTGCGTCGTCTCCTCGTCCTGGCCAAAGGCCAGGAGCAGCGTGCGCTCGTGCTGCCAACCGTGCGCCAGCGCATACTCGACAGCCTCGAGAATGCCTGAGACCTGGTCCTTCATGTCGATCGCGCCGCGGCCCCAGATGTAGGTGTCGTCCACGTGCCCGCTAAAGGGGGCGTGCGTCCAGTCGGCCTCGGTACCCGGCACCACGGGGACCACGTCCATGTGACCCATGAGCATAACGGGCTTAAGGGCCGGATCGCTGCCGGCAAGCGCCACCAGCAGCGAATGGTCGATAAGCTCGACCTCGCCCGCCGCAAACACGCGCGGCCAGGCCTGCTGCATATAGGCGCGCAGGTCGTTGAAGGGTTGCCAGTCCACCGCCTCGGCATCCATGCTCGAGACGGTCGGAAACGACAGCACGCGGCCCAGGCGCTCGCATGCGCCGGCCTCGTCTATATCGGCAAAATCGTCCTCATGCGCAAAGAAGCGCCAAACCTCGGCCATGACATCCTTTCGATTGTGACGACAAAGGCCGCCCCACGGGAGCGGCCCTGCAACGCAAGCGTTTGCGTCGGTTATTTGTCCTCGAGATAGCGAGAGAGGAACTCGCGAGTGCGCTGGTGTTTGGGGTTGCCGAAGAGCTCGGCCGGCGCGGCGTCCTCGAGCACCACGCCCTTGTCCATAAAGACCACGCGGTCGGACACCGTGCGGGCAAAGGCCATCTCGTGCGTGACGACCACCATGGTCATGCCGTCGGCAGCGAGCTTGCGCATGACCTCGAGCACCTCGCCCACGATCTCGGGGTCGAGCGCCGAAGTCGGCTCGTCGAACAGCATGATCTGCGGATTCATGCACAGGGCGCGGGCGATGGCCACGCGCTGTTTTTGACCACCGGACAGGCGACCCACGGCGGCGTGCGCGAACTTTTCGAGGCCCACGCTCGCCAGATGCTCCATCGCAATTTTTTCAGCCTCGGCCTTGCTCATCTTTTTGAGCGTGACGGGCGCGAGCGTGCAGTTGTCGAGCACGTCCATGTTGTTGAACAGGTTAAAGCCCTGGAACACCATGCCGATGTCCTCGCGGAGTTTATTGATATTGCAGCGCTCGGCCGTAAGGTCCTGGCCGTGGAACCAGATGTGGCCCGCGTCCGGGGTCTCGAGCAGGTTGAGGCAGCGCAGGAAGGTCGACTTGCCCGAGCCCGAGGCGCCGATAATGGTGACGACCTCGCCCGGGTTAACGGACAGGTCGATGCCCTTGAGCACCTCGAGCAAGCCGAAGCTCTTGCGCAGGCCCTCGACGCGGATGAGCGGCTCATTGGTCTGTGCGGCGGCCGCGGTGCCGGTAGTGGCGGTATCTGCCATGATGATTCTCCTCGTCTTGAGCCTAGTTGGAGCTGGGCAGCGTTGCCGGGGCCTCGGCGCCGAGCTTTTTGCCAAAGGCCTCGAGCAGGCGGCTCGCCACGAGCGTCAGGATCAGGTAAACCACGAGCGCCACGCAGTAGACCTCCATCTGGCGGTAGTACACGCCGGCGACGGTGGTGGTGGCGTACATGAGGTCGAACACGCCGATGACCGAAAGCACCGACGAATCCTTGATGTTGATGATGAGCTCGTTGGTGAGTGCCGGAATCGCGTTTTTAATGCCCTGGGGGAACACGACCTTGCGCATGGCCTGCCACTGCGACAGACCCAGCGAGCGCGCCGCCTCGGCTTGGCCGGCATCGATGGACTCGATGCCGCCGCGCAGGACCTCCATCATGTAGGCGGTGGAGTTGAGCGAGATGGTGACGAGGCCGGCGGTGAAGGTACTCCAAATCTGGTTGGCCTGGGCAGTCTCGAAGCCCATGCCGCGCAAAACGGTGAAGCCCGCGTAATAGATGAGCAGGCCCTGGACCATCATGGGCGTGCCGCGCACGATGGTGGAGTAGACGGTCGCAAAGCCGCGGCCGATGCTCTTAAAGAAGCGCACCAGGTCGTTGTCTACGCGGTCGAAGGTCTGAATACGCAGGAACACAAAGAGCAGCGCCAGGAAGAATGCGATGACGGTGCCGAAGGTGGCAAGCGCGATGGTGATCTCGATGCCACGGATGAAGAAGTCGCCGCTCTTGTAGGTCATGTAGACCAAGCTCGACAAAAAGTCGCTGGGGTTGGAATCCGAGACAATGCTCACCTGCACCAGATCGATAAACGACATGACGCAGCGGTCGACAAAGAAGATCGCCGCGATGACGACCACGACATAGCTGCCCAGGCGCGCGCCGCGACGGAAACGCTCGGATGCAAACGGTGACTTTTCGCGATAGTCGCTCCAGTGCATAACCTTGGTGACGAGCGCTGCCGCCGACACGACGATCCAGGCCCAAAGAATCGCCCAAAGGCAATCCTGGAAGATGCCGGTGGGCGCCAAAAAGCTCAGCGGCGTGGGGTTGCGCTGGCTAAATGCCAAGCCGAGCGCCGCGATAACGCTCGTGCCCAGGTACACATAACGGTGGTCGGCCTTGATAAAGGAGGCCAGACGATTGATGCCTTTCATGCTGCCTCCCTATGCCGGCTGACGGTCGAGGCACGCGTCCCACATTTGGTCGCGCTCCTCTTGGCTAATGCCCTTGAGTGTCTTGTCGATGAGCTTAAGCAGTTTGTCCGAGCCCTTGCGGCAACCGACATTTGCCGTGACCTCCTGCTTAAAGCCCTCGCCCTCGGCAAAGTGGATGGGGACGATACCGGGATTTTGGGCCATATAGCCCTTTTCGTTCTCCGTGTTGTAGGTCACGGCGTCGCACGTGCCCTGCAGCAGATTCGAGAACACCGTGGGGACCGAATCGACCGGGTTCTTGTGCACAACGCCCGGAATCTCGTCGATGACGGTATCGAGCATGGTGTCCTTTTGGCCGAGCACCGTGGCACCGCTGAAGTCGCTGAGCTTGGTCGCGTTTTGGTAGGGCGAGCCCTCTTTTACGAACAGGCCAAAGTAGCCGATAAAGTACGGGTCGGAAAAACCGACGGACTCCTCGCGCTCGGGCGTGGCGCTCATGCCGGCGATGATGAGGTCAATCTGGCCGTTGTTGAGCGAGTCGATAAGGCCCGAGAAGCTCTGCTTGACGGCAACGGGCTCGCCGCCGAGAGCCTTGCAGACGATCTTGGCGATCTGCACGTCGTAGCCATCGGCATAGGCGCCCTGCACGTTGTCGATGGGGATCGTGAACTCGCTGGCCTCGGAAACCTGCCAGTTGTACGGGGCGTAGGCCGCCTCCATGCCGATGCGGATCTTATCCTTGCCGATAACGGAATCGGACAGGTCATCGCGACCGCCGCCCGTCGTGGGCTGAACTACTTCCAGCGTGGAGGGACGCTGGCAGCCGGCAAGTGCGCCGGCGACGGCAGAAGCGCTCGCAGCGAGAGCGCTACCCAAAAAGATGCGACGGCTGCATACCGGCTGTGGATGCGCGTCGCGCTGTTGTCGAGATTGCATCTGATGCCTTCCCTATGTCGTTTTGCTGACAATAAGACAGGATATACGTCAACAACCAGCAGCGCGGCATGTGCGCGAAAAAATAATAGACACACGAAGACGATTGGCGCAAAGCAGCCTGCCCCCATGTACCACTTGGCATGAAAAAGGCAAGGCATAGACCTTCTGGTCATGCCGTGCCTTTTGAATGGCAAATTGTCGCTCTGGGTGGCGCGCAGCGTCGACCGGCCCGCCGTTCGTCAGAACGGCGGAACCTCTAGAGCAGGGTGACGCTAAAGCTGCGGACGTCCGTCTCGCCCGGCGCCAGCGTAATGGTATTGACCTTGTGCTCAAAGACATCGTCCTCGGTGTCCATGGTGGTGTGGCCGGTCCAGGGCTCGAGCGCCACAAACGGAGCGTCGTTGGCGGCAGACCACACGCCGATGTACTTAAAGCCCTCAAAGTCGATCTTGACGCCGTGGCCCGACTTGCGACCGCGCAGCGTGAGCGTAGAGCCCGGAGTATCGGTGAACATGATGGCATCGTTATCGAAACTGCGGTGCGTGATGGGCAGCACGTCCGAGTTATCGGGAGCCTTGTAACTACCCTCGAACGTCATAAGACCGTCGGGCGTGATGATGGGAGCCTCGTTCGTCCAGGCCTCGGTAAACGCCAGCTCGTAATCCTCGAACGCCTCGTCCTCGGCACCGGGAGCCGGTACGTTAAACGCGGGGTGGCCGCCCACCGAGAACGGCAGGTCCACGTCGCCGGTGTTGGTGACGGCAAAGGTCTGCGTGAGGGTGGCGTCGCCGGTCAAGGCATAGGTCATGCTGAGCTTAAAGTGGAACGGGAACGCCTTGAGCGACTCGGGCGTGTCGGTGATCTCGTACGTTACCGAGGAGCCGTCCTCCGAAACCTCGACCAGCTTGTGTTCGACGATGCGCGCGAGTCCGTGGCGCGGCATCTCGCAGGTGCCGGCCGCAGACGTCGCCGTGTTGTTGCGCAGCGAGCCCACAATGGGGAACAGGATGGGCGCATGCTTGCCCCAAAAGGCGGGGTCGCCCTGCCACAGATACTCGTTGCCGTTGAGGGCAAGGCTCGTGAGCTGGGCACCCATGGAATCGATGGCCGCGGTGAGGCCGCCGCGTTTGATGGTAGTGACGGTGGACATGCTACTTCCTCCAAAAGTAAACAACAGTGTCGAGGGCTATTGTCCCACTCTTGGCGGCGGGGTTGAGCGACAGGTGCAGTTATTGAGCAATAGCGTAAAGGTCAAACCCGCCCTGCGGCGTGCTATCGACCGTATCGGGCGCCTGTGAATTAAAACTCACCGGAACCATGCGCTTTGAGGCACGGTAACGCGTGCCGTCGGTGGCGACGGGCGGCTCATCGACCGTGAGCTCGTAGTCGCCGGGCTTGAGCTCGATGCCGTCACCTTCGGAATTGACGTATTGATACTCGTCGATTGCTTGTCCCTTGAGTGTGCGGCCCACGATATGGACGAGCATTTGGCTATCGCCGCGCGCGGTATCCCACGTCGCGCCGTCCTTAACCTCGACCGACACATGCACCGAGCGCGTGCGGCTGAGCGATTGTTCGACGGACATCTCGACCTTGGCGGCGTCTTTGCGCTGTTGCTCCACGTGACTCCAGACATTTCCGATCGCCGAGCAAGCGATGACGCCGGCCATAAAGGCGATGAGAATGGGGCCGAGCGGCGAGCGACGTCCCGCATCTTCCTCGCGAGACAGATTGGGGCGACGCGTGGGCGCGGGCGCCTGAGCACCCTGCGAGGGCACGTCGAGAATGCTGAAGGATGCCGTGCTGTCGGGGTCGATGTTATGGCGAGGTTGCGGGGTCTTTGCCGGCGAGATGGACATATCGGCCGGCTCACCGAGCGTGGCCGTGGCATCGGCCTTTGCCTCGTCGGCCTCGGCCTGGGCCCAGGCCTGCTCGAAGGTCAGGGGCTCGGCGGCATCGGAGGCGGCGTCAGGCTCGACAGCAGCATCGCTGCCGGTCTCGTCCTCGTCGCTCGACACGTCACGCGGCGCGGGCTCGTCCCACTCCTCGTCCGGAGCCTCGCCCTCGCTATACCACCATTCAAAGTTATCGATATCCATACGGGGCGCCCCCTTGGCCTCGCAAATAAACACTTGCTAGCCTTATACCCCCAGATGACACGGGAGCTCGCCGGCACAGACAGGAAAAGCGTCACAACATTCGACGCTTTTCCTCGTTTTCGAGATTTTCATCGAATGTTGTGACGGTTTGGGCAGCAGCCACACCACGAATGTGACGAAGGAGCAGTCCCCTTGTCACATCTAGAGGGCGACGGGGATTTGGATGCAGCAAAAGTCCTCTTGGTGGGACTCGTCGTAGCTCGTAGTATCGAGGTAGCAAAAGTCGAAGGCGTTGCCAACGGGCTGGAGCGCGTGCTTGTCCATGCAGGCCACGACGGCGCGGATGCCCTCGGGCTCGTACGGCATGCCCCAGCGGCTCATGCACAGATATGTGCCCTCGGGCAGCACTTCGATGCCGATCTCTGCCAGCTCGGCGGGATCGCTCGGCAGCAGCTCCTCGACACCGCGCGGTAGCACGGCAAAGGAGCCGGCGCCGGCGACGGGGTCGTCGGAATGCAGCGCCTCGCGACGCAGCATGGCGCCCCAGCCGCGCATGGGACGCGTGCCCGTCAGCGCACGCATGCGCAGGATTGCCCGCATGAGCGTGGGGTGAAGCATCGAGCGGCCGCGCTCTATATCGCCCGGAAACTCCTCAAAGACCACGTAGCGGCGCTCGAATTGCTTGAGCTCCGGCTTGCCCTCGCGCTCGCGCCAGTAAACCGCCTCGTCGTAAAAGCTTAGACGCTCCTGTACGCTCGCGCGCTCGGCTTTGAGCTCAGCGATCTGTTCATCGAGCGCCTGCACCCGCGAGCGCAGGTGATCGGTCATCTCGCCAATGTCGAACGTCGAGGTTAGGCGGTCGATCTCGTCGAGTTCGAGCCCCAGGTCGCGCAGCATGCAAATCAGACGCATGAGCGGGATCTGCGTGGGCGAATAGAAGCGGTAGCCTTTTTCGTTGACCACGGCGGGCTTAAACAGGCCGATCTTGTCGTAGTAGATGAGCGTTTGGCGCGAAACATTAAACAAGCTCGCCATCTCGCTAATCGCATACATGCCCGTCTGCATAAGTCCTCCTGACACATCCTTTTAGCGCACAAAGCCCGCCGCCCACAGGGGCAGCGGGCTCAAACACTACTCGTATCCTACCCTAAAGACGCCTATGACCAGCGCTTATAGTTTGCGCATGACACGCCGACGGCCTCGAGCGCCTTGGCGGCGATGTGGTGCACCGCGTCATCGAGCGTGGCGGGGCCGTTGTAAAACGTGAGCATGGGCGGCATGAGCATGACGCCCGGTACGCGCGCAAGGCGCGCCATGTTGTCGACATGAATGGCGCTGAAGGGCGTCTCACGCACCATGAGCACCAGGCGGCGCTGCTCTTTCATCTGAACATCGGCCGCGCGCAGCAACAGGTTTTCGCTGTAGCCGCTCGCGATGCCGGCGAGCGTCTTCATGGAGCAGGGCGCCACGATCATGCCGTCGACCGGATAGGTGCCGCTTGCGATGGCGGCGCCGATGTTCTTGTTGTCGTAGACCACATCGGCATGGCACGCAAACTCGTCGAGCGTCATGCCGAGCTCCTGCTCGATGGTAATCTCTCCCCCGCGCGTGACGACAAGCGCCGACTCGGCACCGGCCTGGCGCAGGCATTTGAGGCACTCAAGGCCCAGCGCGGCACCGCTGGCGCCCGAAACGCCAACGACGATGCGACGGGGACGGACAGAAGACTCAGGCATGACAACTCCTTGACTACTTGGTAGGGCTACTTACTAGAAAGCAATCTCCTTGGCCCACTTGTCCTTGTCGATCTCCATGAACTGCGAGCGGATGAAGTTCTTCTTGAGGTCGAACGGAACCGTGCAGTCGAAGATGGCCTTGCAGGCGATGCCGTGCTCGCGGATCGTGGGGTCGAACGCGGGGTCGTTGGACGGATCGAGCACGTGGCAGTGGCAACCGGGGATGGTGATGAGGTCCACGTCGGCCTGGAAGCGCGTGGTCATGGCCCACATCACGTCGCTCATATCGAAGATATCGACATCCTCGTCAACAAGGATGACGTGCTTGAGCTCGGAGAATGCCGAGAAGGCGAGCATGGCGGCGTTGCGCTGACGGCCCTCGTCATTTTTGCTCGACTTCTTGAACTGCATGATGGCAACGAACTTGCCGCCGCCGCAGGGGGCAGCGTGGACGTTGAGCAGGCGGCCCGGGATGGCGGTCTCGACCATCTTGTAGATGGATGCCTCGGTGGGGATGCCGGCCATGGACACGTGCTCGTGCGAGGGACCGATGCAGCTCTCCATGATGGGATTGACGCGCGTGGTGACGGCGGTGATCTTGATCACCGGGCAGACCTTGGCGCCACCGGTGTAGCCGGGGAACTCGGGCATGGCGTAGCCGTGGCCGTTGACGTCCTCGTTGATGGTCTCGTCGTGCATGAGGTAGCCCTCGAGCACATACTCGGCATTGGCGATGCACTTCTGCGGAACGGTGACGCAGTCGGCAAGCTCGACGGCGTGGCCGCGCAGGGCGCCGGCGATCTGCAGCTCGTTAAAGCCGAGCGGCGTGGTGGGCGCCTCGAAGCCACAGCACATGTACACGGCGGGGTCCAGACCGATGGAGATGGAGATGGGCATGTCTTCGCCGCGCTGGCAGTACTCGTCAAAGAACGCGCCAAGGTGACGGCTGCCCGGAGTGATCCACATGGCGAGCTTGTCCTTGTCGACGCAGGAGAAGCGGTGGATGGTCACGTCGGACTGGGAGCCGTCGGGGCTCGTGCCATAAGCGAGGCCCATGGTGATGTAGGGGCCGCCGTCGACGGGCGTGTTGGTGGGAGCGGGAACGATCTTGCGCAGGTCAAAGCCCTCGTCGGTCGCCTTGTACACGACCTCTTGGCAGTCGACGTGCGCACCCTCGGCGATCTGCTCGGGCGCGATCAGGTTCTCGAAGCGCTTGCCGATCTCGAGGCCCAGGTGCTCCTCGTCGAGGTCGAGCAGGGCGGCAACGCGCTTGCGGCTGGCAAGCATGCCGATGCAGACCTTGGCATCGTCAAAGCCCTTGACGTTGTTGAAGACCATCGCCGGGCCCTCTTTGGTCGGACGCATAACGGTGCCGCCGGCACCGACGCGACGATAGACGCCCGAGACCTCGGCGTCCGCGTCGACCTGGGTGTCGGTCTCGAGCAGCTGGCCCGGCATCTCGCGCAAAAAGTCGAGCGCGGAGCGCAGATCGTGGATCTGGGAAGCATCGGTAGTGGACATAGCGTGCTCCTTTCGGGAGAGTGTCCGGCGGCGGGAGTGCCGCCGGCTTGGTAACGTAATGGGGCCGCAGCGCTCATAGATGGGGCGCTCGGGCACTCGCAGTTCAAGCACTCGGCTAATTACAGCCAAGCACTCGACTGCTTACATCAGGCCAAAGAGGTGGAACCAGGCGGCCTCGACCAGCACGACGATAAAGACGACCGCAGTGAGGGGAATGCCCATGCGCATAGCCTCTTTGGAGGTGTAGCCGCCAGCGTCCTTGCCCTCGCCGATAAGGATCGGCAGGTTATGGAACGGCAGGATGTAGTGGATGTTGATGGACGTAAAGACGATGAGCGCCACGGCGAGCGGGCTCACGCTGGAGCCGGCCGCAAAGCTGATGAACGCCGGCACGCACACGCCGAGCACGGCCATGACCGAGCCCATGAACATGTGGATGATCATGGAAAGCGCGGCGACAAGCAGGGCGAACAGGAAGATGTTCTCGGGCACGGAGCTGGGAAGCACGACATCGGCGATCCAGGCGTTCATGCCGGTGGCACCGCCCACGGAACCCACGGCCATGGCGGCCGTCAGGAACATGAGGGACTTGATGTCGACAGCGTTCCAGCTGGCAGGAGTGAGAACCTCGCCGATGATGGGCATGGCGAGCGCGACACCGATGGCAAGTGTCACCCAGCCGATGTAATCGCCCGAGACGGTAAGCCACAGCGCGATGGCGATGACAAGCCACACGATGGTGCGGATCTCCTTGACGGAGAGCTTGCCGAGCGCGGCCTGCTTGGCCACGATCTGCTCGCGATCGTAGACGAGCTCCTTGCTGGGCTTAAAGAGGAAGAGACCCAGGAACAGGGTGCACAGCAGCGCGACCAGCATAGGCACGCTCATGTACAGGAACCAGTCGACAAAGGACGGGCTCATGCCGCCGGCCTCGGCGCTGTACTGCGCGACGAGCGGGTTGAGCGTGGAGTCGCCCGTCAGGAAGAACATGGAGCCCGGGGCAGCAGCGGCAAACACGAGGAAGCCGAGCTTGCCGCGGTCGTCGTCACCGTAGCCGGCGGACTCGGCAATGACCGAGACGACGGCGAGGATGAGGAAGGCGCGGGGGAACGGATGCGGGATCAGCAGCGACAGCACAAAGGTGAGCGCGAAGATTGAGATGATGAGCGACTTGGCATCGCGCACGAACTTGAGCATAAACGCATAGGCGATGCGCTCGCCCAGGCCCGACTCCTTGACCGCGCTGGCGATGAGGTAGGCGCCGATGACGAGCCACATGGTGGCTTTGGTCCACGAGCTAAACGTGGAGGCGACCGTCGCCGAGATGCTCGCGGCACCCGTGTCGTCCACGCACACCTTGAACAGAACGAGCAGCGCGCAATAGAGTAGGCCCACAAAGCCCGGCTGTGCCACGCCACACGCCCAGAACACCACCGTGGCAAGCGTCAACGCCAGACAGGTCTGACCGCCGGCCGTAAGCTCGACCGTCGAGCTCAGCTCCACCAAAGGAAGAAACTTCACCAGCAAAAAGACAACGATACCCAGCACAAAGCCAATTTCGCGCTTGGTGATCTTAAACGCCTTCTTTTCCGCTTCCATCTCCCCACCTTTCTTGTTGGGGGCGCTCCGGATTCGCGGCCACGTTGCCACTTAAAAAGGGGCGCCCGTTATCGGACACCCCTTACGTTGCGCTGTGTTGTGGCAATACAGTCAAGCGGATTTTTTTGGATGAGAAGCGATCCCCTGGACAAAAACCATCACAACATTCGACGCTTTTCCTCGTTTTCGAGATTTTCGTCGAATGTTGCGACGGTTTGGATGTGGCAACGGGACTGTCTTTTTTCACATAGCAAGGGCTGTGCGGATGGAGGGGACCTCCAGAGCCTCGCGGAGCCAGGGGGCCAGCTGCTCGGGGTGACCCTACAGATAGCCTTTGAGCTCGGAGGGCACCACGCGGCGCACCTCCGAGATCTCCTCTTGGTTGATATGCAGCTCGCCCGGCTCAACATGGGCTACGAACACCTCGCACCATTCGCACTCGCAGCGGCCGTCGCCGTGGTCCTCGCGGTACACCACGTGTCCGAGGTGCTTGAGCTGATCGGGCTCGCGCGTGATGCCAAGCTCTTCGTTGATGCGACGTGCCGTGGCGGCCGCGACGTCTTCCCCGGGGAGCGGATGGCCGGCACAGCCATCGGCCAGCACCCCGCCCCACAGGCGTTTGAGCGGGCTGCGACGACAGAGCAGCAGGCGCGCGTCTTCGCCCTGGCCCTCGACCAGAAGCGTCAGAAATGCCTGATGCAGGATTCCCTCGCCGGTATGGGCCTCGATGCGGTCGACGGGGCCAAGCGCCTCGCCGGTCGCGGCATCGACCGCCACGACCTCGGCGCCTGCGCCGCCCTCATCCCAGCCGGCGCGCAGAATGCGGGCTGCGGCCTCCTCGAGCGCGGCGATGAGTTCCTTGGTGGTATCGAGCATGCGCTTCAGGTCGTCCCCGCTTGCCTGTTCAACATGAAAACCCGTGCTTGCAACTACCGGCACACTAAAGCGCGTGGCCAGCGCCGCTGCGATATCGTGCGCCGGGATCTCGTCTCGATGGCACGGAACGGCCAGGATGCTCACCGTCGCCGTACGGCCGGGCTCGGGACGCGGAATGGCCTGTGCCGTGGCGCCCAGGTGCGCAAATTCCGGCGAGCAGGCGTACACCGCCATGCCTCGCGGCGTCACCGTCAACTGGGCCTCGAGCGCAAACTTGCCCTCGCCCACCACAACCTTTGTCGTGTGCATACCCATGGGATCTCCTGTCGCCCGCAATGTACCTGAGACCATCTTCGCCTGTATTGCGACTATACAGGCAAGCGCAGCCTGCGACAAAGGAGGCAGGCACCTGACACATTCTGTTAGAGTTGCAGGGATTGAATCCCGCTTATTCATGCGACATTGGAGTGACAACCTTGACCGCCGCAACCACGCCTAAAAGTAAGTCAACCGCCGCCGCGCTCTCCCCCGCGCGCACCAGGCTCTGCCTAGCGCTGCTCGTGCTGCTGGGATTCTCGCTCGGCTGCTCCGAGTTCGTGGTCATCGGCATCGAAAGTGACCTGGCGACGGAACTCGGCATATCGCTTGCCGCTGCGGGCCAGCTCATCAGCGTTTTTGCACTGGTCTACGCCATCGCGACGCCGGTGCTTGCGCTCAGCACGGGGCGCTTCCGTCGTTACCAGCTGCTCGTGTGCTACAGCATTATCTTTGTGCTCGGCAATCTGGTCATGGCGTTGGCGCCCAACTTCCAGGTACTGTTTATCTCGCGCATTGTCCTGGGATCCGTCTCGGGCGCACTGCTCGCCGTGGGCGTGACGTACATCCCCGAGCTGCTGTCCCCGCAGCAAACTTCGCTTGCCATCTCGGTCGTGTACGGCGCGTTTTCCGTGGCGATGGTCTTTGTGACCTCGATTGGCAAGTTTGTGGCCGACACGCTCGACTGGCACGTGGCCATGTACGGTACGCTGACCTTTGCCGTTTTGATCTGCGGAGCGCTCGTGGCGTTTATGCCGCGCGCCGGACAGACCGACGAACCCGCTACCTTCCGCGAGCAGGCGGGTCTGCTACGCGAACCGAGCATCATCACCGGCATGCTCATCTTTTTGTTTGGCGTGGGATCGGTCTATGTGTTCTACGGCTACGTGACGCCTTATCTTGAGCAGGTGCTGGGTATGGGCACTGTTCAGGCGAGCACCACGCTTATGGCCTACGGCGTGTTCTGCCTGGTCTCGAACATCTTGGGCGGATGGATCGACGCGCGTTTTGGCATGAAGGCACTGCTTGTGACGTTTGTACTGCAGGCTGCGGCGTTACTCGGGCTGTTTGCCGTGGGCGGCACCATGCCGCTCGCGCTGGTCTTTGTCTTTAGCTTGGCGTTGCTCATGTACCTGTTCTCGGTGTCGTGCATCACGCACTTTATGGACGTGGCACGCAGCCGCCATCCCAAGTCGATGGTACTCGCAAGTTCGGTTGAGCCCATGGCGTTTAACGTCGGCATCTCGTTTGGCACCGCAGTGGGCGGCGCCGTGGTAAGCAGCGTTGGCATTGCCTACGTTGGCGCGGTTGGCGCCGCGTTCTCGCTTGTGGCCTGGGCGCTCACGCTGGTGACGATTAAGCTGGCTCGCTGGGAGCGCAAGCGGGCGAGAGCGTAAGCACAGATGCGATACTCGAGCTCGATGATGGCGATCGAAAGGAAACCGCATATGCAACGCGTACTGTTTATCTGTCATGGGAATATCTGCCGCTCGACGATGGCTGAGTCGGTGTTTACCGAGCTCGTGCGCCGCGCTGGGCGCGAGGCGGAGTTTGTCATCGATTCCGCAGCGACCTCAACTGAGGAGATCGGCAACCCGCCGCATCATGGCACGGTCGCCAAGCTGCGCGAAGTCGGGATTCCCGTCGTTGCGCACCGTGCCCGCCAGGCGCATCGAGCAGAGTATGGCAACTGGGACCACATTGTCTATATGGATGCTGAGAACACGCGTGGCCTGCGTCGCATCTTTGGCGACGACCCCGACGGCAAGATTACGCGCTTGCTCGATTGGACCGGGCGCCCCGGCGACGTGGCCGATCCCTGGTACACCGGCAACTTCGATGCCACCTACCGCGACGTACTCGACGGTTGCACTGCTATGCTCGAGCAACTGTAGGCTATCGAGCGCGCGAACCGCGCCATCGGCATACATCGAGGGAGGATTTTCTCCCATATGCAAATCGAGGGTGGATTATCTCCCACTTTGAATACGAAATTGCGTCCAAAACGGGAGATAATCCACCCTCGTTATCTTGGCGGGAGAAAATCCACGCTCACCTATTCGTCGACGATCTCGGCAAGCCAGACGTTGAGGGTGTCGACCTCGGGGCAGCAGAACTTTGCCGTACCAGGCTCGTTGCCAGGCACGGTTCCGCCATAGCGCAGGATATCGATATAGGGAAAGCCCACATGGCAGGCCATGGCGCACATCTTGCCGCGGTCTCGGTCGAAGTCAAAAACGTCGCCCGGCTTGTGACCATGGTGGCAGCGGCACGCACCTAGCTGGTCCACGCAGCTCACGCGGATACGCGGACGCTTGCCACGCGGCGCGCCGAGCGGCTTGTTCTCGCCCGCAGGCTTGACGCCGCCCTCGCCAGCATTACTCATGGTCGATCACGTCCAAGCAGGCCTCGATGGGCAGGCCGGCCGACTTGTCCTCTTGATCGGCATTGCGCTCGATAAGCTCAGCCACCACGCGCATGGCATCGGACGTCGCGCGCTGCAGACTCCAACCTGCCATAACGCGGCCGACGAGCACTGCCGAGAACGTGTCGCCCGTACCCGGGAAATAGACCGGAATGAGCTCAAAGGGAATCGTGAAGTACTCCCCCGCTACATGGTCGTAACCGATAACCGCGTTCGTGCCATTGACCACGGCGCTCGTAATGACCACCGACTTGGCACCCAACTCGCGCACGGCGTCCACAAGGGCGCGGGCCTCATCGGGCGTGATCTGCTCTGCAATAGGCGTATCGGCGAGCAGACAGGCCTCGGTGTAGTTGGGCACCGCGTAGTCTGCGCACTCCAGCAGGTGCCGCATGAGGCCAATCGTGGACTCGGGCACGCCGGCATAGAGCTTGCCGTTGTCACCCATGATGGGATCGACGAACACCTTGGTGCCCTTTTGCGCACGGCGGTGGCAAAAGTCCGAGATGATGCGCGTCTCTTCCTCGGTCACGATAAAGCCGGTCGAGATGGCGTCGAACTCAAAGCCGAGCTCCTCCCAGATAGCGAGGCTTTGACGCACGTACTCGGTGGTGTCGTGGATGTAGAACTTGGGGTAGTTGAGCGTGTCGGACACAAGTGCCGTCGGCAGATTGTGGATACGGTAACCCATGTGCGACAGCACCGGCAGCATGGCGGAAAGCGCGACCTTGCCGTAGCCGCACATATCGTTAATCAGCAGCAGCTGAGTATTCTTCATGAGGGTCTCCCTTGTTTCGGGCGCGGCGCGGCAGCGCCACAGTGCGACTAAGTGTAGCGCAGGGGACGTTGTGAACGGGCGCTGGCACCGCAGAGGACGAATTGTTGCGGAAAGGTTACGGGAAGGAGGAAGTTAGTCGTTGGGGACGTTCTTAAATGACTAGTCGACACAAGGAGTGTCCCCAAATGCCGGCACATAAGGAACGTCCCTAAGTGCCGCTCGAACATAATAAGTTTGGTACCTTGACATTTATTTACCGTGCTCCTAAATTGGTTAGGCACAAAACAATTCAACTACCTAACTAAAGAAAGGAGCGAAGCTTAGATATGTGTGTTGAACCACTCGTCCTTCCGCATGAGCCCGGCGGTGACCCGTCGCAACCGGTAGACATACCCGAAGCGGTCAGCGCCGAAGACAAGCTTGCCAAGCGCATCCTCAATAATCTGGGCTTTTGCGGCCATCACTTGCACTTTCACGGTGGAGGTGTGTCCGGCAAGGCACCCATCATCTGCCTGCTCGCCAAACAGCCCGGCGGCGAGATGTCGCAGCAAGAGCTCGGCATGCACTTTGACCTTAAGCCGGGATCGCTTTCCGAAATCCTATCCAAACTCGAGGTCAACGGTCTTATCGAGCGCAGCCGCAATCCCAAGGATCGGCGACAGCTCACCATCCACCTGACCGAGATCGGCTGGAAAAAGGCCCGCATCGATCAGGCAGCCCGCATCCATTTTAGGGAGCAGGCATTTAGTGCACTCACGCCCGATGAGCGTAAGAACCTCGCCGATATGCTCGATAAAATCCGCGAAACCTGGGAGGGATTGGATGATTAAAACCCTTATGGGCAGCATCCGCGATTACAAGAAGGTCACGATCGCCACGCCGCTTTTGGTGCTCGGCGAGGTAATCTGCGAGATGATGATCCCGTTTATCACTGCCAACTTGATCGACGCCATCAAAGACGGCGCCACCGTGGCCGAGATACTTCCCACTTCGGGCGTCCTCGTGCTCATCGCGTTGATATCGCTCGCCTTTGGTGCGGCAGCCGGCGTCACCTGTAGCCACGCAAGCTGCGGTTTTGCCAAAAACCTGCGTCAGGATCTGTTCTACAAGATCCAGACGTTCAGCTTTGCGAACATCGACGAGTTCTCGAGCTCCTCGCTCGTCACCCGCCTCACCACCGACATCAACAACGTGCAGCAGGCCTTTATGATGCTCATCCGCATCGCCGTGCGCTCGCCACTGGTGCTGGTCTTCGCCTTCGTCATGGCTTACGCCATGGGCGGCAGCGTCTCGTTTGTCTACCTGGCCATGATTCCACTGCTGGGCTTTGGCCTGTTCTTTATTATCTACAAGGTACGTCCGATCTTTGCCCGCGTGTTCCACAAGTACGACGCCCTTAACGAATCCGTCGAGGAAAACGTCACCGGCATGCGCGTGGTCAAGAGCTATGTGCGCCAGGACTACGAGAAGGAAAAGTTCGCGACCGCTGCGCACGACGTACAGATGGACTTCACCCGCGCCGAGAAGCTCCTTGCCTTTAACAACCCCATGATGAACATCTGCGTCAACGGCGCGTTCGTCGTCATCATCTACTTGGGCTCCAAGCTCATCATCACGAGCCAAGGCACGCTGTTCGACGTGGGCCAGCTGTCCTCGACCTTTACCTACGGCTTCCAGATTCTGATGAGCCTGATGCAGCTGTCGATGATCTTTGTCATGGTGACCATGGCCGACGAATCGGCGCACCGTATTACCGAGGTGCTGGCCGCCGAGCCCACGATCACCGATCCCGCCGAGCCCGTGCACGAGGTGGCCGACGGCTCCATCGACTTCGACCACGTGAGCTTTAAGTATTCCGAGCATGCGAAGCGCCAGGCGCTCGACGACATCGACCTGCACATTAAGAGCGGCGAGACGATCGGCATCATCGGCGGCACCGGCTCGGCCAAGTCCACGTTGGTAAACCTCATCGCCCGCCTATATGACGCCACCGAGGGCACCGTGCGCGTGGGCGGCGTGGACGTGCGCGATTACGACCTGGACGCGCTGCGCCACCAGGTCGCCATGGTGCTGCAGAAAAACGTGCTGTTTAGCGGCACGATCGCCGAGAACCTGCGCTGGGGCGATCCGAACGCCACCGACGAGGAGGTCCGCGAGGCCGCGCACCTGGCCTGCGCCGACGAGTTTGTCGACGGCTTCCCCAAGGGCTACGACACCTGGATTGAGCAGGGCGGTTCCAACGTCTCTGGTGGCCAGAAGCAGCGCCTGTGCATCGCCCGCGCTCTGCTGCGTCGCCCCAGGATCTTGATTCTTGACGACTCCACCAGCGCCGTCGACACCAAGACCGACGCCAAGATTCGCGCAGGACTGGCAAGCTACCTGCCCAACACGACCAAGCTCATCATTGCCCAGCGCATCAGCTCGGTGCAGGATGCAGACCGCATCATCGTCATGGAGGGTGGCCGCATCGCGCAGATCGGCAACCATGACGAGCTGCTCCAGACGAGCGAGATCTACCGCGAGACCTTTACCTCGCAAAACAAGATGTCTGCCGAGGGCGAGGACGCCGGCGACGTTTCCGGCGATACGACCACGGCGGCAGACAACACCGACACGACCGCAACGCAAGCTCAGACCCAGGAAGGAGGCGAGGCACATGAGTAAGGCAACGACCGCCGAGCGCGCGCTCAACCGCAAGGGCGGCACCCTGCCGCGCCTCATCAAGACGCTCTTTGGCTTCTATCCCGTGCTTTTGCCCCTCGTTGCCGCCGGCGTGGTGCTCTGCGCCATCATCAACGCCATCGGCCCGATGTTCCTTCAAAGTGCCCTGCAGATTATTAGCGAATCGTGGCAGTCGGGTGATTGGGAAGCCGCGCGCCCGCAGATCCTACAGCTCGTCACGACGCTCGCCTGCATCTACGGCGTCGGCGTCCTGTCCTCGCTCTTCTGGAACCGCGCCATGGCCATCATCACGCAGGGCTCGCTCGAGAAGCTGCGCGAGATGATGTTCAACCGTATGCAGGACCTGCCGATCCGCTACTTCGACACGCATCAGCGCGGCGACATCATGAGCCACTACACCAACGATATCGACACGCTGCGCCAGATGATCAGCCAGTCGCTGCCCAACCTGCTTTTGACGGTCATCATCATCTGCTCGGTGTTCTTTATCATGCTGTACTACAGCGTGTGGATGTGCCTGGTCATTGTGGCAGGCGTCACCTTTATGACCTTTATGACCAAGCTCCTCGGCTCCAACTCCGCGCGGTTCTTTATCGCGCAGCAGACCGAACTCGGCGTGGTCGAGGGCCACATCGAGGAGGTTATGAACGGCCAGAAAGTCGTCAAGGCGTTCTGCCACGAATCTGCCGCCGAGGCCGATTTCGATGAGCGCAACGAGAAACTCTTCGAAGTCTCGCAGAAGGCCAACATGTACGCCAACATCCTCATGCCCATCCTTATGAACCTGGGCAACCTGCTCTACGTGCTGGTCGCACTGGCCGGCGGCATTTTCTTGGCGCTGGGCGTGCCCAACCTGAGCATCTCGGGCATGGGCCTGTCCATTGCCGTCGTGGTGCCGTTCCTTAACATGACCAGGCAGTTCTGCGGGCAGATCGGCCAGATCTCGCAGCAGATCAACGCCGTGGTCATGGGTCTGGCCGGCGCCGACCGCATCTTTGAGCTCATCGACGAGGAGCCCGAGGCCGACGAGGGCTACGTGACGCTCGTCAACGCGCAGGTGAACCCCGAGACCTGGGAGCTCGAGGAAGCCGACCACCACACCGGCATGTGGGCGTGGAAGCATCCGCACCGCGCAACCGGCGAGATTGAGTACGTGCCGCTGCGTGGCGACCTGGTCATGGACAACGTCGACTTTGGCTACACGCCCGACCACGAGGTGCTGCACGGCGTGTCCGTATTTGCCAAGCCGGGCCAGAAGGTCGCGTTTGTCGGCGCCACCGGTGCCGGCAAGACGACCATCACCAACCTCATCAACCGCTTCTATGACATCGCCGACGGCAAGATTCGCTACGACGGCATCAACGTCAACAAGATTCGCAAGTCCGACCTGCGCCGTTCGCTGGGCGTAGTGCTGCAGGATGTGAACCTGTTCACCGGCACCGTGATGGACAACATCCGCTACGGTAACCTGAATGCCACCGACGAGGAGTGCATCAAGGCCGCCAAGCTCGCCGGCGCGGACGACTTTATCACCCGCCTGCCCGACGGCTATGACACCATGCTCACCGGCAACGGCGCCCAGCTGTCGCAGGGCCAGCGCCAGCTGATTTCGATCGCGCGCGCCGCCGTCGCCGATCCGCCGGCGATGATTCTGGACGAGGCCACATCGAGCATCGATACCCGCACCGAGGCCATCGTGCAGGCAGGCATGGACAAGCTCATGGAGGGTCGCACGACGTTTGTCATCGCGCACCGCCTCTCTACCGTGCGCAACTCCGATGCGATCATCTGCCTGGACCACGGCCGCATCATCGAGCGCGGCAACCACGACGAGCTGATCGCCAAGCGCGGATATTACTACCAGCTGTACACGGGTGCGTTTGAGCTCGAGTAGGTAGGTTTGTTTCACGGAGGACCCCCAGGTGGGCCGGGGTGTAACCTCCGTGCTCAAACATTCTCGCTTCGCTGCGAAACTGCGCGCGGAGGTTACACCCCGGCCCGCCTGGGGGTCCTCCTGCGCGCAATCAGCCCGTCATTAAAACAGAATAAAAGTTGGTGAGGCCCTGGCCGTTTGGCCAGGGCCTCTTTTTGTAAGGATGTTTTTTCTGGGACGGGGA
>NZ_QROZ01000009.1:0-55062 GCF_003475205.1 Collinsella sp. AF36-3AT | reverse complement strand
AGGATGTTTTTTCTGGGACGGGGATTAAATAATCATTGTGTACCGAATGATTATTTAATCCCCGTCCCAGAAAAAACATCCTCGAAGTAGCTAAAAGAGCCCCGTCCCAAATGAGCTAGTTGAGGAGTTGGGCCATGGCGTTGACGAATTTTTGGACTTGGAGGGTTGGCTCGAACGGATAGTGCAAAAAGACCGGCACCTCGCGGCCACAAAGAAACGGCACGCCCACAAAGGCCGGGTGCACGCCCGACCACGATCCGCAGGTGAGCACCGCATCGCCCTTTTCTTCCGCATCGTTAAAGAGCGCAAAGTCAAAGCTGTCCACGTCGATCACGTCCACGCCGCCGTCGGCCAAAAGATCGATACGCAGACTGTCCATGGCGTCGTTGCCGTGACGAAGCACGCGCAGGCGCATGCCCTCGAGGTCGGCAACCGTGATGCGCTTTTTGCGCGCGAGCCGGCTCGTGCGCGGCACGTCGATATAAAACGGCACGTTGACGATACGGAGTTTTTGACAGGCATCGCCCCAGCGCGGAGTCGAAAAACTCGACTGCACTACATCCACCTCGCGGCCCAAGCTGCGCATGACGGTCTCGCGCTCGTCATAGAGGTCGCTTACCGGCACGATCTCAAATCGCAGCGACGGTTCTAGATCGTGGATGCCCGACCACATCGACAACGTTTGGCGCCCCGGGCACATCATCGACACGCCCAGGCGCACGGCACCGCCATCGCCCGCCGCGCGTCGGGCACGGCGCAGCGCGTCCTCGGACTGCCGCATGATCGAGCGCGCGTCGTCCACCAGCAGAGCGCCCGCCGGCGTCACCTTGACGCCCGAATGCGAGCGCTCAAACAACGTGATGCCAAACTCGGCCTCGAATCCCGACACCTGCTTGACGAGCGCCGGAGTCGACACACGCAGTTTTGCCGCCGCGCGCGAGAAGCTTCCCAGCTCCGCGGCGGCCGTTATGGCCTCGAGTCGTCGATCGTACACGTCAATCTCCCGTTTCCAGACGTATGGACATGAGCTGCCGAAGGGGGTCGTTTTGGCAGGTCACACACTCAACTAAGAACAAATTGCCTTGCGTGCTATAAACCACAGGTTTACGCCATTCTAACAAATATGCAATTCACCTGCGCAAATTCAAAGCATACGATAACCAGAGAAAAACCGCGTGGGTCGAGTAATGGAAGCGGCCCACAGGGAGGTACAAGAAGGGAAGTTCCTATGAGCAACTGGCTTAAGCTCGAGGACGATGTCTGCGCCGTGACCGGCGCGCTCGGCGGCATGGGCGTCGAGATCTGCCGCGAGTTCGCCCGCAACGGCGCCAACGTCGTCCTGCTCGACCTGGATGAGGAGAAGGTCAAGGCCGCAGCCGCCGACCTCGCCGCCGAGTTTGGCATCCACGCCGAGGGCTACAAGATGAACGCCACCGACGAGGCCGAGGTTCAGGCCGCCGTCGATGCCACCATCGCCGACTTCGGCCGCGTCGACGTCCTCGTCAACACCGCCGGCATCCTGCGCTTCGCAGCCATGGAAGACCTGCCGCTGAGTGACTGGAACGAGGTCATCAACGTCAACCTCACCGGCTACTTCATCACCTCGCAGCGCTTTGGCCGCGAAATGATCAAGGCTGGCCAGGGTCGCCTGGTGCACATCTCGACCGTTGCCAGCCACTCCCCCGAGACGTTCTCGGGTGTGTACAGCTCCACTAAGGCCGGCGTCAACATGATGTCCAAGATGCTCGCCGCCGAGTGGGGCCCCTACGGCGTGCGCTCCAACTGCGTCGAGCCCTGCTTTGTCAAGACCCCCATGTCGGCGAGCTTTTACGCTGACCCCGAGGTCGAGAAGAGCCGCAGCCGCCTTATCGCTACGCGCCGCATCGGCGAGGTCAGCGATATCGCCAACGCCGTCATGTTCCTGGCGTCCAGGCGCTCGGACTTTACCACCGGCGACGCCATCAAGGTCGACGGCGGTTTCTCCAATATGATGGGCGACCTCACCGCCAAGCCCGGCGGCCGCCGAGCCTTTGCCGACAACTACCTTAAGAACAAGGGTGTCGAGCTTTGGTCTGACGAGTCCGGCGTCGCAAAGCCGACCGACCAGTAAACCAGCCTGACAGGGAGGCCCCGCGGACGTGTCCGCCCCTCCCCCGCATCGATCAGAAAGAGTCCAATGGCTTCCACCAACTCCAACAAGGGTCGCGCCGTCGTGCTTTCCGCCGCGTGCGTCACCATGTTCTTTATCAGCTCCATCGCGCTGTATTCCGTCGTGAGCAAGAACCTGCTCGCCGTCTACCCCGAGTGGTCCAGCGCCCTTACCTGGGCTTTCCCGGTCTTTCAGACCATCATGGCCGTGACGGGCATCTTCGCCGGCCGCATCTCCGATAAGATCGGCCCCCGCAACGTCGTGATCGCCGCCGCCGTGTGCTACGGCCTGGGCTGGTTCATGTCTGGCACCGTCACCGAGCCGTGGCAGTTCTACCTGTGGTTCTCGCTCGTCGCCGCCATCGGCAACGGCCTGGGCTACAACCCCGCGCTCACCACGGGCCAAAAGTGGTTCATCGACAAGAAGGGCCTCGCCTCCGGCATTACGCTCGCCGCTTCGACCGCCGGCCCCGCCGTGCTGTCCCCGGTGCTCGCCTCACTGCTCATCCCGAGCCTGGGCATCTTTGGCGCCCTCAAGGCACTCGGCGTCATCTTCTTTGTGACGATCGCCGCCTCCGCCCTGTTCCTGAAGGCCCCCGAGGCCGGCTGGCTGCCCGAGGGCTTCGAGGCCCCCAAGGGCGGCGCACATGCCGGCACCTTCGGCGACCTCACCCCGGGCGAGATGGTCAAGACCCCGCGCTTCTGGGTCCTCATCGTCACCTTCGCCTTTGCCGCCACCGCGGGCACCCTGCTCGTGGGCAAGGTTGCCTCCATCGCCGCCGTCCAGCTCTTCGCTGACCCCACGAGCGCCGCGGCCGTCGCCCTCGGCGGCGTGGTGGTCTCCGTCAACACCTGCGCCAACCTGGTCGGCCGTCTGTCCTTTGGCCAGATCATCGACAAGCTCGGCGCCTACAAGTCGCTGCTCATCAGCCTGGTCGTCACCATCGTCGCGCTCGTCATCATGTCGATGAGCTTTACGCAGAGCATGTTCTTTGTGGCGCTCGCCCTGCTCGGCTTTAGCTTTGGCGCCCTGCTCGTCATCTACCCGCCGCTCACCGGTGGCGCCTTCGGTACCAGCAACATCGGCGTCAACTACGGCATCATGTTCCTGGGCTACGCCGCCTCTACCTGGATCAGCCAGCCCATCACTGCCGTGCTGTATCACGCTGAGGCCGGCAGCGCCGCCTACCAGCAGTCCTTCTACGGCGCCATCGTGATCGCCGCCATCGCCGTCGTGCTCACCGTCTACATGATGGTCTCCGACAGCAAGAAGAAGTCCGCCTAGTTTTACCGCTGCGACAAAGGGACAGTCCCTTTGTCGCATTCCACCGGTCACCAGTATTAAGGAGTCGAAATGTCTGAGCTCAACCCCGTCCGCATTGCCGTTATCGGCGCCGGCGCCATGGGCCGCAACCACATCCGCTTTGTCACCGAGGAGCCCGAGGCCGAGCTCGTCGCCATCGCCGACGCCTTTGAGGGCGCCCGCGCCACGGCCGAGGCCGCCGGCGTGCCGTTCTTTACCGATCCCGCCCAGATGATGGACGAGGTCAAGCCCGAGGCCGTCATCATCGCCACCCCCAACGACCTGCACCTGGGCGTTGCCCGAGAGGCCATCAAGCGTAACATCGTGCCGCTGGTCGAAAAGCCGATCTCCAACGACCTTGAGGATGCCCAGGCCTTCGCCGCCGAGGCCGAGACCGCCGGCGTGCCCGTACTCGTGGGTCAGCACCGTCGCCACAACCCGTTTGTGAACAAGGCCAAGGAGATCATCGAGTCCGGCGAGTTGGGCAAGCTCACCGTGTCGAGCTTCCACTACATGATCTATAAGAACGATGAGTACTTTGATGTCGAGTGGCGCCGCAAGAAGGGTGCCGGCCCGATCCTGGTCAACCTGGTTCACGACGTCGACCTGCTCCGCTATCTGCTGGGCGAGCCCGTCGCCGTCCAGGGTATGCAGTCCAGCGCCGCCCGCGGTTTTGAGACCGAGGACTCCGCCGTGGTCAACGTCCGTTTTGCCGATGGCGCGCTCGCAAGCATGACCATCTCCGATGCCACCGCCAGCCCCTGGAACTGGGAGGCGACTGCTCGCGAGGACCCGCAGTACCGCCCCTTCGACGCCGATGCCTACTTTATTGGCGGTACCAAGGGCGCCCTTTCGCTGCCCCGCCTGCACCAGTTCTCCTACGCCGGTGCCTCCAACTGGCACAAGCCGCTGCAGATGGAGATCCCGGCTGTGGACCCAGCGCTGCCGCACAAGATGCAGCTCAAGCACTTTGTGAAGGTCGTCCGCCGCGAGGTCGAGCCCGTCGTGACCCCCGCCGACAACGTCAAGACGCTCACGCTGCTTAACGCCATCAAGGAGGCCGCCGAGACCGGCCAGCTCGTCGAGCTGTAACGCCTTAAGAGCGGCCGCGACAGAAACCCCATGCCGAGCCCCTCGGTCCGCCACAAATAAGCCCCTCTTCTTTGCCCCGCGAGCAGCCTCCTGCCCGCGGGGCTTTCTTTGCAGCCGCGGCGCGGGCGGGTGGTAGACTGGGTGGCTCATGCACCTGTAACGTACTCACAGACAGGAAGTTCCATGGATCTTATCGCCCAGCTCGCCCGCGAGCTCAACCTTAAGGCCGCCAACGTCGAGGCAGCCGTCAAGCTCATCGACGAGGGCAACACCATCCCCTTTATCTCGCGCTACCGCAAGGAAGCAACGGGCGGCATGG
This sequence comes from Collinsella sp. AF36-3AT, assembly GCF_003475205.1. NCBI lineage: Bacteria > Bacillati > Actinomycetota > Coriobacteriia > Coriobacteriales > Coriobacteriaceae > Collinsella > Collinsella sp. AF36-3AT. The sequence goes on along the minus strand of NZ_QROZ01000009.1, from coordinate 50,200 downwards.
ACGACGTTGCCCTGCGCGCGCTCGACGAGCGCCTGTCCTACCTGCGCAATCTTGAACAGCGTAAAGAGGACGTCATCCTGCTCATCGACGCCCAGGGCAAACTCACGCCCGAGCTCGAGCAGCAGATTCGCGAGGCCACACAGCTCCAGCGCGTCGAAGACCTCTACAAGCCCTACCGTAAAAAGCGCATGACCCGCGCGCAGAAGGCCCGCGAGGCAGGTCTGGAGCCGCTTGCCAACATGGTCATCATGCAGGCCTCGGCCAAGGGCAGCGCGCTCGACGCCGCCGCGGCATACGTCAACGAGGAGGCCGGCTTCGACACGCCCGAGAAGGCGCTCGCTGGCGCCGCTGACATCGTGGCCGAGACGGTAGCCGAGGACCCCGAGAACGTCGCCGACGTGCGCGCCTTTACGCAAAACACCGCCGACATCGTCGTCGAGGCAACCGACCCCGCCGAGAAGACCCCCTACGAGCCCTACTACAGCTATGACGAGCCGTTGCGCCGTATACCCAACCACCGCGTGCTGGCTATCGACCGCGGTGAGCGCGAGGGCAAGCTCCGCGTGCGCGTGAACGTCGACGGCGTTGCCGCCACGGCGCGCCTCAGCAGCCGTTGGCCCCGACGCCAGGGCGTGTTTGCTCCCATCTTCGATGCCGCCATCGCCGACGGCTACAAACGCCTCATGGCTCCCTCGCTGGAGCGCGAGGCCCGCGCCAAACTCACCGTTCGCGCCCAGACCGAGGCCATCAACGTCTTTGCCAAGAATCTCGAGGGCCTGCTCTCGGCGCGCCCCGTGCGCGGCGCCCGCGTACTCGCGCTCGACCCGGGCTACCGCACCGGCTGCAAGGTCGCCGTCATGGACGAGACCGGCAAGCTGCTCGACCACGGCGTGGTCTACCCCACCAAGCCGCGCCACGACGTCGCCGGCACCAAGCGCGAGCTCGCCCGCCTCGTCAAAAAGGACGGCGTCAACACCATCGTCATCGGCAACGGCACCGCCAGCCGCGAGACCGAGGAAGTCGTCTCGGAGTTCATTGCCGAGCAGGCGTCCAGCCTTCGCTACACCATCGTTAACGAGGCCGGCGCGTCGGTGTACTCCGCCTCCGAGCTCGCCAGCCAGGAATATCCTGACCTGGACGTCACCGTACGTGGCGCCATGAGCTTGGGCCGTCGCCTGCAGGACCCGCTGGCAGAGCTCGTCAAGATTCCGCCCCAGTCCATCGGCGTGGGCCAGTACCAACACGACCTTGACCAGGCCGAGCTCTCGCGCACCCTGGGCCACGTGGTGGAGGACGTCGTCAACCGCGTGGGCGTCGACGTCAACACCGCGAGCGCAAGCCTGCTGGGATACGTATCGGGCATCACGCCGAGCGTGGCAAAGAACATCGTGGCGTACCGCGAGGAAAACGGCGCCTTTACCGATCGCCGCCAGCTTAAGAAGGTCCCCAAACTTGGACCCAAGGCATATCTCAACGCCGCGGGCTTTTTGCGCATCAGCGGCGGTAAGAACCCGCTCGACGCGACAAGCGTCCACCCCGAGAGCTACGAGGTGGCCACGGCCGTCCTGGAGCGGGCCGGCGTTGCGGCAAGCGAGCTCAGCCGCGGCGGCGTGCCCGACATCGAGCGCCGTCTGGGCAGCATTTCGGCACTGGCAAGCGACCTGGACTGTGGCACCCTGACGCTCATCGACATTGTCAACGAGCTCAAGAAGCCCGGTCGCGACCCGCGCGACGACGCGCCCGAGGTGGTCTTTAGCCGCTCGGCACTTTCTATTGACGACCTGGAGCCCGGCATGGAGCTCAAGGGCACGGTGCGCAACGTCGTCGACTTTGGCGCCTTCGTCGACGTGGGCGTGCACCAGGACGGCCTCGTGCACATCTCCAAGCTGGCCAGCCGCTTCGTCAAGCACCCCAGCGACGTGGTGCGCGTCGGCGACACGGTGAAGGTATGGGTAGAAAAGGTCGATCGCGACCGCAAAAAGATCTCCCTCACCATGGTGCGGGGCAAATAAGCCGCTGCAGGCGCTCGGCGGGTCCCATTCCGCCGAGCGCCTCTCCTTCTAAAACGATTTGGCGATATCCCGAAGTGCGAGACGCCGTTTCCGCTAATCATCACCTGCAATTTTTGAGATATTCGGCCTCGCTGGGCCGCGATAACACTTCTTCAAAGTGCAAGCTCAACAAATAGGCATCAGATATTCCACAAACGTCCCATATCTGCACCCGCAGAGGTGCGGTACGGGACGTTTTTCAGCCATATTGGCAATCTTGACGGCACTCTGAGGCCGAATATCTCGATTTCTGTTGGTGGGACACTTATGGGCACGAGCCGCAAAGACCTCGTTTGCCCGGTAGAGCTGTTCAACCACGTCAAGCATGAGATCTTGCATGCGCGGAACAAAGGGATAATCGAAGGGTCTTGGGCGACTTGCGCATCGCCCCGAACACATAGCCGGCAGGGTCCTTTGCCTTGGCGATGACTGCCAACTCGGGGCCGGATCGTTTTCGATACTTGATAGATATGGATTAGAAGATCATTAGATTACAGGTTGATCCATAATGCGGAACCGCGTTGTCCACGCGATGCCGTCGGAGCCCACGCCGCCGTCCGAGGTGACGCCGGCCGCGTAACACGAATCGTCATCCGGCGAACGAAGCCGCCAGTGGCACGCGGCGTTGCCATCCGAGCCCAGCCCCATTACTGCCCGAGACAGTTGGCGGGGTAGCACTGTCGACCCCCATCGGAATAAAGGTAGCGATTCAGCTCAGGACCTACCGACGGGTTCGTGTCGGCAGCCCCGGCCTTTCCTTTGCCTAGCGCGACCCTCGCGAAGCGCGTGAGCGATAGGGAAAGGAAAGGCCGGGGCGAACAACCCGCGGCGCAGCCAGTGTTCGCGTTACGGCAGGATATGGAAGCCCAAAGCGGCGATATCCTTGGCAAAGCCGCGCACGGTATCGAGCGAAACCTCATACGGGTCGCGACCGATGTTCTTGCGCTTGGCCAGGATGCTGTTGGGCACCGTGATGATCTGACAGCCGCAGGCCTGCGCCTGGTAAATGTTGATAAGCTCGCGCGTGGACGCCCACAGGACCTCGCAGTTGGGCTTGGCGGCGGCCTTCTTGACCGACTCCGTCATAAACGGAATGGGATCGACACCCGTGTCGGCGATACGGCCGGCAAAGAGCGAGATGATGGACGGCGTCTCGGCGTCGACAGCGTCGACCATCTCGTCGACCTGCGCAGGCGTAAAGATGGTGGTGACGTTGACCTTAATGCCGTCGGCGGAAAGCTTGCGCACCAACTCGGCCGTGGACTCGCCCTTGGTAGTCACGCACGGAATCTTGACGTAGACGTTCTCGGCCCAGGTAGCGATCTCGCGGGCCTCGACCTCCATGGTCTCGACGTCGTCGGCAAAGACCTCAAACGAGACGGACACATCGGTGATGTGGGCCAGGACCTCCTTGGCAAACGCGCGGTAATCCGTCACGCCGCCCTTCTTCATAAGGGACGGGTTGGTCGTGAAACCCTGAACGTTGCCGTTCTCGTACATGTCGAGCATGCCCTCGAGGTTTGCACCGTCAGCGAACACCTTGATTGCCATCTGCCTGATTCCTTTCGTTAGCATACGGCCGATAAACTGCTAAACACTTTACCTACGTTTATCAAGGCGTGAGCTGCGGGTTTTCATCTTCTCGGCGAACGGTTTTGCAGTTTTACCATTTTTATATCGACACCCCAGCGGCAAAACGTTTTTGCTGATCATCGCGGTTGATTCCGTTCGCGGCGCAGAGACAGCGCTTCACCGGTGCGTTTTCACAACCAGTCCAAAACAAAAAGCGGTGACGCCTCATTTGAGACGTCACCGCTTCCGTGTAGGAGCCGGTTATCGGAGCTCCGCCCGATTAGGGCTTAACGTATGCCTGGATTACTCTTCCTCAACGTGATTGATCACAGCACCCTTGGTGTGGATGAAGTTGGGGACGAAGGCGACGATCAGAAGGACAGCAAGAATCGCGTAGACACCGGTGGTACCGAAGGCCTCGGCAGCGCGGCCAAGCGTAATGCCAATGACGGAGAAATCAAAGTCGCCGAACGTAGTGTTCTTGAAGCCAAAGACGTCAAGAACGGGCAGGAGCAGGGCCGGGGCAAAGGTGATGAGCAGGCCGTTGACGAAAGCGCCAAGAGCTGCGCCCTTGCGACCGCCGGTAGCATTGCCGTAGATGCCCGCGGTAGCACCGCAGAAGAAGTGAGGAACCATGCCCGGGATGATGAAGATGCCCAGGGTAGCGCCCACGATGAACATACCGACCACGCCACCGATAAAGGAAGCGACAAAGCCGAGGATGACGGCGGTGGGAGCATAGGGGAAGAAGACGGCGCAGTCGACGGCGGGGATGGCACCGGGGATCAGCTTGTTGGAGATGCCCTGGAAAGCCGGGACCAGGTCGGCAAGGATCATACGAACGCCGTTATAGACGATGGTGACACCAACGGCAAAGGACAGGGCACAGGTCAGGGCATAGACAATCACGTTGTCGCCGCCAGCGGTCTTGGTAACGACCGCAGGATCTGCGATGTAAGCGGCGAAAGCGGTAACCAGGTAGAAGAAGGCCATGGTAAGAGCCGTGGAGATGGTAGTGTCGCGCAGGAAGGCGAACTTCTCGGGAACCTCGATCTTCTCGGTGCTGTTCTCCTCGGCGTCCTTAGCAAAAAGCGTACCGACTGCAGCGGAGATGTAATAGGCGAGTGAACCGAAGTGGCCCATGGCGATTTCATCGCCATCGGTAACCTTCTCGGTGAAACGCTGACCAACGGCGGGAAGCATAGCGCTCACGAGGCCCAGGAACATGCCGCCCACGATGACAAGCTGGACATCCTGGAAGCCAGATGCCTGCAGAACGGCAGACAGCAGGCAGGCCATAAACATGCTGTGATGGCCCGTCAGGAAGATGTACTTAAACTTGGTAAAGCGGGCAATGATAATGTTCACGACATAGCCGAGAATCAGGATCATCATGGTCTGAACGCCGAGGACGCTCTGAGCCATCGAAACAACGACCTCGTTGTTGGGCACGACGCCGGTGATGTGGAAACCGGTCTCGATGAAGGTACCCAGCGGAGCAAGGTTCTCCTGAACAACAGCGGCGCCGGCGGACAGCATGATGTAACCAAGAATGGGCTTCAGGGTGCCCGTCATCACCTTGTGGGCAGGACGCTTAAGCGCGACAAGGCCCACAAAGGCAAATAGACCCATAATCCACGCTGGCTTGGTCAGAATCGATTGGATAAACTCAAGTATGGGAAGGATGGCTTGCATCTGCGCTTCCTTTCTCTCTAACGTGGGCGCGTTTCCCTCTTCCACAGGGAACCGCCCTTTTTTGTGCCGCTTTAGGCGTTAGCGGCGGCCGCCTTGATTGCCTCGAGGGCGTCTTCGCGGATCTTCTTCTTGTTCACATAGCTGCGAACGATCACAACGTTGCCGTGGAGCTCGGGGGCGAGTTCTTTAACGGTGATGAACAGATCCGGATTTGCGGAAGAAGCACCGTTCAGGTCCATAGACTCAACGTCGGCCTTGATGCCCTCCTCCTCGCAAAGCTCCTCGACTTTGCCAGCGAGCATCAGGCTGGACCCGATGCCGTTTCCGCATACGGTGATGATATGCATGGCAACCTTCCTCTCCTACACGTGACGGTTTTCCGTCTATCCAAAAGCGGCGACGCATCGCCGTGCCATTAAGGCCTAAAAGAATGAACGCATGGTCTCCAAAACCTGCTCGGGCGTATCGCATGCGCTGAGCTTGGCAACGCAGTCCTCGTCCTCGAACATCTGCGAAAGCTCCGCCAAGCAGCCAAGATGAGCCTTGGGGTCGGGTGCGCAAATACCCACGAGCACGTGAACCGGATCGAAATCCTCGTGTCCAAACGCAATGGCAGGGTCAAGCGTGACGATACAGATCCCCGCTTCACTCACATTGCCATCTGCCTGAGCGTGGGGCATGGCGATGCCCTCTTCCAAGACCATATAGGGGCCGAATTTGTGAACCGATGAAATCATGGCGTCAACATAGCTCTGGTCGCATTTGCCAGCGTCTACGAGCAACTTACCGCATGCCTTGATCGCTTCCTCCCAGTCGGAGGCCTCGACGTGGCAGGCAACAAGCTCGGGCTTAAGAAGATCGGTCAGCATGCTCGTCCCCTACTCCTCGGGCAGGATATGAAAACCAAGCGCCTGAATGTCGCGGGCAAAGCCCTTGACCGTATCAAGCGAGTACTCAAGCAAATCTTTCCCGAAATTCTTGCGCTTGGCAAGAAGGGCATTGGGGACCGTAATGATCTGACAGCCAACGGACTCCGCCTGGAAGATATTGAGGACCTCGCGCGTAGACGCCCAGAGAACCTCGGCAGCAGGCTTAACGGCAGCCTTCTTTACGGACTCCGCCATGAGGGGCAGCGGATCGACGCCGGTATCGGCAATGCGACCGGCAAAGATGGACAGAATAGAGGGGGTCTCAGCAGAGACGGCATCGACAAACTCGTCGACCTGCTCGGGCGTGAAGATAGTGGTGACATTCACCTTGATGCCGTCGGCAGAAAGGCGCTTGACCAGCGCGGCAGTGGACTCGCCCTTAGTGTTGAGCGCCGGGATCTTAACGTAGACGTTGTCTGCCCAGGTTGCGATCTCGCGAGCCTCGGCTTCCATACCAGCCTCGTCGTCGGCGAATACCTCAAAAGAAACCGACACATCGGTAATGTGCTCAAGAACCGTCTTGGCAAAAGCGCGGTAGTCAGTCACGCCACCGGCCTTCATAAGGGAAGGATTGGTCGTGAAGCCCTGAACGTTGCCATTGTCATGCATGTCAAGCATGCCTTCGAGGTTAGCGCCGTCGGCAAACACCTTAATCGCCATGTTCGGTCCTTTCTCATCTAGCACTATTGCTATCGAAAGCCTTCTTCTTTGTTTCAAAAGCTTTTCGGCTTTCTTTTATAAACTATTTCAAAAGCCATCGAAAGCTCAATTGTCAACTTTCCGTGAACGGTCGAATATCGGGTGTGAACGTACTTCTTTTGGGCGGCACCTTCAGAATGAGACTCTTTATAGCCCGTCTACGTGCGAACTATCTGCTACGCATGCATTTGTGACATGCCATTCCGTTCTTTTGATTCATTCGAATTTGCCTTGTTCTTTTCATATCGATACGTTATATTTCGATTACGAAAGGCGCATCTTTTACCTTTTGTTCAAAAGGAGCGGCATATGGCATCTACTTCAGACCTTTCGCCGGCTGAGCGCCAGCGATTTATCATGAATTGGCTGGCCGAAAAGCCAAATATCTCGGTATCCGACATCGTTCGCCGTTTTTCGGTTTCGGAAGTCACCGCACGACACGACCTCATCTCGCTGGAATCCGAAGGCAAGCTGCGTCGCGTACGCGGTGGAGCGGTATCGCTTTCTCGCTCCAACGCAATCTCGTATCCCGAGGAGCGCATCAATGTCCAAGTCGAGGCCAAGGAGGCCATCGCCGCAACCGCAGCAACTCTTGTTGATGATGGCGATGTTCTGGTAATTGATATCGGCACCACAGGCTTTTACTTCGCTAAGGCCCTCATGGACAAGCGTGAGATCACCATTATCACCGGCGATCTTGCAATCGCGAACTACGCCAGCTTCAATCTCCCCAACGCTTCGGTAGTGCTGCTGGGCGGCTCCGTGCGCAAGGGCCACCTCTATCTCGCGGGCGCACTAACACTCGACTGCATGAGCAAACTACATGCCGACAAGGCGTTTGTCAGTGCCGATGGATTCCACCCCGACCACGGTTTTACCGTCGAGCACGACTTCTCGGCCATGATCAAGCATATGTACCTTACCAACTCAAACCAGGGCTACATGATGGTTGACCAGGGAAAGTTCAACAAGACCAGTTTTTATCAGTCCGCGCAGATCGATGACCTCGACGGCATCATCGTTGATGGAGACGACGAGGGCATCATGACGGCGGCGATCGAGAGCAGTCGCAGTCATCCCAAGCTCTATATTGCAAAATAGCTCAAATGGCCGGGTCGCCCCCACTGCGGGCGACCCGGCCATTTATTAAATCAACCCAAAGTGGCGCATCGCTGTGACGGTGCCGTCGTGTGCGACGTCGTCGGTCACGTAGTCGGCGAGCGCCTTGACCTCGGGCATGGCGTTGCCCATGGCGACAGCCGTCTCGACAGCGGCGAGCATGCCCAGGTCGTTGCCCGAATCGCCAAAGCCAAAGGTGCGCGCATTTCCCTCGCGCCCCAGGTACGCCAGCGCTCGCGCCACGCCCACGCCCTTGTCGATGCCCTTGGGGCTCAGCTCGCGATTCTGACCACCGGTGTTGCACAGCTCAAACTCGCGATCGATAAAGCCGTCATCGTTGGCAACGCGAGCCAGGTTGCACGCGTTAATGCACACCTTGCCTACGCGCAAGCGGCCATCGACGCGCATCTGATCAACGCCATGCACCACGCCGGCGCCTAGCAGAAATGACTGTTCGACACCAACTGGCTCAAGTGAATAGGTGGCACCGTTCGTCTCGAACAACGCCTCACCGCCCGCCGCGGCAATGCGGCGCGCAAGCTCCGCGATAACGTCCTCGTCAAAACAGTCCTCATGCACCACGCGGCCCTCGACCTCGAGCGTGGCGCCCGCCACGGCAACGATGCCCGCCGGATTCAGGGCACGCAGACCATCGGCAACCAGCCACAGGGGGCGGCCCGTGCAGATAAATGCCTGGTGACCCGCATTGCGCAGGCGACCAAATGCATCGACAACGGCCTTCGACGGATGGATTGCATTGAAGTCCTTATCGGTCATATCGTCGGGATCGAACGACGTCAGCGTGCCGTCCACGTCAAAAAAGAGCACAGCGGGTTCGGGACACGCATCAATCATATGGGTTCCTTTCGAGGATAAGGGCAAACGAAGCATCCATCATATAATGGAGCGACGCAACCAGAGAGGTCACCCATGGAATTTTACGCAAGCTGCCCCGAGGGCTTTGAGTCCGCACTCGCCGATGAGCTTAAACGCCTCGGGCTTTCGCATGTCCGCCGCCTGAAGGGCCGCGCTACATTTGAGGGCGAGCTCGAAGAAGGTTACCGCGCCTGTCTGTGGTCGCGCCTGGCCAGCCGCGTGTTTGTAGTGCTTGGGCGCTTTGAGGCGCAGGATGCCGATGAGTTGTACGACGGCGTTTACGACATCGCCTGGGAAAGCATCGTTCACCCGGGCGCTACCATCGCCATCACCGCCCGCGGCGTGACCGAGCAGCTGCGCAACACGCGCTTCTCGGCCCTGCGCGCCAAGGACGCGCTGTGCGACCGTCTTGCCGAGACCACGGGCCGTCGCGCCGACGTCGATGCCGCCGACCCCGATGTTCACCTACTGCTTTCGCTGCGTCAGCGCCGCGCGAGCATCAGCCTGGACCTTTCGGGCGACCCGCTGTTCAAACGCCTGCCGCCCGCTGCGACTCGTGCCGGCGAGGGCGCACACGTGTTGCGCCCCGACTACGCCGCCCTGGTGCTGGCGCAGGTCGGCTGGACCGCACTATGCGAGCGCGAGCTGACGGCCGACGATTACGAGAACGAAGCCCTTCCCACGCTGATCGATGCCTCGTGCGCCGGCGGCGGTCTGCTGCTGGAGGCCGTGAACATTCTGACCGACCGCGCCCCGGGCGCCACACGCGAGCGCTGGGGCTTTGAGGGCTGGCAGCTGCACGATGCCGCCCTGTGGGAGCAGCTGCTTGCCGAGGCGCGCGAGCGCGAGGCGGCAGCGCGCGAGCGCCAGGCGCGCATCGTGGCCGTGGATGTTGACCCCGCCGCCCGCAAGACCGCTGAGCGCATGGTTAAATGTGCCGGCTACAAGCGCTTTGTCGATTTTTGCGCCGCCAAGTCCGCCACCGTACTGGACCACGCGGGCGCTGTCGCCGGCGCCGCCGTGGTCGCGGATACGACCGAGACACCGCTTTCGCTCATGCATGACACCATGACGCTCATCGGCGAGTTGCGCCGCGCGCCCGAGCTTGCCGCGGCGCCGGTCGCCGCGCTCACCCGCGACGGATTGCTGGCCCGCGCGCTCCACACCGAGCCCGAGCGCTCGATCGCCGTCATGCCCAACAACGAAGAGGCGACCGTCGAAGTCTGGCCTTCGCTCGACCACGCCGCCGCAGCGTTTGAGGCTGCGACCAGTGCGGATGCCGAGGCCGAGGCTGCGGATGCCAACGAAGTCAACGATGAAGCCGCCGTTTCCGCCATGCCCGAGCCTGCCGCCATGCTCGACCTGGGCGACGGCAAGCCACTGCCCGTGCTCATCCCCGAGTCCGAGCAGTTCGCCAACCGCCTGCGCAAGAACGCACGTCTGCGCCGCAAGTGGGCCAAGCGCGAGGGCGTGAGCTGCTACCGCGTCTACGATGCCGACCTGCCCGACTACTCCGCCGCCATCGATCTGTACGAGGGTTGTCCGCAGACGCCGGGCCGCTGGCTCGTCATCGCCGAATACGCCGCGCCCAAGACCATCGACCCCGCACTGGCCCAGGCCCGCATGCTCGACATTCTGGCCATCGCGCCGCGCATCCTAGATGTTCCCGCCGAGCACGTGCACGCCAAGGCCCGCATGCGTTCGCGCGGCGGCTCGCAGTACGGCAAGCAGGGTGCCGGCAAGGGCGGATCGGGCGAACGCGCCAACATCGCGCGCCGTCGCCTCCCGCTCATCGAAGAGGGCGGGCTCACCTTTGCCGTCAACTTTGACGACTATCTGGATGTGGGCATCTTCCTGGACCACCGCGTCACCCGCAACCTAGTGCGCGAGCACGCCAAGCAGGCGCGCCGCTTCCTCAACCTGTTTGCCTACACCGGCACTGCCACCTGCTATGCGGCAGACGGCGGCGTCGAGGAGACCGTGACGGTCGACCTCTCCAACACCTATCTGGACTGGGCCGAGCGCAACATGCGCCAGAACGGCTTTGTGGGACCGCAGCATCATTTTGTGCGCGACGACGTGCTCGCCTGGATTCGCGACCAGCGCCAGACGCGCAACCGCTGGGACCTGATCTTTGTCGACCCGCCCACGTTCTCGAACTCGTCCAAGATGGGCCGTCGCACCTGGGATGTTCAGCGCGACCATGTTGAGCTTTTGGCCGGCGTGTCGCGCCTGCTCGCACAGGGCGGTCATGCCATCTTTAGCTGCAATCTGCGCGGCTTCCGCCCCGAAACGCGCAAGCTCGCGCGCGCGGGCGTCGTGCTGGAGGACATTACAGCGCAGACCATCCCCGAGGACTTCGCACGCAATCAGAAGGTGCACCATTGCTATATCGTGCGCCGCCTGCCCATCGAGGACGCCATGGCCGAAGCCGGCTTTAGCGCCGAGGAGATTGCCGAGCGAACCGAGGAGCTGCGCAACCCCGAAGCCCGCAAGCCTCGCGCAGCATCGCCCGCGCACGCGCAGGCCGGCGACCGAGGACCGCGCGGCGACGGCAAGTCTGCCGGTGCAGGCAAGCCCAAAAAGAAGAAGTTCTACGCCAGCAAGCCCAAGGGCAAATAAACAAAGTTGCGGTGGAATAGTTCCTAAAAATGCCTGGTAAAGGCCCAAACAGGAACTATTTCACCGCAGCTCATAGTGGGATGGCGGGTGCCGTCCTACCCTTGGGTGACCAGGCGATAGCCGATACCCACGTGCGTCTGGATGTAGCGCGGGTGCGCGGGGTCGGACTCGATCTTCTTGCGCAACGTGCCCATAAAGACGCGCAGGCTCGCCAGGTCGCTCTTGGTCGCCGTGCCCCAGATCTCGTGCAAGATAAACTGGTGCGTCAGCACCTTGTCGGCGTTATGCGCCAGCAGGCACAGCAGCTTGTACTCGATCGGCGTCAGGTGCAGCTCCTCGCCGTCCATCGTTGCGATGCCGGCGTCAAAATCGATATGCAGCTCACCGGTATCGAACGAGCCCTCGGAGGCAACGCCGCCCGCCTGCGCATACGAAAGGCGCCTGAGCGTGGTGCGAATGCGCGCGAGCAGCTCCTCGACCGAAAACGGCTTAGTCAGGTAGTCATCGGCGCCGGCATCGAGCGCTCGGATCTTGTCCGCGTCCTCGCTGCGCGCCGAAACCACGATGATCGGCATGCCCGACCACGCGCGCACTGACTCCACCACCTTGACGCCGTCCATATCGGGCAGGCCCAGATCGAGCAGCACAATGCTCGGCGCCTGCGACGAAGCGGCGGCGATGGCGGCGTGGGCGGTCTCCACAGCCATATGGCGCAAACCGTGCGCCTCGAGCGCGGCGACGATAAGGTTGCGGACGGCGGGATCGTCCTCAACGACCAAGATGAGCGGTTTCACGGCAGAGTTCGGCACAGCGCTACTCCTTATCAAACGAAACGTCGGCGGCGGGAAGCTCAATCGTAAAGACCGAACCGTGAGGGTCCGCCGCGGTAACCTCTATGCTACCGCCATGTGCCAGCGCAATGGAGCGGCAGAGCGAAAGCCCCAAGCCCACACTGCGGCAGCTGTCGGCCAGGCCATGGTTGGCGGTGTAGAACGACTCAAAGATTCGCTCGCGGTCCTCGGGCGCAATGCCCGGGCCATCATCAGCAACCGAGCACGCCACGCATCCATCATGGACGCCAATCGAGATTACGATATGCGAGCCCGCAGGCGTATAGGCGATGGCGTTGTTCACCAGATTGACCACCAGCTGCACCATCAGGCGCGCGTCGACGTTGACGAGCGCCGGCTCATCGCACGCCACTACCTTAAGGTCATGCTCGCGCACAGCCGGATTTACATGACGCAGCGCCTCCTCGACGATATCGTCCATGAGCTCGAGCGTGGTCGACAGGTGCATGCCGCCGCCCTCGAGCTTGGTGATGGCGAGCAGATTCTCGACAGTGGCGTTGAGCCATTGCGCGTCCGAGCGAATGGATAGGAGCATGCCGCGGCGTGTCTGGTCGTCGAGCACGGCCGTGCCGGTCGAGCCCTGGTCGAGCAGCACATCGGCATTACCCGAAATACTGGTAAGCGGCGTGCGCAGGTCGTGCGAGATGGAGCGCAGCAAGTTGGCACGCAGCTGTTCGTTTTTGGCGAGCACCGCCGCTTCCTCGCGAGCCTCCATGGCGCGGGCGCGATCGAGCGCCAGCTCGCCTTCGCTCACGATGGCATCGGCAAGCGTCCGCTCCTCGGGCGTCAGCGCATCGGGCTCGGCGACAATGGCGAACACCCCCACCACCGAGGCGGGATCGCCCGCGCGCACCATGGTGTCGCCCGAGCGCACGGTCAGGTATATGCCGTAGAACGCCGAGGCGCCATAGGTGGCATCGAGCGGCGTTCCTACATAGGCGGACGCCGAGAGCCGCGGCGGCATCTGCGGCGCCAGCTGGTGTACCGGCGCGACATCGCCCACGGCCGTGTACGTCGTGCGCGGCAGCAGGTCATCGTTATCGGCATCGGCGCTATACCACACGACCGGACAGTCCGAAAGACGCGCCAGCTGCGTTGCCATAGCGTGCACAATCTGTTGCTGATCGCCACACCGCTGCAGCATGCGGTTGGTCTCGAGCACCATCTGCGTGCGACGGTCGCTGGCGGCAGCCTGCGCCAAGGCGCGGCGCAGGGCCAGCGCGATTGAGCTCGACACGAGCGAGACCGCAAACATAATGAAGAACATGCCGGGATAGACGCGGTCGATAAACGACAGCGCGTAGCGCGGGTCGACAAACAAGAAGTTGTAGAGCGCCACGGCGGCAGCCGAGCTCAGCAGGCAGTACAGGCGGCTCCAGGTAAAGAAAGCGCACAGCTGCACGGCGAACACATAGACGATCATGATGCTCGGCGCGAGCCCCGGATGGTCGAGCAGCGCGCCCACAATCGTCGCCGCGACCAGTAGCCCCACCGACACGCAGGCGTCATACAGAGGAGTGCGGCGCGTCAGCGTTGTGCGCCGCCACCAAAAGCTATCGGCAATATCGCCGTCCGTACGGACGTCCATCAGCGCCCCGCCCCTCTCTCAAAAACAAAAACCACCACAAAGGGGACAGGCACCTTTGTGGTGGTTCTCCCTTGTGGTGGTTTCAAGTGTATAGCCTTTGCAGCCCGCGGTCGCTAGACAAACAGCACGTGCGCGAGCAGCGCGCACACGCATGCCGCGGCAAACACCGTCACCACGATCGAAATCACGCGATCGGCCATGTCCATGTTGGTACGATTCGTAAAGAACCGATCTTCGGCGGCGTCGGCGCGTGCCTCACGCACCATCTCGGCAGCCACCTCGCGGCCATCAAGTATCTTTGCATCCATGTTTGCCTCCCCGGTCTCAACCTCGTCCATCGAAAACCAACTCCATGCAACCTGTCGGCGCTTACGGGCGCTCGTTGGGGGCTAGGCGATGCATCTTGTTCACGGCCTTGAACTTGGTGAACAGCGGCACATACTCAAAGCTCACGTTGGAGTTCTCCAGGCCATACCAGCGCGCCGGCGTACCGGCAAAGCGGCGGATGATGTACTTGAGCGTGATGGCCGTACGCTCGCTCGGCTCCACGTCACTCTCGGGCGCCAGGAGCTTGCGGATCATGACGAACTTGAACGTACCGATGTTGCCCGGATCCTTGTAGACCGAGTAGTCATGCATCTGCGGCGGCAGCTCGCCAGTGGCGGCCAGATCCTGAACAACCTGGCGCAGGTAGGCGTTCACGCGCTGGTTAACCTTGTAGCCCAGGTACAGATGCACGCGGAAAACATAGTCGGTGCCAAACGTCTCGACCGAATAGGCAAAGGTATGCGGCTCGTCCATGGTCTCGACGTTCACGAACCACCAGGCGCGGGCGCGCTTGGGATGCTTGTCCAGAATCGAGTAGACGATATCGCGGTCGATGTAGTCGGTATTGGTGTCCTTGGTCAGGTACACGATGTTGTCGCTCATAGGCTCGTAGCGATCGTCGTCGCGCAGGCGCTTGAGCTGCGGCAGATAGCTGCGCAGCGGCAGCAGCGTAAACTGACGCCGCTCGACCGCTGTGCCGTTGTACCAGCACACCATAACGCCCATGATGAGCAAGGCCATAAGGATGGTGAAGTAACCGCCGTGGAAGAACTTGGTGAGCGAACTCACGAAGAAGAAGCCCTCGAGCATAAGGAAGAACGCGACGAAGATATACGGGACGACCTTAAGGCCGCGATCAACATGCAAGTAGAAGAAGAGCAGCAGCGTCGTGCACATCATGGTCAGGGTAATCGCCAAGCCGTAGGCGGCCTCCATGTGCGCCGAGCTCTGGAACAGCAGCACCACGACGACGCAGCCCACAAGCATGACGTTGTTGACCATGGGAATATAGAGCTGGCCCTTGGTCTCGGCAGGATAGAAGACCTGCATGTGCGGCATGAGGTCCAGGCGACTGGCCTCGGACACCAGCGAGAATGCGCCGGTGATGAGCGCCTGCGAGGCAATGATGGCCGCGACGGTGGAAAGGCCGACGGCAAAGGGACGCAGACCCGGGGCGAGCATCTGGTAGAAGGGGTTGAGGTCGGCGATACCCATGAGCTCCGGGTTGCCGGCGTTGTTGATAAGCCAAGCGCCCTGGCCCATATAGGACAGCAGCAAGCAGCACTTGACGAACGGCCAGGTGGCGTAGATGTTGCCGCGGCCCACATGGCCCATGTCGGAGTAGAGCGCCTCGGCACCGGTAGTGGCGAGGAAGCAGCTGCCCAGAATCATGATGCCCGCATGGTTGTTGGGGCTCAGCAGAAAGCCGATGCCGCGCAGCGGGTTGAGGCACAGCAGCACCGCGGGGTACTGGAAGACAAAGAACAGGCCCGTACCGCCCAGGAACAGAAACCACAGCGTCATGATGGGGCCAAAGGCACGGCCGATCTTGGCCGTACCGATGCGCTGCACCAAGAAGAGCACAATGATGATGGCAAGCGTGATGGCCACGACGCGGCCCTGATCGTCGCCCAACACAGCATGGACTGCCGGGATGGTGCGCAAGCCCTCGATGGCCGTGGTGACGGTAACGGCAGGCGTCAGGATGCCGTCGGCAAGCAGCGCGGCGCCGCCCAGCATGGCGGGGATGATGAGCCACTTGCCGCAACGCTTGACCAGGCTGTACAGGGCAAAGATACCGCCCTCGCCGTGGTTGTCGGCGCGCAGCGAGATCAGCACGTACTTGACGGTCGTCAGCAGCGTGACCGTCCACACGACAAGGGAGAGCGCGCCGAGCACGAACTCCTGCGTAACGCTTCCGATGCCACCATTGCCGGCAACGAGCGCCTTGGTTACATACATGGGGCTGGTGCCGATATCGCCATACACCACGCCCAGCGTGACGAGCATCGCCGAGATGCTCACAGGAATCGCAGCGTGCGAGGCTGCCTCCTTGGCCTTTTGTTCCATAAGCCGGTTTCCTCCCAACTTTAATGTTCGAAGGGATTATAGGCAATCGGCCTGCGCTTGCACGGCACCGTTTTCCCAGCTAGATAAAGATTTATACAGTCTTTAGGCCACCGCGGCGATATGGAATGTGACAAAGGGACTGTCCCCTTGTCACATTCGTCATTTTCCGAGCCAGTTTTTGAACCACCACTCCATGGAGCGGCTCATCTCGGCCATAAAGGGACTGGTGTGCTTGCGGGTGTAGATATCCACCACGCGCTCGCCCACCTCGCGGGCGTGCGGGCGAAACATCGCATCCATCTCGGCCACCTGCGCGTCCATGGTCGCGGCATCCGCACGGCAGTAGCGCTCCTCGTGTACCAGGTTCACCACGGGATGCGCGATCGCCGGGCGCTCCTTGCGGGGCGTGCCGATGATGAGCATCGACAGCGGCATGGTATACGGAGGCAGATCCAGCAGCTCGGCCACTTCCTCGGCATTCTCGACGATATCACCGATATAGCAGCTCCCCAAGCCCAGAGCCTCGGCGGCAACCACGGCGTTTTGCGCGGCGATCACGGCGTCCTGGGCCGCGATGGCAAAGTCGCCCAAACCCGGCGCGCGGCGGGGCGCCTTGCCCGTACGCTCGACAAACTCGGGCTCAAAGCAGCCCACGTGCTCAAACAGATCGATCCACTTGGCATAATCGACCACAAATATTAGTGCCCAGGGCGCCTTGGCGATCATGGGCTGGTGATCGCACAGGTCGGCCAGACGATCCAGCGTAGCCTGCTCGCGAATGCTCACGATGGAATACATCATCATGGCGCCTGCCGACGGCGCACGGCTCGCCGCATGCAGAATCGCCGCCCGCTGCTCGTCGGTCACCGCCACGGGCCGGCCGTCGTCATCGCGCGCAAAAGCGCGCGTGGAGGAACGGTGCTCCAACGTGTCCAGCACCGCGTTGCCCGTGGTCTCGACCGGATAGCCACACGTATCCACAGCCTTGGTGCAAACCTGCTCGTTCATCGCCTCATCCTCGCTAATTCTTTAAGAAGCCTTTACGTTTCCGTGTAATTCCCGTCCATTATCGCGCAGGTCGCCGCTACATTGCGCAACACCGCCACGCACGCGCGTTATTATGGCTGGTTGTTGTGCGCAGTCACCAAATGCGGCGCATATCTTGGTAACAATCGGGTAAACCCCCGCTTTCGTAGGTTTTAGTTTGTGAGGAGTCTCAGCATGTTCGCTGCCGCCATCTCGCTCGTCGGTCTTGCGGCGACCGTCTACCTTGTCTTGCGCGAGGCCAAGGCCATTCGCGCTCAGTCGGGCACCGTTGCCAAAAGCGCTCTTGGGTGGAGCGTCGCCTTCGGCCTGTTCCAGCTCTTTTTGACCATTTGGGGTGCCATTGGCCTCGTCGCCCAAAACGAGCCGCTCGCCTTTGTGATGCTCATCCTGACCAACGCCATCCTCACCGGATGCGCTTGGGCCAGCATCGCCCGCGACCGCATCGCCCCGCGCGTCTTTGCGTTCGCCGAGCCCGACGCCCCCGCCCCCACCGGCAAGCTCGCTCGCCTGCGCGGCGCCTTTGTGGGCAAACCGCTCGTCGCCGCCGTCCTGTGCCTGCTGCTCGCCGGCGTCTTTGCGCTGCTGGGCATGGAGGTCTCGTCCAACCACGACTTTACCTGGGTCTACCCCCTGTGTATCCTGCTCGAGTGGGCCATCATCACCACGCTCATGGCCGGCTTGTTCTTCCTGTTCCAGCGCCACGGCGCAGCCCCCGCCGTCCTGGCCTTTGCCCTCTTTATCCTGGGCATTGCCGAGTTCTTCGTCATCACGTTTAAATCCATGCCCATCCAGCCGGGCGACCTTTCGGCCATCTCCACCGCCGCCGCGGTCGCCGGCAACGGCTACACCTTCTCCATCTCGCTGTTCTGCGTGCTGTCCATGGGCTTTACCGCCATCGCCATGCTGCTGTGCGAGTACGCCGGCCTGGTGGCACCGCACCGCCAGAAGGGCGCCGCCAACGCCAAGCGCATGCTGCTCACCAACCTGCTCGTGGCGGTGCTATGCCTGGGCGGCGTGACCGCGCATGTCACGCTCATTGACTACTACAACACCCTCGGCATCACCGTCTACACCTGGCGTCCGCTCGAGAGCTACTGGCGCGAGGGCTACCTGCCTGCCTTTATTAGTGCGGCGCAGTCCATCAAGCCGCCCAAACCCGCCGACTACTCCGTCGACGATGCCAAGGCCACGCTCAAAAAGTACGCCAAGGCCTACGACAAGTCCGACGCGGCCAAGAGCGACGAGCGCGCCGCCGCCCAGGAGCAGTTCGACAGCGAGAAGCCCACGGTCATCGCCATCATGAACGAGACGTTCTCGGATCTGTCGATCTACCAGAACATGCGCGCCGGCTACGAGGGTCCGCAGTACTTTAAGAGCCTGTCCAACTGCCTCAGCCGCGGCAAGCTCTATGTGAGCGCCTACGGCGGCGGTACGGCCAATACCGAGTTTGAGTTTATGACCGGCAACTCCATGGCCAACCTGGGCTCGGGCGTGTACCCCTACACCATCTACAACATGGAAACGACCGGGAATCTGGCAGAGCAGTTCAAATCGCTCGGCTATTCCACCACGGCCATGCACCCCAACCACGCGACCAACTGGAACCGCGAGAACGTCTACAAGGACTTTGGCTTTGACCAGTTCCTGTCCATCAACGATTTCCAAGGCGCCGATACCCTGCGCGGCATGGTGACCGACCAGGCAACCTACGACAAGATTCTTGAGCTGCTCGACCAGAACGCCGATCCGCAGTTCATCTTCGACGTGACCATGCAGAACCACTCGGGCTACGACACGGGCCTGCTGCCGGTCGACAAGCAGATGCACCTGAACATCGACACGACCGACCTGGACGCCAAGACCGTCGAGGACGGCACGCTCTCCGATGTCGACGAGTATGTCTCGTGCATCGAGCAGTCCGATCAGGCGCTGCGCTACTTCCTCAACGCCCTGAGCAAGCTCGACCGTAAGGTGGTCGTGGTGTTCTGGGGCGACCACCAGCCGTTCTTCCCGTCTAAGTTCAACGATAAGTGGTTTACCGGCGAGGACGATGCCACCCATCAGGAGCGCTTGTGGCAGACCGACTACATCATTTGGGCTAACTACGACGTTGCCGGTTGCGACCAGACGAGTGAGACCGACGACCTGTCCACCAACTACCTGTCTACCCAGCTCATGCAGCTGATCGGCGCACCGCTGACCGACTACCAGAAAGCGCACATGACGCTGCGCGAGTCGCTGCCCGCCATCAACTCGGTGGGCTACGAGGACGCCAGCCTGCGCTGGGCACTCTCCTCCAACGTCACCGGTGACGACGCCGCCGCAGCAGCCGCCACCAAGGCGCGCGAGGATTACGCCAAGATGCAGTATTACGAGATGTTCCGCGACGGCAAGAACGTCTACACCGAGCATTTCCAGACCGAGGCCAACGAGACCGACCCCAACCTGGCGCCGGGTACGACCAAGATTAAATAACGGCTAGCTGCGAGTTCATAACTGAAACGTCTGTCCGGGCGGAGGCATATAAGGTTCCCTGCTCGGACAGACGCCATGTTGTTGGAGCGCGGCTTGTCATAGGGGTATCCGCTGAACATATATAAGTCGAAGGCCACGTCTTGTGGCCTTTTTTGCATCCGGAAACCGTGTCCCAGAATTCACGTCCGGAATGGGATGCAGTTTCCGCTTGGGACCCGATTGGGAAAGTGTGTCCCACTATTCAGCTGGATTCCGGGATGTATTTTCCGGTTGAGGCTCGTTGGGAAAGTGCGTCCCACTTTGGGGGCTGATTCTGGGACGTGGTTTCCGGTTGGCTCTCATTGGGAAAGTTCATCCCATTTCTCGGCCTAATTATGGGACGCAGTTTCCCGTTGAGGACCCTTTGGGAAAGTGCGTCCCGGTCTGGGCGCTCAAACTGGGATGGATTTTCCGGATGAGGGCTTGACGGAAAATGTGTCTCGTTCCGGGCGCTAATTGTGGGATGCAGTTTCCGCTTGCGGAGTCTCCACTCAACAGAAAACCCGGGTGGCCTGTTTTTTGGCTACCCGGGTTTTTGGGTTGTCGATATGTTCGACTGGCTACTAGTGGGTCTTGCGGCGCTTGATCAGCATGATGAGGGCTATCACTACGAGCGTTGCTCCCGCTGCTGCTGCGGTGGCGACTAGGGCGAATGTTTGGTCGCCGGTGTTTGCGAGGTTCTTCGCTGTGGTCGTAGTCTTGACCTTGGTGTCGGTCTTAGCTCCGTTGTCGGACTTGGGCTTGTCCGGGTTCGTCGGGGTCTCAGGAGTCTCGGGGTCCTTTGAGCCTTCGGAATCGGTTGGGCCGGCGGTGTTTACCAGCGTATGGTCCAGGAACTTCTTGGCGCCCGCACTTGCCTGTGAGAACAGGCGGCGCGTGCGGATCGGGGTGGCGTTCACCGTTGTGGGCGCCGTCTCCTCGGCCTCGATATTCACGAGCGTCGTGCCGGTGTCGAGGCCCACGTCGCTGTATCCCACGTGGCAGTAATACTGCGCACCGTCATCGTCTGCGGTCAGGTCAATCTCGAGCTTTGAGGCCGTTCCAGCCGCGAGGTTGCCATCGGCACCCACGAGCTTAAACTCTGTCTCGCCGCGGCCCTTGCGGTACCACATATAGGTCGGTGCCAGCCCTGTTTCGCTATCGTCGGCACCGAGTTGCTTCACATGGCCAATCGCCGAGAGCGTCAGGTGGCTTCCCGCCGTGCGCTCAACCGAAGAGTCGTATCCAAGATCCGACCCCTCCGCAGTATCCGCCGCAGGTCCGCTCACGGTCATCGTCATGCCATCGGGCATGGTCTTGACTGTGATGATTGCCGAGCGAATACCTGTTTCGGTCGTGGATCCATTCTTAACGGCGGCGATGGCGAATCGATACTCCGTATTGGGCTGCAGCCCATCCCACTTGAGCGAGGTCTGCGTGTTGTCGGCAATCTTCCAGCTATTGACGACCGCATCCGCCGCATTGCTCTGCAGCATGCCCACGCCGTAGCTAAAGCCACTCTTGTTTGCGAGTACATCGTCCCAGCTAAACGTAACGCTGGTCGAATCGACGGCGTTTGCCGTAAAGCCCGTCACGGCCGGCGCTTCGGGCATCTCGACGTCCTTAACGTCATAGCCCACGATCCAGAACTGGTCGGTGTCCTTGGTGCCGAGCTTGTCGCCCGAGTCTGCCTCGAACTTGTCGACATCCACCGCGTTGACGCCCAGACGCCGCACAAAACCGTACTTGCCCTGCGCGGCCTCGGGCAGGTTGTCGACGGTGCCGCCGTATTCGGTCGATTCACTCGAGGAGTTACCCGTAGTAAAGCCGGCGTTGGCACCAAAGCACAGGCCGCCAAACAACTCGTGCTTTGCGAGCTTCGCGCCCATGACAACGCTGCCGTTCAGCGTCAAGCCGAGCTCGAGCTCCTGCTCCTTGCCCTCCTCGACTTCGATGGTCTGCTCAATGCTCGCCCCCGACTGCGCGGCGGCGCCGTTAAACCCATCGTGCGTGTAGGCGCGCGTTACGCCAGGCTTGCCCAGGCCAAAGGAATCCCCAATGGGAGTCTCGCCGTTGAGCGTCGTTTGATAGGTTCCGGGTTCTCCCGACCGGTTGGTCAAAAAGTAGCTGAGCGGCGTCATATTGTGCTGTTTGGCAATGCGGTCATAGGCCTCGACATTAACGACCGAGGTCTGCGCGCCGAGCGACACGGGCGCCGCCATCACGCCCTTGCCACCAGTTTCCTCATTTTCGATCTCATACTCGTAATAGACCATCGGAATCGTGTAGAGCACGGCCTTGTCACCCTCGCCGGCATGCGACTCATAGCTTACGCTTGCGCTGACCGTGCGCTCGCTCCGGTAGTCATAGCATCCCTCGGCGGCAAAATCGACTGAAGCATTCATCGCGACCAGGGGCGGACCGGTCTGCACCTCGACGGCAACGCCCAACTCGGCGCCAATGGTATAGCCCTGGGATGTCCCCGTGCCCTTTTCCTCTCCGTATGACGTGCCGCCCAACACCAGATAGCCGTATGCCTGCTCCAGATCCTCAACATAGGGCGCATCCTGCAGCACGGCAAGCACGCGCGGGTTGGTATAGACCTTGTAGCGGTCCTTGTACGTGATCTTGACGCTGTCGTTGTCGACATCGGGCAGCGCGAGCGAGATAAATGTGCCATAGGTAGTGCCGCGACGGTTGCTCTCGCTAATCACCTGCTCCTCGCCGCGGCGCACCTTTCCGTTCTCGTCGAGCGAAAAATGCGAGGCGGTCATCCAATAGT
The DNA here is from genome assembly GCF_003475205.1 of Collinsella sp. AF36-3AT. Taxonomy (NCBI): domain Bacteria; kingdom Bacillati; phylum Actinomycetota; class Coriobacteriia; order Coriobacteriales; family Coriobacteriaceae; genus Collinsella; species Collinsella sp. AF36-3AT. The sequence goes on along the minus strand of NZ_QROZ01000009.1, from coordinate 27,479 downwards.
AGTCATCGTTCTTGCGCAGGTCCTCGTCGCGGTGCTTGCCCACCACGGCGATAAAGCTCTCGTTATAGCGGTCCGAACCCGAGACGCTGCCCGCCTTGACGTCGCTGATCCACACCTGCTCTATACCCTTGTGGTCATGCTTGTTGCTGCTGTTGTATTGCTGACCGCTCATGCTCATGGTTCCGACCATGGACCCCAAGCCCTGAGCCCCGCTCTGTGCCGTGTTGCAGGCAAAGTCGCGGAACACATCGCCGCCCACGAGCACCTCGTCGACCGCCAGCTGCTCGGACAGGCCGTCAAGGTTGGCAGTGGCAAGGGCAATAGGCGCCAAGGTGCACGGATAGCGCTTATCCTGAGCGCTATCCTTCCATGCGCTGTTGGGCACATGCATCAGCCCATAGGAGGCGAGGAGCCCGTCTCTGCATTCCTTGCAATCGGAAAGCTTGAACTCGCCAGACTCCGAGTCATAATACGCGTAGCGGTACAGCGCGCCGTACAGCCCCTTGCTGCCGTCAGAAGCGCCGTAATCAAAAGCGCTGCGTTGCCAGTCATAGCCCGCAAGAATAAGGCCCGTGACGGTTTCACCCGTCTTCTTTCCTTCTTCATCGTAGGCGGCAAACGTGCCGAACGTCGCATTCGCAGCGACCATGGTCTTGCCGTTCGCGGAGAGGGAGATTGCGCCCGCGTCGCCCAGAGCATCGACATGGACGAGCGCACCCTTGGATGCATCCCACGAAAACAGCTCGCAATGCGTCGACTTATCAATATTCTTCTTGCCGTAGGGTGCCGAGACCACGATGGCGAGGTCATCGCAAAAATCGCGATCGAGGTCGCCGGCCGCTAGCGAAACGACAGGAGCTGACTGAAGCTGCGTCCAGGAGTCGTTCCCGCCCTTGTTGTGCGTGGTGTAGTCCGCGGCGTTACCGGCATCGATCTTGACGACGCTTTGCTTCCAGTTGCCGCCCTCCAAGTCATACATGTCGACTACAGCCTTGCGCACGCCGTTCTCGTCGACATAGCAGCCCGCGTAGACAAAAAGCTCGTCGACGCCGTCGCCATCGACATCGCCCGCCTCGACATCAAAGACGGCGTCGTGCTCTTGCAGGTAACCGGCATCCAGGTACTTAAAACGGCCTTCGTACATCATATTAGTGTTGACCGTCACCGGCAGGTGTGTGTCGAGAGTGCGCGTACGCCCGTTGCTAAACGAGTAGAGGACCAGCTCAACCTTTCCGGCGTATGACTTGCCGTCAATCGTCGTGGAGGAACTGTCGCCGTAGGCACGGAGCTCGGCAACGCGGCTCTTTTTGCCCATGCTGGCGTCGCTGCAGAACTCAACACTCGTGGCGTGAATGCCCGAGAAACCGTTGTTGTCGTTGGCGAGTACTGTTGAGGACTCATTGTTGCTTAGGTACGACCAGGTGCCGCCACCGTAGTCGCTATGCTTGTAGAGACCGCTGTTCGTATCGAAGTTGTTGACGTTTTGCCAGAACTTTGCGGCGCCCCACACACTTCCATAGCCATCGGTGAGTTTGCTGCTGCCGCCAATGTCACCGCGCTCGACGTTCTCGAGCTTGTCGCGCAGAGTGTAGCGATTGCCATGGCTACCGTTAGCTGCCATATAGACCTCGCTGCGCGTGGCAAACGTCGTGGGGGTATCAGTGGAATAGGGGCCAACGGTATCGGCCGGAATGTCCTCGCTCGTGCCCAGACCCAGGGCTTGATAATCCTGCTCGGTCATATCGGTGATTGCGGGCGCGTCTGCCGCCTGGGCAACCTGGGGCGTGGCCGTGAAGCAGGCGACGCTCGTGGCGATCAACGCAGCAAGCGCCGCCGTCCCAACAAGCGGGATTTTCGACAGCCTACGGATACGGGGGTGTGGAACGTACATGAGGGACCTCGCTTTACTCGAGTGGAGTGGACTCATTTTTGCAAATGATACGTCCGATGCCCGATATCACGTGTCTCATTTTCGCCAACGGCGTGTCTCATTTTTGAGAATCCGAGATGCCGCGGAAATCTTATCCCAGCTCAAAGGCCATTTCTGGGATGTATTTTCCGTCGAGTGCCTCATCGGGAAACTGCATCCCATTTCAAGCGTCGATTCTGGGACGCACTTTCCCCTTAGACCCTCAACCGGAAACCGCATCCCACTTTGAGCGCAAATTCCGGGATGCATTTTCCGCTTGAGCCTCATTGGGAAACGGCGTCCCACTTTGAGGGCTGATTGTGGGATGCATTTTCCGGTTTTGCTCTCATTGGGAAAATGCATCCCGTTTCTTGACCGAATAATGGGACGCAATTTCCCGTTGGAGCGCCTTTGGGAAAGTGTGTCCCACTTCGACCGCCCAGAGTGGGATGCACTTTCCGCAAAGCACCTCAACGGGAAACTACGTCCCATTCCAAAGGCAAATTCCGGGACGCATTTTTCGAAAGCCTGCCCATCCGGAAAGCCCGTCCCACTTTGGACGCATCCGGGCACGGAACCATCGACCTATCAGGCCTCCCATCAATAAAGAGGCGTCCTCCCGGACGGCGGGGCACGAAGTTCATCGCGAGTTCCGCACGCAAAGAAGGCCACTTAATGTGGCCTTCGTCTTGCGCAGGACTGTAGAGCAGGGAACTTCGTGCCCCGACGCCCGGGAGGACGTTTCATTTAGAAAGATGGACCGACCGCCGTCAGCGATGGGAGCTACTCCCCCAGCACGGCCTTTTTGGCGGCTGTAGCCATGTTATCCAGATCTTCCTTGGTGGGGTGATCCTTTGCGGCAACCCAGTTGTCGAGAAGCATCTTAGCGCGGGCGTTGTCGGGATCTTGCTCGAGCATGGCCTCGTAGCGCTGCTTGACCGCAGGGCCCATCTTGCCCTGGCACATCGCCCAGCCCGCAAGCTCGGCATCATTGGCCAAATTGGAGGTCACGCGATCGATAATCTGCTGGTAATAGCTCTGATCGGCGCCAAAGCCGCAGGTGCCAAACAGGAACACGCGCTTGCCGTGCAAGGCGGAGAGCAACGCCGCGACCGAAGGCGTGCACGCGCCCTTGTCGCACCAAAAACCGACGAGCACCATGTCGGCCGCGCAGGCGCCCTGCGCCTCGAGCGCAACCTGATCTGCATCCGCATCGTCGCTCAACGCCGCGGCGTGGACAAACTCAACGCCCGCAGCCTGCAGAGCGCGCTTAATCGCGCCCGAAACCATCCTGGTATTACCGCTCTTGCTGTTAACCACCAAAGAGCACGTCATAGTCACGTTGCCTCGTTTCCCCCAAAACTAAAGCCACTAATGCAATTTATTAGATGAATATCTTAGTACTAACGACGCAGATGTAAACCATCTGCCGCCAATCGGTGGCCCCTACTGGGCAAACTGGCTGCGGTAGAGTTCGGCGTAGAAGCCGCCTGCCGCTAGCAGCTCGTCGTGTGTGCCGCGCTCGATAATCTGGCCGTCGCGCATGACCAGGATGCAGTCGGCGTTGCGGATGGTGCTCAGGCGGTGCGCCACGACAAAGCTTGTGCGACCTGCCATGAGCTCGTCGAATGCCGCCTGCACCTGCAGCTCGGTACGCGTATCGATACTCGAAGTCGCCTCGTCCAGCAGCAAGATCGCCGGGTCGGTGAGCATGACGCGCGCGATGCACAGCAGCTGTTTTTGGCCCTGGCTAAACGTGCCGCCGTCCTCGCCAATCACCGTATCGTAGCCGCCTGGCAGCTGCACGATAAACTTATGCGCATGAGCGCGCTTGGCGGCCTCGACAACCTGCTGGCGCGTGGCATCCGGGCAACCGTAAGCGATGTTTTCCGCCACCGTGCCCTCGAACAGCCACGAATCCTGCAGCACCATACCAAAGGCACGGCGCAGGCTTGCGCGCGTGTAATCACGCGAAGACCGGCCATCGACCATGATGCGTCCGGCATCGATATCGTAAAAGCGCAGCAGCAGGTTGATGAGCGTCGTCTTGCCGCAGCCCGTGGGGCCGACCAGGGCAAAGCGCATGCCGGGTTTGGCGTCAATGCAAATGTCCTGCAGCAGCTTGCGATCGGGTACGTAGCTAAAGTCCACATGCTCAAAGGCGACCTCGCCCTTCGGGGCGGCAAGCTCCGCGGCATCCGTCGCATCGGGCTCCTGCTCGCGCGCATCGAGCAGCGCAAACATGCGGCGCGCCGAGGCGTACGCGGTCTGGATCTGCGTGATGACGTTGGTGACCTCGTTGAACGGCTTGGTGTACTGGTTGGCATAGGACAGGAAAATCTGCACGCCGCCCACCGTAAGCGCCGCTGGCACGCCCGTGATCACGCCCACGCAGCCGATCACAGCGACCACGGCATAGATGATGTTATTGATAAAGCGCGTGCCGGGGTTGGAGAGCGAACCCATAAACTGCGCGCGTTCACCTGCTGTATAGAGCTCGGCGTTAAGGGCATCGAAGCGCTGCTGAGCGTGCGGGCCGTAGGCGAAGGCGTCCACCAGCTTTTGCTCACCCACATACTCCTCGATATGACCGCCGAGCTGCCCTTGAATACGCTGCTGAGCCGTAAAGCTTTTGTTGGAGAGCTTGGCGATGGCGCCAGCTGCAAAGATGGAAAGCGGCGTGACGAGCACCACCACGAGTGTCATGGTCAGGTTAATGGAGAGCATAAACGCAAGCGTGCCCACGATGGTGATGACGCCGGTAAAGAGCTGGGTAAAGCCCTGCAGCAGACCGTCGCCCACCTGATCGACGTCGTTGACCACGCGGCTCATAAGGTCGCCGTGGGCATGGCTGTCGACAAAGCCGAGCGGCATGCGGCTGAGCTTGTCGCTCGCCTCCACGCGCATGTCGCGCACCGTCTCGTAGGACAGACGGTTGACGCAGTAGCCCTGCAGCCACTGAAAGGCCGCAGCACCCATCACGACAATCGCGAGTTTGGTAACGAGCGGCAGCAGCGCATCGAAATCCACCTGGCCCGCGGCAACGATCAGGTCGATACCCTCGCCGATAAGGATAGGCGTGTAGAGCTGCAGAATCACCGAGATAGCGGCGCTCACAAACGACGCCGTAAACGAAATACGGTGCGGACGGACGTAGCCCATCAGGCGGCGGGTCACCGCGCCCACGGGATAGCGCTCGGGGTCGCCGGGCTGGCGCGGGCCGTCGCCCAGGTCGTTGAGGCTATCGTTGCCGGACACGTTGGCCGTCATCGTGGCGACCGAACCGGAAGAAGTGTACGGATTCATTTAGCAGCCCTCCTTTGCGCAAGTGGATGCCGGGGCAGCCGGGACAGACGCGGGCGTCGCGCTCCCCTGCCGGCCCTCGAGCTCCTCGCGGCGCAGCTGCGACTGGCAAATCTCACGATAGAGTTGGCAGCTTGCATACAGCTCGTCATGCGTGCCCAGGCCCGCAACCGAGCCGTGATCGAGCACGCAGATCATGTCGGCGTCGCGCACGGTCGAGACGCGCTGGCTCACGATCACCGTCGTGAGCGGCAGCCCGCCCTCGGCGGCACCGCGCACGCTGCGCTCGCGAATGGCGTGGCGAAGCGCCGCGTCAGTCTTAAAGTCGAGCGCCGAGGCGGAATCGTCCATGATCAGGACCTGTGGCGAGCCCACCAGGGCGCGCGCGATGGTCAGGCGCTGGAGTTGGCCACCGCTGAAGTTCTTACCGCCCGCCTCGACCGGGGCATCGAGCCCCTGCGGCTTGTTGCGCACAAACTCGCTCGCCTGCGCCATGTCGAGCGCCGCCCAGAGCTCCTCGTCGGTCGCAGCCTCGTCGCGCCAGGTCAGGTTGCTGCGGATGGTGCCGCTCACCAGCGACGCGCGCTGCGGAACGGTCGCGACCACATGACGCAGCTGGTCGAGCGGCCAGGTGCGCACGTCGGCGCCCATCACGCTCACGCTGCCGGCGCCCGCATCGTACAGGCGCGGGATAAGCGAAACGAGCGTGGACTTGCCGCTGCCCGTGCCGCCGATAATGCCGAGTGTTTTGCCCAGCGGGAGTTCCAGGGTCACATCGTTGACGGCGTTGGCAGCGCCCACGCCAAACGAAAAGCTCGCATGGCTCAAGCTCAGCGCGGGGGCCGGGGCGGCATTGCCCGGCTCGGGCAGCGCGACCGGCTCGTTGTCCTCGTCGGTGATGCTCGGCGCGCAATTGAGCACCTCGTTGATACGCGACGCGCTGGCGCTCGCCTTGGTAAAAACAACGACCAGGTTGGCCACGTAGACGATGGAGGTGAGGGTCTGCGTCATGTAGTTCACAAACGCCATGACCTGACCCTGCGTGAGCTCGCCCACGTTGACCTGGATGCCGCCCACCCACAGGATGGCGCACACGCCTAGGTTCATCACAAGAAACGTGACGGGGTTGAGAATCGACGAGAGCTTGCCCACCGCGATGGCAGTATTGGCCTGGTCATCGGCAGCCTGGGCAAAGCGCTCGCGCTCGTGGTCCTCGCGCACAAAGGCGCGAACCACGCGGGCGCCCGAAAGGCCCTCGCGGCAAATGAGCGCAATGCGGTCGAGCTTTGCCTGCAGCTGCTTGTAGTAGGGAATGCAGTGCGCCATGACAAACCAAAACACCAGGCCAATGGCGGGCGTGCAAATCAAGAAAATCACGCCAAGCTTAAGGTCGATGGCAAGGGCCGCGACCATGGAGCCCACCGCCAGGAAAGGCCAGCGGATGAGCATGCGCACGCCCAGCGCCACGGCAAGCTGCACCTGGTTGACGTCGTTGGTGATACGCGTGATGAGCGACGGCGTGCCAAAGCGATCGAGCTCGGCATAGCTCAGCTTGTTGATGTGCTCGTAGAGCGCGCCGCGGATATCGGTACCCATACCCTGCGAGGTCAGCGCCGCCATCTTTTGGCAGACGAGCGTAAACGAGATACCGATCACAGCCATGGCGCCAAGTACCATGCCATAGTGGACGACGGCACTCACGTCGTGCGCACCGATACCTTTATCGATCATCTGGGCAATCACCAGCGGCGTCAGCAGGTCAAAAATCACTTCGATCAGCTTGCACGCAGGACCAATCACCATATACCGGCGAAACTTGCCACCAAAACGCCTGAGCAGCTTAATCATAAAAAGGCGCTCCCTATCATCATCCACATTCAATTCGAACCATGATAGTACCGCCACCCCAAAAGAAGCGTAAACAACTCGTCATTTCTGACGGGATTCAGTTTTCAGAGGAGCATACGCGCACACCCAGCCAGTGGCGGGCCAATCGCTTGGTATACTTACATTAGTGCTACCAAGTTAGTCGCCGACCCTTGAAATGAGGTGCCGAGATGAACGACATTCTCGCGAGAAGAGCAAGACGAGCAACCTTGGGCATCGCCCTTTCCGCGGCACTTATCGCGGGAATCGCCCCCGCAACGGCGATAGCGGCAGAAACCAGCTCCCCCACCGGTGCAGTTGCCTTGCAGACGGAAGATGCGGCCGCCGCAAAAGAAAAAGCGTATGCAGCCATGCAGGAAGCGCTCAAAAACCTCGAGGCCGCAAAAGTTGCCGCAAGTCCCGAGAAACTTGCGGAAATCGATGATGACATTGCCGCTTTTCAAGAGATCTACGACATGGTGGTGACGGGAGCCGCCAAACGGAGGGAACCCCTTCCCGCCATGCAAGCGAACGTCGATGCAGCCCAAGCCAAATACGATGAGGCCCACAACCGGACAAGCGACCTTCAGGCAGAATTAAATAAGGCAATCGACGACGGAGCTTCTAACGAAACTATTAAGCAGTTGCGAAGTGAGATCATGTCGGCAGAAAGGCGAGAGAAATCTTGTGAAGATGATCTTCACTCCTACCGACGCCGGCTCGAAAGCCAGGAAAGACAGGTTCAGGATTCCGAAAGTGAGGCGCAGGAAGCCAAAGCCCACATCGACGAGGACATAGCCAAGCGAGATGCGCTCCTCGGCGATTTGGAAAAGGCGCAAGCGGCCTATGACGACGCCTGCAAGGCATACGAAGAGGCTAAGGCCGCGGCAGACAAGGCCACCTCGCCCGAGATAACGAAACCGACCGAGACAGTGCCTCCCTCCGGCTCAACGCAACCCGCCGAGGCGACACCGCCCACCGGCTCGTCCGCGACCGGTAAAGACACCTCGCCAAGCTCCACCAAGCAGGCGAACTCGAGCAACGGCAAGCAAGCAGATACGACCGCCGGCAAGCTCGCGAACACGGGCGACGCAGCGCCGAGCGCAATCGCACTCGCAGCAGTCGCCGCCGCAGGCCTCGGAATAACCGCCGCAGCCACACGTCGCATCAAGAACTCAAAATAGCTGCCAGCGGCTATTGTCTTTGCCAATCCACAAGCCCATAGACAAAGAGGCCCGTTTCCCCAACCAAAACCAGGGAAACGGGCCTCTTTTACTTGTAAAAACAGATGGTAATGCCACTGTCTCTTGAAGCACATCGCCACCGCGCTCCAAACAACGCCAACGAGCAGCATTCCTTAAGGGATAGATTTAATTAGGCTAACGCGCCTTTACGGGTGATTTTTGGACGAAGTGGTCCCGGTGCCGGCGGGCTGTTTGGTAGTCGAGCGATCCCGCAGGCAAAGCCGAGGACCAGCGAGACACCAAACAGCCCGCCGGCACCGGGACCGCATCGCGGCACCAAAAAAGCGCCCGTGCGCTCGATGGATTCGGATGCCCGACAGAGGCTCCTTATGGCTGCTTCCTTCCGGACCTGACCAGATTCGGAACATGTCGTCATCCGAACCCATCGAACGCGCTAGGCGCTCGGTATATCTTACCTGCTCCCGTCCAGCAGGGCAAGTGGGGCGAACCCATCGGATGGATTCGCCCCACTTGCCCATATCGCTAGCGACGCCTGCGGTACAGGACCGCGCCGCCCGCTGCGGCCAGCGCGCCGATGCCGGCCATGGCGCCGAGCGCCTCGACCGGCAGGCTGCGGTCGCCGGTGTCGGGCATGCCGCCCTTGGAGCCGTCGCCGCTAGAGCCGCTGCCGGAGCCGTTATCTGAACCGCCGTCCGAGCCGCCGCCCGGCGTGCCGGGGTTCTCGGGGGTGTCGGGGGTCCCGGGATTCTCGGCGTAGCTGTTGGTGAAGACCGGCGGCAGGTTGGCGTCGCCCTCGTAGGAGACCTTCGCCGACAGATAGCCCGTCTTGGTTCCGTCTGCCGCCTCGTCGCTCACCGTGACGACGATCTTATGCACCGCCTTATCGTAGGTCACGTGCGCCTGGCCGTCGTCGACCTCGCTCACCGTGAATGTGTAGGTGCCGGCCTGCTTGAAGGTCAGCGCATCGAACGCGACGCTGCCATCGGCGGCATTCTTGGCGGTCGACATGACCTTGCCGTCCCGGCCCCTGAGCTCAAAGCTAAACTGGCCCGCCTTGAGCTCAGCGCCCTTGAGCACCTTGGCGGCGCCCAGCTTGAGGGTGACGGGTGCGGCCTGGTAGCCGTTGGTGAAGGTCACCGAGGTGTCGCCCTCGGCATCCGTCAGCTCGTGCTTGACGGTAAGCGTGCCGTTTTTGGCATCGGTGACCGTCGTGCGCACGCGGTACGTCGTCTTGTCGTACGTCACGCCGCCCGCCGTGCCGGCGACCTCGCGCAGTTCGTAGCTGTGCGTGCCGGGCGCGGTGTAGGTGACGGGGCTGAGCGCGACCGTGCCGTCGGCGGCGTTCTTACCCGTCGCCGCGACGCTCTCGCTGCCGTCAGCGGCAATCTTGACCAGCTGGAACTCAAACTCGCCCTCGGCCAGATCACGGCCCTCGAGCTTCTTGTTCACCTTGATCTGGTCGGTGACGGAGCTCGGCGTCGGATTCACGCCGTAGGTGTTGGTGAACTCGAACGCGCCCTTGCCCTCGGGCGTGCCCTCTGCGGGCAGGACCTTCGCGGCAAGCGTGCCCGCGGCGGTGTCCTCGACCACCCTGACCGTGAAGGTCCTGGTCGCCGTCGCGTCATTGACCACGCCGTCGACCGAACCGGACTCGCTCACCCGGTAGGCGAACGTCTTGGTGCGCAGGCCGTCGCCATCGATCTCGACGTCATCAAGGTCGCTCGGCTGCTTAAACGTGACGTGGCCCAGCGCGACGTTGCCGGTGGCGTCGTTGGTCGCCTCGGCCACCGTCTTGCCCGAAGCGTCAACCGGTGCGGGCGCGCCGTCCTGCGGCTCAATCTTAAAGGTGTACTTGCCCGCGATGTCGGCCTGCGTGAGGCCGAGTCCGGCCTGGCCGAGCGCCAACGTCTTGGTGCCCGCGAGGTCGACCGTCGCCTCGCCGGCGCTATAGGCATTCACAAACGACAGCGTGCCGTCGGAGCCCTCGGGGTAGGTCACGGCCACATCCAGCCCGCCCTTGCCGTTATCGGTCACCTTGACCGTGATGCCGAAGCTCGACGTGGCCGCCGTCACGCCCGCAGGCAGCCGGTCCGTACCGTCCTCGGAAACGGTATAGGGAATGACCCAGGAGCCGTCGGCGGCCCTGGTAGCGGTGCCGTCTCCCACCATCCGCTCGAGCGCGTCAGTAGTGTAGGCAATAGGCGAGAACGCAAGTCCCGCGGCCTCGCCGTCGCCGGAGGCCTGGTTGGTCGCGGTCGCGACCACGTTGCCCCGGGCATCGCGGACGGAGAACGAGAACTCGCCCGCCGCCGCGGCGCGGCCCGTCAGCGTCTTGGTAGCGTTGATAACCGCGCCGCCCTCGCCGCCGAGCGTTCCGGTGGCCTCGTAGGAGTTCTGGAACGCGACCGTCACGGGCGCGGGCGTCGCCATGGCGTCATCTGCCGTGGAGACCTCGCTGCGGGCGACCTCGACACCGTCCTTGGCAACTGTGGTCGTGACCGTGAGCTTGCCCGTCGCGGCATCGTAGCTGGGCGCGATGGTCACCGTGCGCGGCGCGGTGTCGTTGGCGTAGCCATCGCCGCCGAGCTTGGTCTCGGTGGCGGTGAAGCTGTAGGTCTTGCCCGCGTCGGCGTCGGTAAACTTCACGTCGCTGCCCGCAGCACCGCCGATGAGGTCGACTAGGTCGGCCTTCCCGTCATCGGCCGCGGCCACGGCGTAGGCGTCCTTTTCGGTCTTGAGGCCGAGCTTGGCGGCCGTCTCGGCATCGGCGGTCACGGTGAAGGCGAACTGCCCCGCCTCCATGGCGTGGCCGGAGAGCGTCTTGGACAGGCGCACGCCCACGCGGGCCGAGTAGTCGAGCTCGGTCGTGTAGGTGTTGACGAAGTCGCCGCCGCTCGCCTGCGCGATCGCGGGCGTCGAGGCCGTGAGGTTGCCGGAGCCGTCGTCGGTCACGGTCACCGTCATCGTGGCGACGTGGTCGTCGTAGGCCACGCCGGCGATGGCAGAGCCGTCATCGGGCCTGACCTCGCGCACCGTGTAGGTGAAGGTCTTGGCGCGCACGCGCTTGCCGCCGACTTCGGCAAACTCGGCGTCCTTGATGTCATCGAGCGTGTAGCGGATGGCTCCGAAGTCGAAGGCGACCCTATCGCCCGGCTTGGTGCCGGCGGCGGCCGTCACGCTGACGGTCTTGGAGCCGTCGGCAGCACCCTCGGGCATGGGAGCGCCGCCCTCGCCCGCGAGCGTGAACTGGAAGCTATCGCCCTCCGCCCAGTCGCGGCCCTTGAGCGCCTTGGTGAAGAGTCCCGCGGTGGAGACGTCTCTGCCCTCGGTGGCCGTTCCGTACGTGTTGGTGAACGCTGCAGTCGCGCCTGCCTCGGTCACGGTGCCCTCGGCCCCCTCGGCCGTGGTCGCGTAGCCCTCGGCGGCATCCTCGGTCACGGTATAGTGCGCGCCCACGGGTAGGCCGGAGATGATCTTCTCCCCGCCATCCTTAAGCGTGAAGTTCGCCTTGCCGTCCGCGAACGTCACGGCGTGCTCGCCCTTGCCGAAGGTGCCGGAGACGGGCTCGCCGTCCCCGTCGGTCAGCGCGACCGTAAAGCCGAACTCTCGCTGGCTGTCGCCGCCGACGACCGTCTTCTTGACGGTGAGGCTGCCCTCGCGGGACACGCTGTTGTGGGTCGTGTTGGTCTGGGATTCGCTCTCCCCCACCTTGACCGTGGCGGTGTTGGAGATGTCGTCGACCACGGCGGCTTCGGCGGAGACCTTCACGTCAAAGCTGAGCGTGCCCGTGGCGCCCGCAGCCTGCTCGCCGAGCGACCAGGTAAGGGTGCGCGTCGCGGCGTCGTAGGCGGCACCGTCGGCAGAACCCTCAACATAGTTAACGCCCTTGGGCAGGACATCGGTCACCGTCACGTCGGCCGCCTGCGCGGCGCCCCTGTCGTCGACGCTGTTATTGGCCCAGCCGATGGTATAGGTGAGGGTATCGCCCACGCCCACCAGCCTGCCATCCACATTGACCTTGGCACCCGAGGCGTCCGCCTTGGTGACGGTCTTGGTGTTGTCGTGCGGCGTGAAGGTGTTGGTGAAGGTCTTCTTGCCCCGCTCGTTGAAGATCTCGGCCTTAAGGCCGGCACCAGTCTGAGTCACTGCGATGTCGAAGGTGTAGGCATGCGCATCGTCCTCAATCAGGACATCGCCGCTTGCTTTCTCGGTCACGGTCGCGTGGTAGGTGCCCAGATTGGTGAAGCTGAGCTCGCCAAAGGAAACCTTGCCGTCCTTGTCATTCTTCGCCTCGATTGGGTAGCCCTCGAGGACATTGCCCGCGCCATCGGTGAGGGAGAGCTCGAAGGTGAATTCCCCCTCCTGGAGGCCGGGCTTGCGGCCTCCAGCGAGCACCTTGGTGAGCTCGGGGACGGACGCCGTGGCGGGGGCGGGGTCGAAGGTGTTGGTGAAGGCGGCGGAGGCGACCTGATCGGCCGAGATGGAGCCATCGGCCCTGGATCCCTCGGCTCCGTTCACCGCGGTCGTGTAGCCCTCGGCGGCACGTTCGGTCACCGTGTAGGCAGTTCCCGCGGGCAGCCCCGTGATCCTCGCCGTCTGGCCATCTTTGAGCTTGAGGGTCGCCTTGCCGTCCTCGAACGTCGCGTCACCGTAGGTGCCGGATACTTTGCGGCCCATGGCATCGGTGGCCTCAACCACAAACTTAAATATCTTGTCCGCGTCGACCGCCAGGCCCTCGCGCGCCACGACGGTCTTGGAGACGTCGAGCTCGCCCGTCTTCACAGTGTTGGTCACGGTGAAGCCGCGCTCGGCGTCGCCGGTGACCTTGGAGCTGTAGCCCTCGACGGGGTCCTCGGCCACGGCGTAGTCGATCACGGAGCCGGACTTGGAGTACTTGGGCAGGCCCTCGAAGGAGCCCTCCCAGCCGTCAGACTCGCTCAGGGTGATCGAATCGATGACGGTATCGCCGTTCTTGAGATTTACTTTGACCTTATTAGGATGGGGGATCCTGGGGTTCTCCCAGACCTTTTTGATGGGAATGCTGATGTTCTCGGACTTACCGATGACGACACCGCCGTTGGCGCCGATGCCGCCTCCCAACGGCGCCGTATTGCCAGAGATCGTCAGCGACGCCTGGCCGCCGCCGAGGTTATACACATCCTCGCTCATCACAGATTTAAGCGCGACGTTCGGCGTGGCGTCGGTAAAGGACAGGGGATCGCCGTTGTCGCCATCGGGCGAGAATCGCGGGATTTTGGGGTTTGTTGCCGCAATAGTGCCGTAGGGCTTAAACAGCCCACCGTCTCTGTACCAGCTGACCTTTCCGCCGCCCGGAGCGCGGTTGGCCAAGGTCAGTTTGTATTTGGCGTCTTTGGCGCCGGTGAAGACGAAGTCGTCTCCCGCCTCATCAGCCGTGTTCTTGGCGATCAGGCCGCCGTCCTGGACGTAGACCTTGGCATCTCCGGTCGGGCAGAACCACATGCCGCCGCCCTGCTTATCCGCATGGTTATCAACAACGAGGGCGTTTTCGATGCGGAGCGTGCTATAGCCATGAGCCTCGTTGCCTTCGCTATACACGCCGCCGCCCATGCTCCGAGCAGTATTACCCTCGATCTTGCCCGCGCTGAGCGTGACGCCATTCGAATAGGCATAGACGCCTCCGCCGGCGGAAGCGGAGTTGCCAGATATGGACCCGCCTTGCATGGTGAAAGCAGTATTCCCTGTTTCGCCGCCCTGACAGCCCGGGTCGACCACACACACTCCGCCGCCTTTGCCGTTGCCAGACGCAACGTTGTTCTCAATCTCTCCACCCTTCATGGTGAACTCGGCGTTGCCCTCAATGTGAACTGCTCCAGAGGGATCTAAGGGCCCCGCCTCCAGTTTACTGCTCCTGTTGCCGGAAATCTGACCACCAGTCATCGTGAACTTGGCTCTTTGGCTATCGCCCTCCCTCTCACTGTACGCAAGGACCACGCTGCCTCGATAGCCGCTGTTGCCCTCGATGCTGCCTCCGCTCATGTCGAAGCGGGCATTGCCCACCAACATGACGCCAGAAGATGTGAGGTGATAGCCGTTAGTGTCTCCGGTAACGACGATTCCGTTTTTACGGATAACGCCGCCCTTCATGACAACATGAGCGCCGTCCTTCGCGTGGACAGCGCCGCAATACGCGTCCTTAAGTTCGCACTGCTCGATAACGCCGCCCGTCATGGTAAGCGAAGCCTTGTCTCCCGACACGTCGACAACACCAGTATTGACGGTGCTCGCAGCGCCGTCGCACACAACGGCCTCGTCAGAGAGCACAACTGCTCCCTTGCTAGAAATAATGGCGCCCTTGTTGTAGCGACCACTCAGGGACACTTTCCCCGACAGCTCGAGGGATGCCCTCTCGGCAACATTGACCAGTACGGAGAAGCCGCTTTTCTTTGCCAAGATGGTATAGGGCTCATCCGACGTGATCTTAATCATCTTCCCGGCAGGAATCGTGAGCGTGGAGTCAAGCTTCACGTGCTTTTTCAGGGTGATGACGGTTTCCTTGCCATCGGGGGCCTTGTCGACCAGATCCTGAAGGGTCTTGGTGCTGCCATCGCTCACGGTATCGCCGACGCTGTCATCGATGGACTCGCGCGTGTAGACGATATCGACGCCAGAGGACGGGAGGTTCTCCGAGCCGGTGATGTCGTCCCTGCTGTTTTCGATCGTGATCTTTTGAACCGTGCTGCCGTCAAACATGTCCCGGGGTATTTTGGTGAGGCCGCGCCCGATCGTCACATCCTTCACGCCATCTACGCCCGAGAAGGCTGCCGTGCCAACGGAAGTCACGGAATCTGGAATGGAAAGCTGCTCCGGCAACGTGCCGCGAAAGAAGGCGTAGTTGCCAATTTTCTCAAGTGTCTCGGGAAGCTGGACGGCGACGTTGCTCCAGATAAAGGCCCAGTCACCGATACTCTGCAGGCTGTCGCAAAGCCCCACGATCTTAACCGGCGCGTAGCAGAACGCATAGCCCGGAACGCTCTGAAGCGAGGACAGGTCCACGGACGCCCGTAGCTTTTTGCACTTGTAGAAAGCCCCCCAGCCCATGTTTGTCACCTTGCTTAGATTGGGCACGCTCACCAGGCTGGCGCACCCCTGGAAAGCAGAGGATCCGATGCTCGTCAATGTGCCCGGGAAATCGATGCCGGTCAAACTCGAGCAATTCTGAAACGCCCCATCCCCGATGGACTCAATTTCGCTCAGCGCGGTGACGGACGTTAGAGAGGTACATCCGTCAAACATGTGCGAGGGGATCTTCGTAACCGAAGCGGGCAACGACACGCTTGTCAGAGACGTGCAGCCTTTGAGCAAGCCCGTTATGGTGTCGGCGAAGGCGACATCTTTTGGAAACTCGATGCTTGTAAGGGCCGTAGCCCCCCCGAAGGCGCTCGGGCCCGAAATCATTTTGAGGGTGGAGGGGAGATCGATCTCCGAAAGGCTTTTGCAGCCCGTGACCATCGAGTTGGCGCTAATCTTCTCGACGCCCTCATCGAAATAGAGTTTTTCGAGCGAGCCGGCGTTTTGCAGCGTGCAACTGAAGTCCTTGATGGAGCCAGGGATATGGAGCTCCTTGACCTTTACGAACTTCCGGAAATACCATCCGCGCACGTTTTCGAGCGTGTCGGGGAGCGTCAGCTGCTCAACGTTCTTGGCCACGATACCAGACGAGAAAAAAAGTTCGGTGACTTTGTAGGTCTGGCCACCATGCGCGATGGAGCTGGGTACACTCACCGCGGTCACACTGTCGTCGGCAACAATACATGTGAT
Source organism: Collinsella sp. AF36-3AT (assembly GCF_003475205.1). Lineage (NCBI taxonomy): Bacteria > Bacillati > Actinomycetota > Coriobacteriia > Coriobacteriales > Coriobacteriaceae > Collinsella > Collinsella sp. AF36-3AT. Next base: position 11,396 of record NZ_QROZ01000009.1, on the reverse strand, counting down.
TTCCGCCGTGCCCTTATCCGTGGTCTCGCACGAATAGGTCACGCCGTCCTGGGTGATCTTAAACTCCTCCGCAGTATACGCAGTCCGCGATTCCGTGGCCGCATATGCGACACCAGCCGTCGCGCCAACGGATAAACATCCGAAGCCGAGAACCAGCGCAAGGCAGAGAGCAGCGACTCTCTGCCCCCCCCCCGCCGAAAACTTTCCTCTCCAATTCCCTTCTCCCCCTCTGGTGTCGCCTTCTCTTTCCAAGAGCGATCTATTGATTAAGGACAGTTAAAGACAACATTATGCCCAAAGAGGCCCATCATGGAGATAATCCACGTCTTCGCCCGAAATGGTAATTAATTGGCAGGATTAATTGGCGAACAACTGAACGAAGAGCAATCTACTAATGGCACATGAATGACAGCGTCAGCACCTGAAGTGCAAAAAGACTACTTTTCTAGATGCGGCCGAGGTCGTAGGCTCGCGCGGCAGACTCGCCGGCGCAGATGAGGTTGGTTGCGGCTTCTTGCGGATCGAGTGCCTGCTCCAGGTCCATGGGCTTGCGGCAGACCGGCAGCACAAGGTCGATGCCCTGCCCATACACCGCGTCCAGATTGTCGGCGCGACCACCCACGACGGCGACCACCGGCTTGCCACACCGCTTGGCACGGCGCGCCACGCCCACCGGCGCCTTACCGGCGGCGGACTGCTCGTCCATATTACCCTCGCCCGTTATGACCAGGTCGACATCGCGCACGCGCTCGTCAAACCCCACGAGATCGAGCACCGTCTCCACGCCCGAACGCAGCTCCGCCCCAAGCGCCAGCAGCGCGGCACCCAGGCCACCGGCAGCGCCCGCGCCGGGCACGCCGAGCACCGAGCAAAATGTCCGCGCACCCTCGGGCACGCGCAACAATCCCTGAGCCCGAGCCTCGACAATTGCCGTATCGAGCAGACGACCGTAACCGACCATCCAGCTGTCGCACCTGCTCAGTGCCTCGGCGTCACCCGTCGGCAAGCCTTTCTGCCCGCCAAACACCGCCAATGCGCCCCGACGCCCCACGAGCGGATTCTCGACATCCGAAAGCGCAACGATACGAGCGTCATCCAAAGTCTGCAGCGCTGGCGCCAAATCAACGCTCGCCACCTGCTCAAGGCCGGCAAGACCGGGGGCGACATCGCAGCCCCGATCATCGACCACACGCGCGCCCAGCGCCTGCAGCATGCCGGCGCCACCGTCGTTGGTGGCGCTGCCGCCCAGACCAATATAGAGTGTCTTTGCGCCCTTGCGAACCGCACGGAGCATCAGCTCGCCCACGCCATAGGTCGAAGCCGCAAGCGCCGCCGATTCCGTGCAAGGTGAGTACCCGATGCCTGCGGATTCGGCCATCTCAATAACAGCCGACTCGTGCTCGCCGTCCACTAACATCCGGGTAGGCACACGCTCGCCAAAGGGACCTGCCACCTCGCAGGTCACAATCTCACCGCCGCACGCGGCAACGGCATCGAGCGTTCCCTCGCCACCATCTGCCAGCGGCAATGCGTGCACCTCGGCATCGGACCAAACGCGGCGCACGCCTTCGGCAACCGCCGCCTCCGCCTGCGCACTCGACATGCTGCCCTTAAAGGAATCGATCGCCAGCAGCACGCGGCGGGGCCGGCGGCGCGCAAGACCAAAGTCAACCGCCGTGCCAGCATCCTCACCGGCACCTGCAAGCGCTGCGGCGTGAGCGGCGTGCGCGTCAAGATCGGTCCCACAACCGCAATCAGCGCCGCCCGCTCCGCGCAGACCGCCAAAATAGCTACTCAGCAGCTCGCGGCATTCATCCGCCAAGACCCCAGCCGTCACGTTAAACCGATGATTCAGGCGCGAATCGGCATTCAGGTCATACAGCGAGCCCAGCGCACCCGCCTTGGCATCAGCCGCGCCATACACGCAGCGCCCCACGCGCGCGTTGACCATAAGCCCCGCGCACATGCAGCAGGGTTCCAACGTCACATAGACCGTGCAATCGGAAAGGCGCCAGCGGCCAAGCGCCTGGGCGGCGGCGCACACGGCCGCAAACTCGGCATGCGCCGAAGGGTCCTGGTCGAGCTCGCGACGATTATGCGCCCTCGCGACAATCTCACCCGCGTGCACCACCACAGCGCCAATGGGCACTTCGCCCACCGCAGCGGCGGCGCGCGCCTCGGCCAGTGCCTCGCGCATGAACTTCTCGTCGATTTCGGTGATCGTCATCGTTCGCCTTCCCTGTTGCAAATTCAAAACGATGCTATCATTACGACTCACGGAGAGATGGCAGAGCGGTTGAATGCGGCGGTCTTGAAAACCGTTGAGCGCGAGAGCGTTCCGGGGGTTCGAATCCCCCTCTCTCCGCCACTTTAGTGATGCACCGGCGTCATGGTCCGCTCAAACAGTGCATCGACCACGTCGGCCATCTCAGGTCGACGCTCAAGATTGTGGCCCGATTCCCACCATATCGTGAAAAGTCGAATAATACCGCCGGCGACAAACTCAGACGTCGTCTCGAGCGACACGGGGGCCAGGGCATCCTCGGGAAGCACGTTCATCACACGCTCGCGGATGGAGCGAGCAATGCGGTCGCAAATAACGTTGGTCAACATGCCCGACATGCTGCTTGCCAAAATGTTATCCATGAGCTGCTCGTGCGCCAGAATCAAATCCATGGCATCGTCCAAAATCGCGTGCCGAAGCGCGCGCACGTCCTCGGCAGACACTGCACCGGCCTCATCGGGCTGTTTTTGCGGCAAACCCGACATAAGCTCATCGATATAAAAGGCAAAGTAATCGTTCTTGTCGCGAAAGTGCTTGTAGAACGTCGTGCGGCGAATCATGGCGCGGTCGCACAGCATGGCAACCGTCAGGTCCTCAAAACGATGCTCCTCGAGAAGCTCGGTGAAGGCATCGAACAGGGCGCGGTAGGTTTTCTTAATGCGAAGGTCCACTGGTATCGCCATCCTCAGGGCAAAGACAACACTCGTCAATCTGTCGCATATCTTACACCTGTACCTCGCGCGCTTTGCCCCGGTGCCGACCCCGCCGAAAACACAACGCTTGCCGGAAAGTTCGGCACGGCAAAACGTTGCGGGTATACTAGTAGCGTTATACCAACGGCAGCTGGCGCATGCCGCCGCGGCCATTCGAAACGGAGACATCATGATTACCGTCATCATCGGCATCGTTGTTGTCATTGTGATTGTCTGCGCCATCGCCGGCATCTACAACAACATGGTCACCAAGCGTAACCGCATCGATAACGCCTGGCAGAACATCGATACGCAGTTGCAGCGCCGCAACGACCTGATCCCCAACCTGGTCGAGACCGTCAAGGGCTACGCCAAGCACGAGCAGGAGACGCTCTCCGCCGTGATCAGCGCGCGTAACACCGCCGTCAAGGCCACCACACCCGAGGCCAAGATGGAAGCCGACAACGTGCTGACCGGTGCGCTGCGCCAGCTCTTTGCCGTGGCCGAGGCCTACCCCGACCTTAAGGCAAACACCAACTTTACGCAGCTGCAGGCATCGCTCGAGGATACCGAGAACAAGATTAGCTATGCACGCCAGAGCTACAACGACTGCGTGCTCAGCTACAATAACGCCATTCAGACGTTCCCGGCTGTCATCTTTGCCGGCATCTTCCAGTTTAAGGAGCGCCAGGGCTTCGAGGCCGCCGAAGCAGCCCGCCAGGCCCCGACCGTCAAGTTCTAAACAACAAGGCCGAGTCTTAAGCCAGTTCATCAACCCTTTGGGGCCCAAGGCACAAACCTTGGGCCCTTTTCGTATCCACGCACAACGCGCGGCCAAAAGGCCGCGCACCATCTTTATTCAGATCTATATTGCCTGTAACGGCAGCGCCGAGCCCGCAGGGCGGAGAGCAAGTTCCCTCCCGGCGCACTCCGCAGGACGCAAAAAGCCCTCGCCGCACGAAGTGCGCAGCGAGGGCTTCTTGCATGTCCGAGGACGCGCCGGGAGGGAACTTGCTCTCCGCCCGGATGGGTAAGACAGCTTACGCGACGGTGTAAACCCAGTTGTGCTTATCCTCGACAGCACCGGACTGGATACCAGTCAGGGTCTCGCGAAGCTTCTTCATCACGGGGCCGATCTCGGTGTAGCCAGCCGGGAAGGTCACGGTCTCGTCGGCACCATAAACCTTGTTGTCGATCTCGCCCACCGGGGAGATGACGGCAGCGGTGCCGCACAGGCCGCACTCAACGAAGGTGCCGGCCTTGACCTCGGCCCACTCGACGGGACGCTGGTCGACGGTCATGCCCAGATCCTCGGCGACCTGAACGAGCGAACGGCGGGTGATGGAGGGCAGGATGGAGTCGGTGTGGGACTGCGGAACGACGAGGGTGCCGTCCTCCTTCACGAACAGCACGTTAGCGCCGCCGGTCTCCTCGACATAGGTGCGGGACTCGGAGTCGAGATACAGGTTCTCGGCATAACCCTCGCGGTGAGCCTCCATCGTGGGCTTGAGGGACATAGCGTAGTTGAGGCCGGCCTTGATGTTGCCGGTGCCGTGCGGTGCGGCGCGGTCGTACTCGGAAACGCGCAGCTTAACGGGCTTAAGGCCACCCTTAAAGTACGGACCGACCGGGGTCACGAGGATGCGGAACGTGTACTCAGGAGCGGGAGCCACGCCGATCACGTCACCGGAACCGATCATAAACGGACGCACGTACAGGGTCGCGCCGGAACCGAAGGGCGGAACCCAGGCGGCGTTGGCAGAAACGACCTGCTTGACGGCCTCAACGAACTTGTCCTTGGGGAACGGGGGCATCTCGAGGCGCTGGGCAGAGTTATACATGCGCTCGGCGTTCATGTCGGGACGGAAGCAGACGATGCTGCCGTCCTCGGCGGTGTAGGCCTTCAGGCCCTCAAAGACCTCCTGGCAGTAATGGAAGATGCCACCGCACTCGGAGACATGCAGGGTGTGGTCGGTGGTCAGGCCGCCCTCGTCCCACTCGCCATCCTTCCAATGAGCCTCGTAGCTGTAATCGGTCTTCATGTAGCCAAAGCCGAGGCTACCCCAATCGATATCCTTCTTCTCGACAGTCATATGTCGCTCCTTACATACACAGTTGCATACTCGCGAACCCGCACGCAAGGACCGAGGCCGATCGCGTCGCAACGTCGCACGCCCGGAGCGTAGAGCCGGACGGGACACGCGAACAGCATCGAAGCCGATGGCACGTCGATTCGCATGCACGAGATTGTACTCCGCACGCGCGTAGGATAAAACGTTTTTCTTTAACTAACTAAAGTATTTTCATTTGACCGAAGCAAAAAGGCCCGCCACCGTAAGCGGTGACGGGCCTCGACTGCACGGTTTGCGCGCCGGCTCGAGCTACGCGTTCTTTTTGCCCAGCTTTGCCTTAACCAGACCGACCACGGTAGGGATGATCGACACGGCAACGATGCCAACGATTAGCAGCTCAAAGTGCTCCTGCACAAAGGGAATGCCACCAAAGAAGTAGCCCAGCAGCGTAAAGAGCGTCGACCAGGTAATGCCGCCTAGCACGTTAAAGATGACAAAGTTACGCCAGTGCATGCCGCCCATGCCGGCGATAAAGGGCACAAAGGTGCGAATAAACGGGAAGAAGCGGCCCAGGAAGATGGCCAGGTGACCCCACTTGTCCAAGAAATCCTCGGACTTTTTAATGCGCTCGGGCGTCATGGCCTTCACCTTGCCCGAGGCGATGATCTTTTTGCCGAAGAAGTGACCAATCATAAAGTTGCATTGATCGCCCAGGATGGCCGCGGCCCATGCGGTGGCCAGAAGCGCCACGATGTTAAAGCCGCCGTTATGGGCAAAGAAGCCCGAGGCAAACAGCAGTGAGTCGCCGGGAAGGAACGGGAAGAACACCACGCCCGTCTCGATAAAGATGATCAGGAACACGCAGCCGTAGGCCATGAGCGGGCCGGCGGCGATCCAGCTGGCGATCGCAGTGCGCGGATCCTTAAGCAGCTCGGCGATAAAATTGATGAAACCCATGAAGTAAAACCTCTCAGTTGTGGGCGCGGACACGTCCAAGTTGACCAGTATACGGTTGCGGCGCGAGGACAGGCCAAACCCCTCAAAAGTCTTACTTCATTACCAGCAAGTTTGCATAACTGACACCTGTCGCCTAAAGCAAAGCAAGATTGCCCTTCCTAATCCCTAGCGAATCGCTATACTTTATTGAATCGCATTGCCATGGCGCTAAGGGAGGGCGGCCGGTGAGCTTTATCAATACCATTCGCGAGGACATCAAGACCGTCCAGGCGCAGGACCCTGCCGCGCAAAATGGCCTGGTCATCTTCCTGTCCTACCCCGGCCTGCACGCCAAGTGGAATCATGTGCCCGAACACTGGCTGTGGGAACACGGCCATCGATCGCTTGCCCGCGTGCTCTCGCAGTTAACCCGCCATATCACCGGCGTCGAGATTCATCCCGCCGCGCAGATCGGCAAGCACTTCTTTATCGACCACGCCATGGGCGTCGTTATTGGCGAGACTACCATCGTGGGCGACAACTGTGTGCTCTACCAGGGCGTCACGCTCGGCGGCACCGGCAACGAGACCGGCAAACGCCACCCCACCCTGGGCAATAATGTCACCGTGGGCACGGGCGCCAAGGTGCTTGGCAACATCCACATCGGCAACAACGTCAAGATCGGCGGCAACTCGGTCGTCGTCAAGGACGTGCCCGACAACTGCACCGTCGTGGGCGTGCCCGGGCGCATCATCAAGCGCAACGGCTGCCGCGTGTTCGAGGAGAGCTTCGACGCCAAGCAGCATCGCGAGTACATGCCCGACGATGCCGCCGAGCAGAGCGCCCTCAACCGTCAGGGCATCACCGAAAACGCCCGTCGCGTCAAGGAACTCGAGCAAGAGGTGGCCGAGCTCAAGGCCCTCGTCGCCAAGTTCGTGGACGAGCGCTAGGGCCGCGGGCAACCGCCACAGCATGAACGCCAACACAAAAGGCGTGCCAGGGAATCCGCCCCCGGCGCGCCTTCTTTTCGATGTGACATGCGGGACTGTCCCTTTGTCACCTTATGCGAACTGGCTTAGGTAGAGGTCGGCATAAGCGCCCTCGGCAGCCAGCAGCTCCTTGTGCGTACCCTGCTCGATGATATTGCCGCGATCCATGACCAGGATGAGGTCGGCATCGACGATCGTCGACAGGCGGTGCGCGATCACAAAGCTGGTGCGCCCGCGCATGAGCGCGTCCATGGCGCGGCCGATGGCGAGCTCGGTGCGCGTGTCCACGCTCGACGTCGCCTCGTCCAGGATGAGAATCGCCGGGTTGTTGAGCAGCACGCGCGCGATGGTCAGCAGCTGGCGCTGGCCCTGGCTAATGCTCTCGGCATCGTTGGCCACCCGCGTGTCATAACCCTGCGGCATGGTGCGCACAAAGAAGTCGACCTGCGCGGCGCGCGCAGCCGCCACGATCTCGTCGCGCGTTGCCTCGGGGCAGCCGTAGGCGATGTTTTCGGCAATCGTGCCATCGAACAGCCAAGCGTCCTGCAGTACCATGCCAAACTGCTGCCGCAGCTCGCCGCGGTCCATACGGTTCGTGTCCACGCCGTCGAGCGTAATGCGGCCGCCGTCGATCTCGTAAAAGCGCATGAGCAAGTTGATGAGCGTGGTTTTGCCCGCACCCGTGGTTCCCACCACGGCGATCTTCTGACCCGGCTCGGCGGTAAACGACACGTCTCGCATAAGCGGCTTGTCGGGCGCATAGCCAAAGCGCACATGCTCAAAAGCGACACGGCCTTCCACTTTGCCCGGCAGCTTGGCGGCGGCCACCGGCAACGGATCGGCCTCCATCTCGGGCTCGTCGAGCAGGTCGAACACGCGCTCTGCACTCGCCAGTGCGCTCTGCAGCGAGTTAAAGGTAAACGACAGCTCCGTCATGGGCTCGGACGCCTCGTTGATAAACTGGAAGAACGCCTGGAACACGCCGACGGTCATATGCCCGGCAACCAGCATGCTGCAGCCCACCAGCGCGATCACGATCTGCGCCAAACGGCCGATAAAGCGCACCGCGGGGCCGACGGCGTTAATCATAAAGTCGGCCTTGGTGCTCACGCGCGCCAGCTCCTTCGAAGCCTCGTGCACCTCGGCAGAGCTCTGGCGCTCGCGGTTAAACGCACGGATCACCAGACGGCCCGAGTAGCCCTCCTCGACCGCGCTCGTAATCTTGGACACCCACTCCTGGCGCTCGCCCGTCACATCGTGCGTGCGGCGCGACACGACCTTCGTCACCAGCAGCGAAAGCGCCGTAAAGAACAAAAAGACGAGCGTGAGCGGCACGCTAAACACGAACATCACGCTCACGGCGCCCACCACGGTACCGATCGACACCAGCAACTGCAGCAAGCCGCGTTGCATGCTCTCGGACATCTTGTCCAAGTCGTTGGTCGCACGGCTGACGACCTCGCCGGGACGATGCGCGTCAAAGTAGGCAAGCGGCAGACGGTTGAGCTTTTGTGCGATGCGGTTGCGCAGGCGCAGGTTGAGGCGTTCGGCCACGCTCGACATCAAAAAGCTCTGGAGCGCGTAGAACGAGGCGGCGGCAGTCCAGATCATAAAGTAGATAAAGATGGTCCTGCCGCAGTTCTCCCAGGTAATGCTGAAGGTGGTGTTGTTGGCAAACGCCAGCTTCATGTGCCCCCACAGCTCATCGATCACGCGGGCGCTGTAAGCCGGCGCCGCGGTGTTAAAGATGGCATAGAACACGATACTCGCGAACACGATATAGAAGCGCCAATGGTCGCCGGCGGCCTCGCTCCACAGGCGGCGCACCGTCGCCCAGGTGTCGCGGGGCGTCTCGTCCTCGTCCTCGTCGTCAACGTCGCGCATGCGCTCCGCCTCGGCGCGGGCGCGCTCGTCCTCGGCGCGCTCGTTTTCCTCGTAGAGTGCCTGGCGGCGAGCCTCGCGCTCCGCCGCTGCCTTGGCGTTTTCGTCCAGGTCGGACGTGGCGCCCGTCTCCTCGACTGTTTCTGCAGCCGCGGCGTCATCGGCGATGCTCCACTTCTTGAGCTCCTCGGTCATGCTACTCACCTCCCTTCATCTGCGATTCCGCGATAGCGCGGTACACCTCACAGGTTTCCATGAGCTCGTCGTGCGTGCCTAGGCCCACGACCTCACCGTCCTTGAGCACCACAATCTGATCGGCATGCAAAATAGTCGAGATGCGCTGGGCGATGATGAGCACCGCGGCATCGCGCGTCTCGTCCTGTAGCGCATGGCGCAGTGCCGCATCGGTCTTAAAGTCCAGGGCCGAAAAACTGTCGTCGAAGATATACAGATCAGCGTGCTTCATGAGTGCGCGGGCAATCGCCAGGCGCTGGCGCTGACCACCCGAGAAGTTCGTGCCGCCCTGGGCCACCGGCGTATCGAGCCCCTGGGGCTGGTCGAGCACAAAGGTGCTCTGGGCAACCTCCAGCGCATGGAGCATGTCAGCCTCGGTCGCGTCTTCGTTGCCAAAGCGCAGGTTGCTCGCCAACGTACCCGAGAACAGCCATGCCTTCTGCGGCACATAGGCGATACGCCCGCGGATATCGTCTTGCGAAAGGTCGCGCAGATCGACGCCGTTCAGGCGAATGGCGCCCTTCGTGGCATCGTGGAAGCGAAGCAAGAGCTTGGCCACCGTTGACTTGCCCGAGCCCGTCGAGCCCACGATCGCGGTCGTCTGTCCGCGGCGGCAGGCAAAACTCAGGTTGTACAGGGTGTCCTCGTCGGCATCGTCAAAGCGAAACGACATGTGGTCGAACACGGCCACCGTGTCGGCCCCATCTGCGGACTCAGGTGTCCCGTCGCCCAGCGTAGCCTTACCGTCCACGATGCTCGGCTCGATTTCGAGCACCTGCTGTGCACGGCTGAGGCACGCCGCGGCACGCGGAAGCGTCAGCACCACCACCTGCGCCATCATCACAAAGAACAGGATCAGGATCGCGTACTCCAGCACGGCCGAGATGCTGCCGATTTGCATGGCATGGACGCCCACGCGGTTGCCGCCCACCCACAGCACCGCCACCTCGGCGATATTCATCAAAAAGAAGCTGGAGCTGTCGAGACCCACAAACAGGTGGTTGACCTTGATGGCATTGGCTGCGTAATCGCTAAACACCTCGTCCAGGCGCTGCTCCTCGTGGCGCTCCTTGTTAAATGCGCGGATGACGCGCACGCCCACGATGTTCTCGCGCAGCACCACGTTCATGCGGTCGATAAAGCTCTGCAGGCGCATAAAGATCGGCGCGGCGTTGGCAACGGTAAAGACCGCCGCCACCAGCAAGATCGCAACGACCACGCCCAGCAGCGTGCCCATGGCAGGATCGATAAACCAGGCAAAGATGATGCCCGCCACGGCCAAGAACGGTACCGGTAACACCAGCTGAATCGTCTGCAGGATCGCTTGCTGGATCACGTTGATGTCGTTGAGCGAGCGCGTGATCATCGAACCCGTACCAAAGCGCTCAAAGTCGCTGGCGGACAGCTCGAGCGACTTATCGTAGACGGCGTTGCGAATGTCGCAGGCCACATTGGCCGCCAGACGGGCCGAAAGATAACAGCCCAGCACCGCACCACCGCTGGCCATGCCGGTCGCGATGAGCATATACACGCCGTTGCGCAAGATGTAGTCGATATCACCCGTCGTGATACCAGTATTGACCATATTCGCCAGCATCGTAGGCACCAGCAGCGTGCCGACGTTATCTATCAGCAGTACAAACAGCGTCACCGCAATCAGCCCGCGATACGGCCTCATAAATCTCATTAAGAGTCGCATGTCTCCCCTTCGCCTTTGTCGTCAGCCTCGTTCTCGGCGGCCACTTGCCGTTTAAATGCCTCGCACTCTTCGTTAAGAACATGGGAGAACTTACCGACCAAGCGCATGATCTCGCGCTGTTCCCACGGCTCGAGCGCCTCGATTGCTCCGCTGGTATATAACAGGCTCTCCGTCAAGGTCGTCTTACCTGCGTCTACATGAGCAAGAATGCCAATATTGATGATTTTCATATGATTGTCCTCCATACAAGGCCCAGAAGGGCGCAAAAATCCCCAGCGACAAATACTTTTACCGCTGGGGATGATAGGTAGGACACACATGAAAACTGCGGCCAAGGCTGGCCGTTGTCTATCACGATATGAAATGAAAAGGCAAAAGTATTCTAAAATTGGGTACAAAAACCAAGCCCTCTCCTTGAGGACGTTTGTCTTTGTTCCCATTATCAAATTTTATTTAAGAATACCTTGCCGCATATTGATAAACTCCTTTGCTTGGATTTTTATAGTATAGCATATCAAATTCCCAAAAGCAACCCTGTTAAGATAAATTTTTTCTGTCACTGCACCTCCCTTGATTGGCAACTTCATCCGAACACCTCCCATATTCATC
>NZ_QROZ01000008.1:7210-114158 GCF_003475205.1 Collinsella sp. AF36-3AT | reverse complement strand
CCTATTTGCTCAATGTGTTCGGCTGAGATCGGAAATCAACCTGCAATAAGGGGAGAGCCATGTCAAAGCAAGCGGTCGTTGGAGTCTTGGCGCATGTCGATGCCGGCAAGACCACGCTGGCCGAGGCCATGTTGTTCAACGCAGGTCGTATTCGCAAGCGCGGCCGTGTGGACGACGGCGATTCGCACCTGGATACCAACACTATCGAACGCGAGCGTGGCATCACGATTTTCTCGTCGCAGGCTGTGCTCGACCACGGTGAAACCCACGTTATGCTCGTGGACGCCCCCGGTCACGTGGATTTTTCGGCCGAGGCGGAGCGCACATTGCGCGCACTCGACTACGCGATTTTGGTTGTGGGCGCCAACGACGGCGTACAAGGGCACACCGAAACCCTGTGGCGCCTGCTTGCGCGCTATGACATTCCGACGTTCATCTATATCAACAAAATCGATTTGGAGAATCCCGGCCGCGAGGTTTTGCTGGCACAACTTGGGCAACGTCTTTCCGAGGGCTGCCTGGATGCCAGCGAACTGTTGGCGGGCGGTGCCGTTCAGGAGTATGCTGCTGCGTTAGACGAGGAAGCGCTCGAGGAGTTTCTTGAAGCGGGTGAGCTTTCTGTCGCAACGCTGTCGCGCATGGTTGCCGAGCGCAAGCTCTTTCCCTGCTTTGCCGGCTCGGCGCTCAAGGACCAAGGCGTTGACGAGCTGCTGGATGGCATATGCGCGCTGATGCGTGAGCAGGCGTGGCTCCCGGAGTTTGCCGCGCGCGTCTATCGTGTCAGCCGCGGGGATCGTGGCGAGCGCTTGGCTTGGGTTAAAGTGACCGGCGGCACGCTGCGCGCAAAACAGATGATCAGCGGGCGTTCCAGTGCCGAGGCGTGGGAACAGAAGGTCGATCAGGTACGCATCTATAACGGCGAGAAGTACGAGCTTGCCCAGGAAGTTGCTGCTGGCGGTATTTGTGCCGTGACGGGTCTTGCGCATGTTCGCCCGGGGGACGCCTTGGGTGCGGAGCCCGGGTGCGATGCACCCGTCATTGCGCCGGTCCTTACCTATACGGTGCTTCCGGGCGAACACGATGTCCATACGGTGTTCAAAGCATTGACTGAGTTGGCGGACGAAGACCCCATGCTCGGCGTAAGCTGGAACACGCATCTTGAGCAGATTCATTTGCAGTTGATGGGCGCCGTGCAACTCGAGGTCGTGCAGCGGGTGTTGGCCGATCGCTTTGGCCTTTCGATTGAGTTTGAGCCCGGCGGCATTCTCTATAAGGAGACTATCTCGCAGCCGGTCGAGGGCGTGGGCCACTTTGAACCGCTGCGCCACTATGCCGAGGTGCACCTGCGCTTGGAGCCGCTACCGGCGGGCTCGGGCGTGCAGTTTGGTACCATTGCCTCGACCGACGAGCTCGACCTTAACTGGCAGCGTTTGGCGCTCACCAATGCCATGGAGCGCGACCACCTGGGCGTGCTGACCGGCTCGCCCATCACCGATGTGCGCATTACGCTCACGGGCGGCCGTGCGCATGCCAAGCATACCGAGGGCGGCGACTTTCGCCAGGCAACGTACCGCGCGATTCGCCAGGGCTTGATGCGGGTGCGTGAGGCCGGTGCGGCGGTGCTGTTGGAGCCGTGGTACCACTTTGAGCTCGAGGTGCCGGGGGAGTGCGTGGGCAGGGCGCTCTCGGACGTCACGCGCATGGGCGCCGAGTACGAGCCGCCGGCGATGGCGGGCGATCGGGCGAAGCTTGTGGGTCGTGTGCCGGCATCCGAGGTACAGGATTATGCGCTGGAGGTGGCTGCCTACACGAGCGGCCGCGGGCATTTGTACCTTGAGTTTGCCGGTTATGCGGCTTGCCATGATGCCGAGCGCGTCATCGAGGCGGCCGCCTACGAGCCCGAGGCCGATCTGCCCAATACGCCCGACTCGGTCTTTTGCGCCCACGGCGCCGGCTATACGGTCAAATGGTACGACGTACCCGCCGCGGCGCACGTAAAGATCGATCCCGCCACCTTCCGCCCTTGGCGAGCGGCAGACGCAGAGTTTTTTGGCCACATGTGACAAAGGGACAACTCCTTTGTCACATGCTATTGGTATAACTCGGTATAAATTGGTATAACTATTGCCAGCCTTTGCCAATCCGAGGAGGCCGACATGAATCCAAATCCCTTTAAGCCCACGGCTGGCAAGCGGCCTCCGATACTCATCGGTCGCGAGTCGGTCATCGAAGATTTCGAGGAAGGACTCGATAACGGCGCCGGAGCGCCGGGTAGGCTCATGCTCATTACGGGAAACCGCGGCTGTGGCAAGACGGTTCTCCTGCGGGAGCTGCAACGTCTAGCCAATGAGCGCGGATGGGCGGTTGTCTCCGATTCCGCTTCGCTTGGCTTATGCGATCGCTTGGCCGACGCGCTTCGCTCGAATAAACCCGTTGTGACGTCAATGGAGCTCGGTCCGTCGTTTGGCCGGATGTCGGTCGAGGCGGCGCGAGCAAAGGGTGAGACGTTGCGAGGACTGGTCAACGAGCGCCTCAAGAAGCTCGGTCCAGGTAAGGGCATCCTGTTTGCGATTGACGAGGCTCAATCTGCGTCTATCGAGGAACTGGCGGCTCTCGCCGTTCTCTATCAGCAGGTGCTGGGAGACCAGGACGCCACGGGCTTGCCCGATAGCGACCAGCGCGGTCTTGCGCTGGTTTTTGCCGGCTTACCCAGTATGGTTGACGATCTGCTCGAAGAGCCGAGCGTGACGTTTTTGCGCCGCGCCCAGCAGCGTACGCTGGGGGCGATTTCTTTGCCCAAAGTGCGCGATTCATATATCCAGACGGTCAAAGACGCTGGTCTTTACGTTGATGCGGAGACGGCGGACCTTGCGGCGCGCAAGAGCATGGGGCATCCCTATATGGTTCAGTTGGTGGGCTATTACATGTGGCGCTCTGCTGTCCGGCGTGGCTCGCAGGCCATTGAAGTGTGCGATGTCGAGGCTGGCTACGCCGATGCCGTCTCTGAGTTCTATGAAGCGGTCGACGCTCCCTTGTATTACGGGTTGCGCAGTCCGCAGCGTCTCTTTATCGAGGCCATGGCGGCTGACGAGGGCAAACCGACGCGCATGGCGGATATCATTGAGCGTTGCGATCGCACCCAAAGCTGGGCGAGTAAATATCGCGCAAGTCTGATTCGCGAGCGCGTCATCGAGGCTGCCGGATACGGCCTCGTCCGGTTTACCGTGCCCATGCTGGGCGAGTACATCCGCGAACGCGTTTTATGGCACGAGTAATGTGAAAAGGGACGGTCCCTTTGTCACATCGATAGATGTGAGGTCAAAACATGGTGATTCAAACTGAGCGATTGACGCTTCGTCCGTGGCGCGAGACGGATGCGGCGATCCTGTTTACATATGCGAGCGACCCGGACGTGGGACCGGCTGCGGGCTGGCCGCCCCATCGAAGCATTGAGGAGAGCAGGGAGATCATTCGGACAGTTTTTGCGGCACCCCATACCTTTGCCGTTTGCCTGGCTGCGACGGATGAGCCCGTGGGTAGCATCGGTCTCATGCCGTCTCGCTGCGAGTCAAACCGTCGAGATGACGGTCTCGAACTCGAAGTGGGCTATTGGATCGCCAAGCCATTCTGGGGCCGAGGCTTTGCTCCCGAAGCGGTACGAGCCATGCAGCGCTATGCGTTCGAAACGCTTGGCTGCAAGGCGCTTTGGTGCGGATACTACGAGGGCAATAACAAGTCGCTACGCGTTCAGCAAAAATGCGGCTTCGTGCCTCATCACGTTGAACGCGACGTGTCCTGCGAGCTGATGGGCGATGTGCGTACCGAGTACTTTACGTTTTTGACCCGCGAAGACTGGCGCGGGCGGGCAGAAGGGGAGTGATGACGGTGTCGCAACAACCAAGTGCTATCGAGGTGCGTGGCGCACGTGTCCATAACCTCAAGGACATCGATATTGATATCCCGCTGGGAAGGCTCGTGGGTATTGCCGGCGTGTCGGGCTCGGGCAAGAGTTCGCTGGCACTCGGGGTTCTTTATGCCGAGGGCTCGCGCCGCTATCTGGAGGCGCTTAGCACTTATACCCGCCGTCGTCTGACGCAGGCCGAACATGCCCAGGTGGATGAGGTCTTGCACGTGCCGGCGGCGCTCGCGCTGCACCAGCGTCCGAGCGTGCCGGGCGTGCGTTCCACTTTTGGCACCATGACCGAGCTCAACAATAGCCTGCGTCTACTCTTTAGCCGTTGCGCCCATCACGTGTGCCCGCATTGCGGGGCGCGTGTGGAGCCGAGCCTTAACGTGGCTGCGGGCCTGTCGCTCACGTGTCCGACATGCGGCCGCGAGTTCTACGCGCCGAGTGCCGAGGATTTGGCTTTCAATAGCGGCGGTGCGTGCCCTACCTGCGGCGGCACCGGTGTCATGCGCGAGGTAGACGAGGCGAGCCTGGTGCCCGACGAGTCAAAGACCATCAACGAGGGTGCGGTGCTTCCCTGGGGCACGCTCATGTGGGACCTGATGAAGCAGGTGGCCGGCGAGATGGGCGTGCGCACCGACGTGCCGTTTAACCAGCTCACGCCTCAAGAGCGCGACATCGTGTTTCACGGCCCGGCGGTTAAGAAGCACATTCTCTACGTTCCCAAAAACGGCGAGGGCGCCACGCCGCTCGACTTTACCTATTACAACGCCGTCTATACCGTTGAGAATGCGCTCGCCAAGGTTAAGGACGATAAGGGGCTTAAGCGTGTGGCTCGCTTTTTGCACGAGGGACCATGCCGTGACTGCGCCGGCACGCGTCTCTCCGAGGCTGCGCGCCAGCCCCAGGTGCGCGGTATCAATCTGGCTCAGGCCGCGGCCATGACGCTTGGTGATGCGATCGAGTGGGTGCGCGGGGTGCCCGCATCCTTGCCGGCCGAGATGCGGCCCATGGCGACGGATATCTGCGATTCGTTTTTGAGCACGGCTCGTCGTCTGGTCGACCTGGGTCTCGATTACCTTTCGCTCGATCGCGCCGGTGCCACGCTCTCCACGGGTGAGCGCCAGCGCGTGCAACTCGCCCGCGTGGTGCGCAACCGATCGACAGGCGTGCTCTATGTGCTGGACGAGCCCTCAATTGGCTTGCATCCTGCCAATGTCGACGGCTTGGTGGGCGTAATGCGCGACCTGGTGGATGACGGCAATACCGTGGTTGTTGTCGACCACGATACACGTGTGCTGGTGGAGGCTGATTATCTGGTCGAGATGGGCCCCGTTGCCGGAGCAGGCGGCGGCAGTGTAATCGCCGCGGGCACGGTGGACGAGGTCGAGCAATCGCAGGACAGCCGTATCGCGCCGTTTTTGCGCGCCGAGCCCAAGCGCTTGCGTCCGCAGGTGACTGACGACGAAATGTTCGACCAGGGCCATATCCGCATGGCGACCGATACCATCCATACCGTCAAGCCGCTCGAAGTCGATATTCCGCGCGGTCGCTTGGTCGCGGTTACGGGTGTTTCGGGTTCGGGCAAGACGACGTTGGTGCTCGAGACGCTCATCCCGGCGCTTAAGGCGCAGGCAGCTGGCGAGCGCTTGCCGGGGCACGTGTGTTGGGTCGATGCCGAGGGCATTGGCCGCGCAAACCTGATTGACGCCACGCCCATCGGCGCCAATGTTCGCTCGACGGTAGCGACCTATGCCGACATCCATGACGAGCTGCGTCGCGCCTTCGCCCGTACGCTCGAGGCCAAGGCGGCCGGCTACAAGGCGGGTGCCTTTAGCTACAATACCGGCGCCTTGCGCTGCCCTACGTGTGATGGCACGGGATCGATATCGCTCGACGTGCAGTTTTTGCCCGATGTCGAGATCGTCTGCCCGGCATGTCGCGGCTCACGTTATGCAGACGCAGCTTCGCATATCCATCGCGAGGGCAAGGACGGGAGCTTGCTTACGTTGCCGCAGCTCATGGACATGAGCGTGGACGAGGCCCTCGACGCCACGGTGGGACTCAAGAAAGTCCAGGCGCGCTTGCAGACCTTGCACGACCTGGGCCTGGGTTATCTTACGCTTGGCGAGCCCACACCGGCGCTTTCGGGCGGTGAGGCACAGCGCCTTAAGCTCGCGAGCGAGATGGGCCGCGTGCAGGATGATGCCGTATTTGTGTTCGACGAGCCCACGATTGGACTACATCCGCTCGATGTTCAGGTGTTGCTGAGCGTGTTCGACGGCCTTGTTGCCAAGGGCGCCACGGTTATCGTGATTGAACACGATCTCGACCTTATCCGTAACGCCGATTATGTGATTGACATGGGCCCAGGCGGTGGCGACGCCGGCGGGCAAATCGTCTGCGCCGGCACGCCGGCGGATATCGCGGCCTGCTCCAAGAGCATTACCGGCCGCTACCTATAGGCGATGTGACAAAGGGACTGCCCCTTTGTCACATTGAATTCTATTTCACGCATTGAGCGGCGAGATAGTCGCGGAAGAATGGCAATTCAAAAGCGACGATTCCGCGCCCACGTTCCCCAATGATGCCGGCGTCTATCATGCGGCGTCGGTAGCGGGAGACCTGCTGCGGCGAACGCTTAAGGCGCTCGACAAGGTCGGCGGTGGTGGACTCTTCCTCGTCATCGAGCATGGCGATGAGGAATCGCTTGTCTTCTGCAGTGAGTTCCCGATAGGTTGCCGCGAGAATTCGGTCGTCCATCTCGTCGCGCGCGATTTTGATTCCCAGGTCAAAGTCGCGTGACGAGATTTCCTTCGAATCGCTTGTGAGATCCCAGGCACGGTAGCCTACGAGTTGCAATAGGAAGGGAAAACCAGAGATCGAGCGAACGGCTCTATCGATTCCCTCAGCATCTGCCAGGCGATCGTTTTCCTGAATTGTGCGAATCAAGGCTTCGCGCACGTCATAGTCGGCAATGCGACCCAGATGATATTGTTGGGCGCGGCGAAGAAACGAGACCGTCTTGTGGTTTAGTAGCGTCGATACGTTGTTGGGAAGTCCCGCCATGAGCAGGGCGACGCGTTTTCCATCGGTCACAAAGTGCTGATACGACGCTGCGAGCTGAATCATCTCGTCGAGTGTCGGGTCCACCTCGTCAACCGTAACGAGCAGACCGGTGCCAGCCTCGTTGAGCTGGTCGATGATGTCGCTCATGCGATAACGCCAGGTTGAGGCATCGTGAACGCGATTGACCTCGATGCTGCCGAGCGGTGCAATTCCGAGACCGGTGACTTCGAAGTTGTTAGACGGGTCGATAAGATGGCCGGCAGCACGTTTCGCCCCGAACTCGATTTCCTCAAGCATTCCCGGGAGCGCGGTTGTCTTTACGGCAATCCAGCCGTGGGATTCCGCCCTTGTCGCGAGCGACGACATGAGAGCGGTTTTACCGGTTCCACGTGCGCCTGAGAAGATCGAGGTCAATTCTGGGCGCCTGCGCTGGCTCAAGAAGGCACGGTCCAAATCCCGAATAATCTGTTGTCTGCCAGCGAGATGGGCAGGAACCTCGCCAAAGCTAGGGGTAAACGGGTTCTCGAGATATTCCACAAAGCTCTCCTTTCACAGCGCCGTTTAACTTCATTTTACTTTAGTTAATTCTGATTAAAAGTGAGGGCTTTTTATCTAGAGCATCAATTAGGCGTGTGCGCCATCGGCGCGGCGCTTGAATGTGACAAAGGGACAGTTCCTTTGTCACATTCCCGGAAAGCCTGTTTGGCGCAGGGCTTCGTAGAGGACGATGGCGGCGCTGTTGGAGAGGTTGAGGGCGCTGATGCGGTAGTCGTCCGGGTTGACGAAGTTGCCGCAGATGTCCTGTTGAAGGATAGCCTCGTGGCTGTCCTCGGTATGTCCGAGCGATTCCTCGTGGGCTTCCCAAGCCTCGGCGTTATCGAGCGAGTCGCAATCGCGCAGCATAGGGATGCGCTCGCAGCGCTCGGGCGCCGCGGCGAGCAGTGGCTCGGGAATGCCCGAGCTCTCGCTGCCAAAGACCAAGTAGTCGCCGTCGTGGTAGGTACTCTGCGCATAGGTGCGGCGTGCCTTTTTGGTCAGCAGATGTAGGCGCTCGTCGGCAGGGGAGAGACCGTTGCGTGCAAGGAAATCCTCCCAGCCGGCATAGGTCGTCACGTCCAAGTTTTGCCAGTAGCCCAGGCCGGCGCGACGTACCGTTTTGTCGTCGAGCGAGAAGCCCAGCGGCTCCACCAGATGCAGGCGGGCGCCGGTGACCACGCAGGTACGGCCGATATTGCCCGTATTGGCCGGAATCTCGGGCGCATACAGCACAATGTTGAACATGAATCTCCTTGGCTCAGAACGAAAAACCACCACGAAGAGCACCTTCGTGGTGGTTTGGCGGTTACATAGGCGGAAAAATGCCCGCTTGGATAAACCTAGGCGCGGTGCCAGTCGGTCAGGCAGGCATCGAGGGAGGCGATGAGCGCATCCTTGTCCATGTGACGGCCGATGATGCACAGGCTCGTCATGCGGTCGCCCGTCTCGTCGTCCCAAATCTGCATGATCTCGGGGTTCTCGTCGATGATCTTCTGCTTCTCGCCCTCGGGCGCCGAATCGACAAACAGGCCGTTCTCCATCAGGCGCATCTGGTGGCCGGCCTGCTCAAACATGTAGCACATGTCCGGATCGCCGGTCTGCCACAGCGGACCCTTGACGCGGATGACCTCGTCGGGCCACTCCTGCTCAACAAAATTGGTGAACTTCTGCAGGTCAAACGGCTTGCGGCGCGAGTACACAAAGGTCTCGATGTCGTACTCGAGCACCTCGGGGTCGTCGTGCTCCTCGGGATGCTCCATGGCCTCGATCCAGGCGGCGGAGTTGTAGGCGCGCATAAAGTCGAAGCGGTCGGTGTCGAGCAGCTCCTCCATGGGAACCTCACCGTTTTGGGCCTCGACAATCACGGCGTCCTTCTGCAGGCTGCGCACGATGGCCTTGAGCTCGGCGATCTGCTCGGGCGTCACGGTATCGGTCTTGTTGAGGATCAGCGTGGAGCAGAACTCGATCTGCTGGATGAGCAGGCTTTCGATGTCGTCCTCGTCGATATCCTCGGCCAGCAGGTCGCGACCGCCGTTGAACTCGTCGTACATGCGGGCGCAATCGACCACGGCCACGATGTTGTCGAGCGCGAGCTTGGGCTCGCCGCCCACCTTGGCCTCGTCGCAGAAGCTCGAGATGGTGTAGGCGATGGGGATAGGCTCGCAAATGCCCGAAGCCTCGATGATGATGTAGTCGAAGTCGCCCGAATCGGCGATGCCCTGCAGCTGGTTAGCAAGGTCGTCCGAAAGCGTGCAGCAGATGCAGCCGTTGGTGAGCGGGATGAGGTCGTCGGTCTCGGAAAGGCCGCCGTCGGCGATGAGGCTGGCGTCGACGTTGATCTCGCCGATATCGTTGACGATCACGGCGGCGCGGATGCCGCCGTCGTTAGCGAGGATGTGGTTGAGCAGCGTGGTCTTGCCGGCACCGAGGTATCCGGTAAGCATGATGATCTTCACGGGTTTGTTGGGCATGTGCCCTCCTTTGTTAGACATGGCTTACAGTTAAATCTTATGCCAAACGCCTGCTCTTATACCCACGCGCCGGCAAATAACACAGGCTACTCCCAGGCTCCCCACACATCGGGGCAATAACCGACGGTGGCCTTTTTGCCGTTGCGCACGATGGGCTCGGCTAGAACCTGCTGATTCTCGAGCAGTTTATCGAAGCGCTGGCTAGGGGTGAGGTGCTGGATGAGCGCGAGCGTCTCCTCGTCCTTGGCTTTGGGGTTGAGCAGCTTGTCGATGCCGCCGACCGCCTGCATCACGCTCGTGAGCTCGCCCTTGCTCATCTCCTTTTCCTTAAGGTCGATAAACTGCACCTTAATGCGGCGCTCCTTAAAAAAGCGCTGAGCCTTCTTGGTATCGAAGGACTTTTTGGTCCCAAAAATTTGCACGTTCACTTATCGGCTCCCGTTCTAACGAATGAAGTTGGTGCGCTCGCGATCGGCCTCGGGGGCTTCGATGCCGGCAGCCTTGCCTGCCTCGATGCAACGCAGGAGCCAGGCCATGTTTTTGCCGATGTTTCGCATGGTGGCCAGACCCTCGGCATCCTGGGCAGCCTCGCCCGGCGCAGCGCCAAAGACGTTGTTCCAGTAGGTGGAGGCGACCACGGGCATCTGGTTGATGGTGAAGTACTTGTTGAGTACATCGAACGTGGTCGACGTGCCGCCGCGGCGGGCAACGGCGACAGAGGCGCCCGGCTTGTGCGCAAAGGCCTTGCTGCCAGCATAAAACGCACGGTCGAGGGCCGAGAGGATGCGGCCGCTGGGGTGCGCGTAATAGACGGGCGAGCCAAAGACAAAGCCGTCTGCCTGCTCGGCGGTGGAAATGAGCTCGTTGACCACGTCGTCGTCAAAGGTGCAGCGGCAATCGAGCTTGCCGCACTGACCACAGCCAATGCAGTCGCGAATGGGCTTGGCGCCCAGCTGGAACACCTCGGTATCGATACCCTCGGCATGCAATTGCTCGGCGACTTCGGCAAGCGCGCGAGCGGTGTTGCCGTTTGCCTTGGGGCTACCGTTGACTAAAAGAACCTTCATCACAAACTCCCTCTGCTGTCGATGACTTATGCAGAGGATTATCGCATGAGCGGGCGGATGGCGTGGGGCGCGATGCCGGCCCCGAGGGCCCACGGCAGGCTCGCCCACCAGGTACGTGCGGGATACGGTCCAGAGGATGTTGGAGTGCGGGGCCTCGTGCGAGCAGATTGTAAGGGGTCTGGGCGGGTCGCCCTCGCTGAGTCCTGAGGCTGTTGCAATGAAAATGAGAATCAAGGTCGCCCTCGATGGCGAGCTTTGAGATCTTGGAAGGCGGGCTGCTGCGGAGGCTATGATTTATACTAGGGCGGTTGCTATCGAGTAATTCACACTTGGTTTGATTCGATTGTGAACGCGCAGCTAGGACGGAAAGCAAAGGAAGTTCTATGGAAACAGAGGATGCTGTCTGTTTGATAACTTCGATTGCCCTGATTCTTCTTTCAATCCAATACAGAAGAGGAAGATGGCTCAGCTCAATTGCTGGATATGATGTCACAAAAAGGGAGAGCGGGATTGATATACGCCCTTACGCAAAGTTGATTTCTTCTGTGACGTTATGGATGGGGCTGCTGTTTTTCTTGTGGGCGGTAGAGGGCTGGGTACGCGATTGGAATACCAGTGTTTTTGAAGTTTTGGTTCTACTTCTGTTCAGCTTGGCCTCTTTGTCGTTCGTGCGGCTCGTTAGGTTTGTGTTTATGAGGCGATAGACAGCGGAAGCGGGATGGACGACAAAATGGACCAATACAGCCAATTGTCAAAAGAAGTTGATAGGGTTGGCTTAACAGATTTACTCGACGGCATATCCGTGGCGGGGGATAGGTTTTATGTTGTTGAGCACTTATTTGCATCGGGTAAAGGAAACCAAGAGTATCGAAAACGGTGCCCCCGGGCCCCGGGAGGGACTGCAGGGGTGTTCGGCTAACTGTGGGTACGACCTATTTGCTCAATGTGTTCGCCTGAGATCGGAAAATAACCATCATGCGCCCCACGACGCTAGTCCAGCTTGGTGCCCGGTACCTGTACTGCCTCTTTAAGCAACGCTTTGAGCTCGTTCAAAATGGAAACGGGCTGTCGATCGACAGCGTCCAGATGGAGCGTGGCCACGCGAATGGGCGGCTGATATTCAAGCGAGCCGATGAGCACGGGAGAACCCAGGAACCGTTCGATGTCGCTTGCGATCTCGTCGATTGCCTCGGGGCCGAGCTCATCGAAGAGTGCCACGAACGTTGGCCCCGTCGAGCGGAACAGGCGACCCTTGCCGCGCGAACAATCCATGAGGCACGCTGCGCTTTCGGCGAGCACGCGGTCGCCCGCATCAAAGCCAAAGCGGGCGTTGACCTCGGCGATATCGTCAACCTTAATGGCAATAAAGCCTGCCTCGCGCGCCACGCGGCGCATTTCGCCAATGGCGCTGACCAGGGCGTGGACATCGCCCAGGCCCGTTACCGAGTCAGTCGTATCCGCCAGGCTGCGGTTGATGATAATGCCCACGTACATGTTAGGCTCGGTATCGGTGCCGTCCAAGCGGTAGCCCGTGCAGTCGCAAAGCGCGTACGCTCCGGTAGCATCCATAACGCGGTACTGCATGTAGTGGAAGTGCCACATGCCGTTTATCACCATGTCGAGCTCGGCGCGTACGTTGTCGCGGTCCTCGGGGTGGACGCGGGCGAGCCACATGTCGAGTGAGTTAAAAGGGTGCTGGGAGGGCAGGTCAAAATCGCGCACGGCGTTAACCGACCATTGTGATTCGCCCGTATCGAGGTTAAGGATGAACGGATAGCGCGTCTCGGAGCTCATGGAGATCGCTTGGAACACCCGGTCGTTGCAAGGAAGCTGATCGACGATTGGGCGTTGCGGCGCGTCATTGTCTTTCGGTTGCTGCACGCGGTGCATGAGCTTGTAGCGATACATTTTGCGATCGGCATCCATCGTCATCTGGCGACGCGTGTCGCCGGCAAGCGGGTCGACGCGCGAGCAGCCAAAGCTAAAGCTGCCGATCATGGGCGCCTTGCCGCCTGAGCTCGCCTCGATCAGCCCGGTACGTACCTGCTCCAAGCGCTGCTCGAGTTCAGTCTCGTTTGCGGAGAGCGAGATGAGCACAAACTCGTCTCCACCGATACGGAACAGCATCTCATCGTGCTCCATGGTTTCGGAGAACGTGCGGCAGATGCTCAGAATATAGCGATTGCCTTCGGCGTGGCCAAACCTATCATTGCAATGCTTGAGATGGTCGATGTCAATATAGGCGCAGGTGAAGGGGTCGCCTTTGCGCCAGAGTTGCTCGACGTGACGGTCGAATCCGTTGCGGTTGCCCAAGTTGGTGAGCGGATCGATATAGGCGTTGCGTTCAAGCAGCTGGCGCTCTTGTTGCAGGATGGCATGCGTCTTTTGCAGTTGCTCACCAACGGCGCGTAGCTCAGCAGGCAGTGCGGCAACATCGAGTTCGGCGGTCGAGATGCCATTCGCAAGTCGCTGAAGATAGGCAATAATCGATTGCTCGCCCATGCGGTACGACTCGTTCATGATGGATAACCTCCTTGGGCAGAACAACGGTTTGTATTATATCCCCAATTCGGTTTGAATTGGGGATATAAGTTAGCCAATGGGGACAAATGCTTCCTTCGGCGGTGGCGTTTTGCACGCGAGCGTATCAGTTGTTATTGCCACCATCGAGCAATGCCTCAAAATCCTTCGCCGGCATGGGGCGGTAGTAGAGGAAGCCCTGAGCGTAGCGGGCGCCCATTTGTCGTAGCATGTTCGCCTGCTCATTTGTCTCGACGCCTTCGACCTCGACGGGCAGATGGAGCGACTGCGCCATTTCGAGCATCGATGAAATGATTTGCGTACTGCGGCCTTGATCGCGGTCGGTGGGCGCAATCTGCCAAATGTGCTTGTCGAGCGTCACCATAAAGCCGCTTTCCTCGAGAGCGGGGATATGGGTGCACATACTGTGGGCGGCTATTATTCGACAAGCGGTAGCGCGACGATGCGATGTTCGATAAAAATGCGACTGAGACGCTATATGTTGACGGGTATACTTGTCCCGGTTTTAAACGCAGGAACGGAGATGGTCGCATGGCACAGCCGGATACGACGCGCACGGTGGGGCTCGCGCTCGAGGGAGGCGGCTACCGCGGTATGTATACGGCGGGCGTGCTCGACGTTTGGATGGAGCACGGTTTGACCTGCGACCATATGGTGGGTGTCTCGGCGGGCGCGGCGTTTGGCTACAATTTTAAATCGCGCCAGATCGGCCGCGCCATTCGCTATAACAAGGCCTATTGTGCCGACAAGCGCTATGCGGGTGTAGCAAGCTGGCTGCGGACCGGCGATATGTTCAATGCCGATTTTGCCTATCACGAGGTGCCCATCGAGCGCGATCCCATCGATTTGGAGACATATCGTGCCTGCTCCATGCGGTTTACGTGCGTGTGTACCGATATCGAGACGGGCGAGGCGGTCTACCATGATCTGCCCTATGGCGACGAGCGCGATATCGAGTGGATCCGCGCCTCGTCGGCGATTCCCGTGGCAACGCGTCCTGTCGCCATTGAGGGGCGTAAGTATTTGGATGGTGGCGTGGCTGATTCTATTCCCAGCGCATGGCTGTTTGCGCAGGGCTATGACCGCAACGTGGTGGTGCTGACGCAACCGGCGGGCTTTGTAAAGCAGCCCAACAGCGTAATGCCCATGTTGCGGCGTGTGTTCCGTCACTACCCGGAGTTTGTCGCAGCGCTTGAGCATCGGCATGAGGTCTACAATGCCACGCTCGATGACCTGGCGCGTCGCGAGGCCGCTGGCGAGGTCTTTGTGGTGCGGCCGAGTGAATCGGTAAAGGTGCCGTCGCTGTGCCGCGAGCCTGATGAGCTCGAGCGCATCTATCAGATCGGCCGTCGCGATGCGGAGGCGACTTTGCCGGCGTTGGAAGCGTATCTGGCGGGGTAGAGGCTGCAGCGGAAAGCGCATCCCGGAATGGGCGTTTGGAATGGGATGCGGTTTCCGCGAGAGGCCCGTGGCGGAAAGTTCATCCCGGAATATGCGTTCAGACTGGGATACAGTTTCCCACTGGCTCTCTATACGGAAAGCGCATCCCAGTTTGGACGTCCATTCTGGGATGCGCTTTCCGCTCTTGAAGATATGAGGCTGCGAATCAGCTGCTCGGCTTATGTCTATGCCTGCTGCCAGGTGTCGACGAGCTCCTTGGCCGCGGCGTGGGGGTCGTCGGCACTGCAGACGGCGCTCACCACGAAAAAGCCGTCGACGCCGGTGGCCTTGAGCTGCGGCAGGTCGGCCGTCTTGACGCCGCCGCCCACCACGATGGGCACGGGGCCTGCTGCGTGGAGTGCGGCCAGGTCCTCAAAGCTCTTGGTAATGATAGAGCCGTCGGCCGCGCGTCCGCAGTCGCGCTTGGTCTCGGTCTCGTGGAGCGGGCCGATGCCAAGATAGTCGACCAGGCTCATGTCGGCGGTTTTGACGTACTCGAGCATCTCCTCGCAGCGGGCCGAAAGGCCCACGATGGCATCGGGGCCCAAAAGTTTGCGGCAGACTTCGACGGGAATATCACTCTGGCCCACGTGCACGCCGTCGACAGCGATGCCCTGCTCGCGCGCGGCAAGCACGCAGTCAAGGCGGTCATCGATTAACAGGGCGACCTGACCGGTCTTGCCGGCCTGTGCGATTGCCTGCGCGGCGTCGCCGGTCAGCGCGATGATCTCGCGGGCGCTTGCCACCTTGGAGCGCACCTGGATGCAGGTAAAGCCTGCGTCGAGCGCCTGGGCCACCACATCGCCCACGGGACGTCCCAGCGTGTTTTCGGGGCCGAGTACCAGATAGGCCGAGATATCAAGGTTGTCGCGGATACTCATCGTGCTTCCTCCTGCTTCTTGATCTGCGCTTCCATGCGCTCAAGTTTGCCGGTCATGGTGTCGGTAAATCCGGGTCGAATATCGGCTTTGAGCACGACTTCGGTGCGGATGCCCTTGCTCGCCAACACAAAGGTCGCGTCTCGCACGACCTGCATGACCTCGTCCCAGTCGCCCTCGATCTCGGTGAACATCGAGGTGGTGCGGTTGGGGAGGCCGCTCTCGCGAATGACGCGCACGACCTCGGCGACCTCGGCGGACAGCTCGTCGCCGGTGCCGCACGGGGCGATGGCCACGGCGACGAGTGTGTTCATGCCGGCATTGGTTACGGACTCGGACATGGCTTATGCCTCCTCGAGCTCGAGTCGGTTATCGGCGATGTCTTGGGCGGTTGCGCGGTAGAGCTCGTCGATAAAGGCGACCTTAAAGCTTGCCGGGGCATCGGCAACGGCGGCAGCACGCGTGCCGGCAACGTTGTAGACGGCGGTGCCGCAGACGGCTGCCGTAAACGGGTCGGCGGCGCAGGCGTACACGGCCAGCACGCCGCCCTGCGAGCAGCCGCAGCCGGTGATCTTGGACATGAGCGGGCTGCCGCCGTGGGACTTGGCCACGGTCGTGCCGTCGGTAATCAGGTCGACTTCGCCCGAGACGACCACGGCGCCGCCGGTGTAGCGGGCGAGCGCCACGGCGGCATCGCGGGCGGCGTCGACCGTGTCGGTGGTATCGACGCCGCGTACGCGGCTCAGATCGGCCGCCTCGCCCTCGAGGCCCCACAGGCCGGCGAGCGCGATAATCTCGGAGGCATTGCCGCGCACGATGGCGGGCTTGTACTGTTTGAGTTCGTTGACCAGCTGGGTGCGCAGGCTACCGATGCCCAGGCCCACCGGATCGAGCACCCAGGGCTTGCCGGCGTCGTGTGCCGCCTTGGCCGCGCGGGGAATCGTCTGCTCGTAGATGGGGAAGAGCGTTCCCATGTTGAGATAGATGGCGCCGCCGCCGGCAACGAGTGCCTCGCCCTCGTCGGGCAGATAGACCATGGCGGCCGATCCGCCCACGGCGAGCTGTGCGTTGGCGACAAAGTCAATCGTCACCGTGTTGGTGATGGAGCCCGCCATCGGATTGGTGGCGCGAATCTTCTCCACGGCCTTGACCATATGCTGCTTAAGCTGTTCCGAATCAATCACTGCACATGCCTCCTTGGCATAGAAAAGGGGCGCTGTGCATAGACAGCGCCCCTGTAAAGGCGGCATGCTCCCTACGCCAGCATTAACTGACAGGTTCAAAGGATTGGGCCCCATGCCCTCTCAGCCTTGTGGTTTGCACCGCCGGCACTCCCGCATCGAATCTGTTGTTCCCTATACTAACGCACCTGCCAATAAGGGACAGGTTTATTTTGGTAGGTGGCAACTGGGGCGTCGCATTTTCCCAGATAAAACCTGCCAAAATAAACCTGTCCCTTATTGGCAGTCCCTTATTGGCGGGTCGTTACAATGGATGGGATTAAGAATGACCGAGGGGACCTTATGATCAAACTTGTGCTGACCGATATGGACGATACGCTGATTCCAGCCGGGCATGACGGCGCCAGCGACTATGCCATCGAGGGCATTCATGCCATGCAGGCGGCGGGTCTGCACTTTGGCCCGGTTTCGGGTCGCCAGCCGTCCGCGATGGGCTGGATGTTCAAAAATCGTTCCGAGTGCTTTTCGACCGGCGCGTTCTGCAACGGCCAGGTCATGTTTGTCGACGGTCAGGCGGTCGCTTCGCGCGCGACCGACAACGATGCCCTGATGCGTTTGGCCGACTATCTGGAGCAAGAGACCAACGATACATTTCTAAAAGTCTACAGCCTGGGCGATGACTTTTGGGGCAACGATGCCTACTGCGTGACGAGCAATCCCGAGCGTGTGCGTCGCGCTATGGAGTCGGGCGGCAATGCGTGGCTCAAAGGCGAAGAGGCTCCGTGCCGTCCTGTTGTCGATGATGCACCGGTGTTCAAGGCGAATATCTGGAGTGCCCGTTCACGTGAGGAGCTCGCGGAGCTGCGCGAGCGCGTTGCCGCTGAGGTGCCGGAACTCTCGCTTGTGTTTCCCAACAACCGTGTGCGCCTGTTTGACATCCTTCCGGCCGGTTGGGACAAGGGCTGCGCTGCGCTGGAGCTGGCGCGCGCTTTGGGTCTGACGCCCGATGAGGTGGCCGTATTTGGCGATTCCGATAACGATTTGCCCATGATCGATGCCGTTCCCAACTCCGTTGCAGTCGCCAATGCCAACGAGGCCGTCACGGCTGCCGCGCGCTGGCATATTGGCGCTGCGGCAGACGATGCGGTCGCCGGGGCTCTGCATCAGATTGCCGCCTGTGCCGCGACGGGGGAGATGCCGCCGTTTATGCGTCAGATGGATGCGACGGGTTTCGACGTCACGAACGTCTAGGGAGAAAGCTATGAAGCTTCAGCAGCTCAGGTATGTCGTCAAAGTTGCCGAATGCGGCAGCATCACCGAGGCCTCGCGCCGGCTCTTTGTGTCGCAGCCTTCGATTACCGCGTCGATCCGCGATCTCGAAAACGAGATGGGTGTGCACATCTTTGAGCGCACCAACAAGGGCGTCATTGTGTCCGAGGAGGGCGAGACCTTCTTGGGCTATGCGCGCCAGGTACTCGACCAGGCCGACCTGCTCGAGGGCAAGTACAAAGGCACGTCCGAGCAGGTGCCGCACTTTAGTGTGAGCTGCCAGCATTATTCCTTTGCCGTTAATGCGTTTGTCGATGTGATCCGCGAGTTCGATGCCGCGCGCTACGACTTTACCCTGCGCGAGGAGCAGACCCACGAGATTATCGAGGATGTCGCGCACATGAAAAGCGAGCTGGGCATCCTGTATCTGTCGGAGCACAATCGCGAGGTCATCGAGCGCATGCTTGCCGCCAACGAGCTCGTGTTCGAAGGGCTCTTCTGCGCCACGCCGCATGTCTTCGTCTGCGCCGACCATCCGCTGGCGGGCCGCTCCAGCGTGACGCTCGAGGATCTGGAAGACTACCCGTTCCTGTCCTACGAGCAGGGCAGCTACAACTCGTTTTACTATTCCGAGGAGCTGACCTCGACGTTCGAGCGTCGCAAAAATATCCGCGTGCGCGACCGTGCGACGTTGTTCAATTTGGCCATGGGCCTCAACGGCTACACGGTATGCTCGGGCGTGATCAGCCACGAGCTCAACGGCCCCGGCATTATCTCGATTCCGCTCGACGTGGACGAGTACATGGAGATTGGCATCATCACGCGCAAGAACACGACGCTCACGCGCTACGGTCGGGCCTATATCGACGCGATTCGTCAGCATATCTAGGCTGCTGTGCTCCGCACGGTTCAAGTCTCTTTATGACAGTCCAGACTGATATAGGAAGCATCTATATCAAACTGTTATAAACGTATATTTTACGATGACCATATGAGCGCTCATACTCTGTTCCAGTAAAGCAACCAATGCAAAGGGAGATATCTATGAGCACTTCGATTCAACCGAACGCGCCGTTTCGTGCCGATATCGTCGGCAGTTTTCTTCGTCCGCAGGCTGTAAAGGATGCCCGTGCCGCCTATGTCGCGGGTAAACTCGACGCTTCCGGCCTTAAGGCCGTCGAGGACGAGGCCATCCGCGACTTAGTGGCCAAGCAGAAGGCCGCCGGCCTGCAGGTGATCACCGATGGCGAGTTCCGCCGCAGCTACTGGCACCTCGATTTTATGTGGGGCCTTAACGGCATTGAGCGCCGTACCTCACGCACGGGTTATA
The DNA here is from genome assembly GCF_003475205.1 of Collinsella sp. AF36-3AT. Classification (NCBI taxonomy): domain Bacteria; kingdom Bacillati; phylum Actinomycetota; class Coriobacteriia; order Coriobacteriales; family Coriobacteriaceae; genus Collinsella; species Collinsella sp. AF36-3AT. Next base: position 94,969 of record NZ_QROZ01000008.1, on the reverse strand, counting down.
TGTTCCATGACGAGGAGACGACGGCCGACACCGCCGTGGTTACCGGTCCCATTAGCGGCGAGAACCACCCGTTCGTCGAGCATTTTAAGTTTGTCAAGGCGCTTGAGGGGGAGGGCCAGGTCGCGCGTCAAACCATTCCGGCGCCGATCCAGACGTTCTCGGAGGTTACGCTCGACCGCTGCGATGGACAGCAGGAGAGTCTGCGCGCCGTCTACAAGACCGATGAGGAACTTGCCGACGCCATTGCAGCCGCTTATCGCACGGTGATCGCCGACCTGTATGCCGCGGGCTGTCGCAACATCCAATTTGATGACTGCACCTGGGGCATCTATTGCGATACCGACTTTGTGTCCAAAACCGGCATGAGCCCGGTTGACCTGCAAAAGGTGAGCGAGCTGGGCGTGGCGCTCAACAATGCCGCCATCGCGGGCAAGCCCGACGATCTGGTTATCAACACGCACGTGTGCCGCGGCAACTATCACTCCACGTATGCCTTCGAGGGTGGTTACGATCCCATTGCACCGTACCTGTTCGCACATGAGAACGTCGATGCGTTCTATCTGGAGTTCGACACACCCCGCGCCGGTGGTTTTGAGCCGCTCAAGTACGTTGCCCCCGGCAAGAAGGTGGTGCTGGGACTGATCACTACAAAGGCGGCTGAGCTTGAGGACGAGGACGTTATCGTCGAACGTATCCACGAGGCCGCAAAGTATGTGCCGCTCGAGAACCTGTACCTGTCGCCCCAGTGCGGCTTTGCCAGCTGTGAGATTGGCAACAAACTGACCGAGGACGAACAGTGGGCAAAGATCGCGCTGGTCAAGCGCATTGCTGAGCGCGTTTGGAAGTAACCTTACCGTTTGCAGGTGACGGCGCGCGCGAGACATGGCGTATCACGCACAATGGTTCGGATCGTATCGTTCGGGCAGGTTATCCGATATGCCTGATCGCCCTTCCATCATGAAAGGACATCCATGTCCCAGTCCTCGACGCCCGCCGTATCTGAACTCGAGGAGACTGTCGAATAGTAGTTGTGTTCAGCTAAATCAAAAAATGGCGTCCATGCGTATGTACGCGTGGACGCCATTTTTAATGCGTCAGTATCCAGTGGATGCCGCGCGCCATGCGCAGGTCAGTTTGGGCAAAGTGATTGCCGGGGTTGAGCTCCAGCGTTGTTGGAATGTCACGCTCTATAAACAGCTCTTCCATCGCGCGCGTGTCGTCGAGTACGTGCCGCATCATGCGGTTGGGCGTCTTGGTTTCCTTTTTACCGAGCGACAGATAAGCGGCGTCGGGCGTGGCTGTCATCGTGCGCTCACGCGCGTAGTCGATAAAGCCGGGGAACCACAGCGACCCCGATGCACTCGCCGCGCGCTCAAAGACATCTGTTTGCCAAAGTGCCCACAGTGCAAAAAGACCCGCCAACGAATAGCCGACAACGCCGCGCCAGGTGGGCGGTTGCGGGAGCGATGATTCGGCCTGGGGGATTATCTGCTTCAACAACTCGTCAAGAAAACCAGCAGCCTGTCCGTCAAAGGGCTCGGCATCTCGTATAGTTCCGTCGCATTCCCAGGGGCTCAACTCGCGATTCCAATCGAGTCCTCCGATGGCGACAAGGGTGAATGGCGGACAGTCGAGCTCTCGGCAGCGCTCGTAGACTTCACTACCGTCGCCCATAACCACGGGGAGGTAGATGACGGGCGCGCCTTCCACACACTCTGAATAAACGGTTATCTGCTTCTGATGCGCTTCCAAGGCAGGCTTCTCTCGGTGTTGTGATATTGACAGCCTCAATTGTCGCACGCTGGCACGGGGGCAGACGCTAAAAGAAAGGCGCGGAGCCGCTCGATGCGATTCCGCGCCTTGTTGTTTTGCTTTAGCAGACTATGCCGTTACGCCACGAAGAAGTAGACGAGGAAGGCGAGGGCTGCGATCCACATGAGCGGCTTGATCTTGGAGGCCTCGCCCTTAAAGAGCGCGACGATCACGTAGGCGATAAAGCCCAGGCCAATACCGGCAGAGATGGAGTAGGTGAAGGGCACGCCGGCGACAATCATGAACGCCGGGAAACCCTGCGACACGTCGGACCAGTCGATCTCGGAGGCCTCGCTCATCATGAGGTAGCCAACGTAGACCAGAGCACCGCAGGTGGCGGCGCTGGAAACGATGGTGACGATGGGGGAGAAGAACGCGGCGAGAATGAACAGCACGCCGGTGGTGACGGAGGTGAGGCCCGTGCGACCACCGTCGGCAGCGCCAGAGGTGGACTCGACGAAGGTAGTGATGGAGGAGACGCCCATAAAGCCACCGGCAGCAGCGGCCACGGAGTCGACGACCAGGATGGGACGGATGTCCTCGACATTGCCGTCCTCGGTCAAGAACTCGCCCTGCTTGGCGACGGCCATCGCGGTGCCCATGGTGTCGAAGAAGTCGCTCATGAGCAGCGAGAAGGCAACGACGAGCAGCATCGGGTCGGTCAGGACCTTCACGATGGCAAGGTTGCCGTCGGCAGTGCTGGCAAACGGGGCGCCGAAGGTCGAGAAGTCGAGCGGTGCGATGAGGCCCTCGGGCGCATGGGTGACGCCCAGCGGGATTCCGGCGATAACGGCGACGATGATGCCGATGAGCAGCGAGCCCGGCACGTTGCGGGAAGCCAGGGCAACCGTCACGACGATGGAGATGATGCCGACGATAAAGGTGGGGGAGGCGATGTCGCCCAGGCCGACGAGCGTACCGGCGCCAGCGGTGATGATGCCGGCGTCGCACAGGCCGATCATGGCGATAAACAGGCCCAGACCCACCGAGATGGCGTGGCGCAGGACCACGGGGATGGCGTCCATGATGGCCTCGCGCAGGCCGCATAGGACGAGCAGCAAGATGACGATACCCTCGAGGAAGATAACGCTCATGGCCACGTGCCAGTCGCCGCCGCACATGGTGGTGGCGATGCCCGCGATCATGGCGTTGATGCCCAGACCCGACGCGCAGGCGAGCGGGCGGTTGGCGAAGATGCCCATGCAGATGGTCATGATGCCGGCGCCCAGGCAGGTGGCGCAGGCGAGCGCTCCCGCATCGATGCCAGCGCCCGAGAGCACTGCGGGGTTGACGGCGATGATGTAGGCCATCGCCAGGAATGTTGTCAGTCCAGCGCGAAGTTCGGTCCCGATTGTGGACTTGCGCTCACTGACGTGAAAAAGTTCGTCCATGCATACCCTTTCCTTGTTCGGCCCCGAGTTTAGGCCGATTGACACGAACTCACTTACTATATCGTCTTTACAACCTTGCTGTTCCTCGCATGTTGATGTTCGGCGCTTTGTAACAGACGGACGGTATTTATCGCATGAAAATGTGTGGGTACCGTATACTTAAGCGGTTACAACGACCCCTATGGAGGAACGTATGATTAAAGAGCTTTGCCACGATGAGGCTATCCTGTCCCAGCGTTGCGAGGTTGCGACCGTCGAGGACGAGTCGGTTGCTCAGGACCTGATCGATACCATCAAGTCGCTCGACGATGCCGGCTGCCTTGCCGCTAACCAGATTGGCGTTACCAAGAAGGTCTGCGTCTACCTGGACGACGCCGGCGAGCCCCACGTGCTCTACAACCCCCGTCTGGTGTTTGGCCTGGGCGCCAGCAAGATGGAGGAGAGCTGCCTGACGCACGAGGAGGTCACCAAGTCCACGCGCTATATCAAGTGCAAGGTTGCCTTTGACCAGATCGTCGACGGCAAGATGCGCGAGCGCAAGCAGGACTTTGTGGGCTTCGAGGCGCAGATGATCCAGCATATGATCGATCACTGTCTTGGCAAGCTTGTCTAGGGCGACCACAGCACCGCACTTCGTCGTTTTTGGTCCGGGCGTGACATTGTTGTCATGTCCGGGCTTTTGTGTTTAGCGCCTTTTTGTTTGGTGACAATGAACTTAGCGAGAACGTGAAGCTAGGAGGCGCTATGTGTACGAGCATTCGATTTACCGATAATTCCGGCAACATGTATCTGGGCCGCAACCTCGACTGGAGCTTTGACTACGGCCAACAGGTTCGCGTGATGCCGCGCGGGTTTCACATTCCGTATTCGTTTATCGACGACACGACAGCGGCACACGCGGTGATCGGTATGTGCATCGATTACAAGAACTACCCTATGTTCTTCGACTGCGGCAACGATGCGGGCCTCGCCGTGGCGGGTCTCAATTTCCCGGGTTATGCCGAGTATGCCGAGGACCCTGTCGACGGCAAGACCAATATCGCGGCCTATGAGTTTCCCCTGTGGGTGGCAGCGACGTTCTCGACGGTCGATGAGGTCGAGGCCGCGCTGCGCGACACGGTGATTGTCGCCAAATCTGCCGGAGAGGGGCTGGGCGTGTCGCTGCTCCATTGGATTATCGGCGACAGCCAGCGTAGCATCGTGGTCGAGATGATGGCTGACGGCCTGCATGTATACGACGATCCGGTCGACACCCTTGCCAATCAGCCCACCTTCCCGTGGCATATGGAAAACCTACGCACTTATATCACCGCCACAAGCGATTTTCCGCAGACGGCGACGTGGCGTGGCGCCGAGCTTAAGCCCTATGGAGCCGGTGCCGGCATGCGCGGCATTCCCGGCGACTGCTATTCGCCGAGCCGTTTTGTAAAGGCAGCGTACCTCAACGCCAATTACCCGCAAAAAGACAGCGAGACCGAAAACGTCGTCCGCATGTTCCGTTCACTCGAGGGCGTGGTGATGATTGAGGGGGCGTCCAGGATGGGCGATGGCAAGTTCGAGAAGACTATCTATACCGGATGCTTTAGCGCGCGCACAGGCAATTATTACTACGCGATGTATGAGGATCCGTCGATTCGCTACGTGAGCCTGATGGATGCCGAGGGCGCGAGCCCCGATAGGCTTGTGGTTCCCGAGCCGCGTCGTTCGTAGCCGAGGGCTTTACTGAAATGCAAAGCGCCCCTGCATCTCCTGTGAGGTGCAGGGGCGCTGTCGTTGATGCGCGACGTCGCTAGAAGTTGGCGTCGTTGAGCTGGGCGCTCTCGAGGCCGTCGAGCAGTTGCTGTTCGGGCGTATCGGCGACGCTCTCGAGCAATTCGGTGGGATCGACGTTCATGTCCCTACCGGCCTCGTTGCCGTTGACCAGGTCGTCCGAGAAGATATCGACTTCCATTTCCTCGGCTTCTTCGATCTGGACCTCGAGCGGCACATGGGTGCGTACGAGTTTGACCGCCGGACGCATGCGGGCAAAGAGAGGCACGTACTCGATGATGATCGCCGAGTTCTCAAGACCGTACCAGCGTGCCGGGCTTCCGCAGGCGCGGCGGACGGCGTACTTGATGGCCATCACGCGGTGGTCGTTGCGGTTGATGTCCGTTTCGGGGGCAAGCATCTTGCGCAGCATGCAAAAACGGAAGTCGCCCACGTTGCCGCGTGTCTCGTAGATGGAGTAGGTGTGATGCTGCGGTGGCAGCTCACCCGATGTCATCAAGTCGCCAACGATCTGACGCAGATAGGCGTTGATGCGCTGGTTGACCTTAAAGCCCAGGTCCAGGCGCACGCGGAACAAAAAGTCCGTGCCAAAGGTCTCGACGGAATACTCGTGCGTATAGGGCTCGTCGGTAACGTTCACGTTGATGAACCAATATGCCTTGGCGCGCTTGGGGTGCTTGTCCAGGATGGAATAGAGCACGTCGCGGTCGAGCGTGAGCGGGTCGGGGCTGTTGGTGAGGAACACCAGATTGTCGGCGAGCACGGGGTAGGTCTCGTCGTTGCGCAGGCGGTTGAGCTGATCGATGTACTTGGAGACGGGCAGCAGGATCGTCTGCGTGCGCTCGATGGCGGTGCCGCGGCGCCACACGTACATAAGGCCAAACAGCAGCGAGGCCAGGAAGATCATCACATAGCCGCCGTCAAAGAACATGGTGAGGCACGAGGCAAAGAAGCAGAGCTCGATGGCGCCAAAAAGCAGGGCAAAGACGCAGGCGCCCAGCTTGTGCTTGAGGATGCCGGCGATATAGCTCGTCAAAAGCGTCGTGGTCATGAGCATAGTCACGGTGATGGCGAGGCCGTAGGCGCTCTCCATGCGCTCGGAGTTTTGGAACAGCAGCACGATGAAGATACAGCCGACCCACATGATGTTGTTGACGAGCGGAATATAGAGTTGACCCTTGGTGTCGCTGGGGTAGTGGATGCGCAGATGCGGCATAAGGTTGAGACGCGTGGCCTCGGATACCAGCGAGAACGAGCCGGTGATAAGCGCCTGCGAGGCGATGATGGCCGCTACGGCCGATAGCACGATGGCAAAGGGGCGCAGGGGCTCGGGAAGCATCATGTAGAACGGGTTGACGATGTCCATCGCGAGCATCTGGGGATTGGAGTTGTTGGCGAGCAGCCAAGCGCCCTGACCCAGATAGTTAAGGATGAGGGCCGCCTTTACGAACGGCCAGGATGCGTAAATGTTAGCCTTGCCCACGTGACCCATGTCCGAATAGAGCGCCTCGGCGCCGGTCGTCGACAGGAAGACGAAGCCGAGCACCATGATGCCCGAGTGGTTGATGGGCGAGAACAGGAACATGATGCCGCGGATGGGGTTGAGTGCGCGCAAGATGGACAGGTTGCCGAGCATGTTGAACAGGCCGGCGCCCGCCAGGAACAGGAACCATAGCGTCATGAGCGGGCCGAAGAGCTTGCCGATTGACGAGGTGCCGGCGCGCTGCATGGCAAATAGGCCGCAGATAATGATGATGGTAATAATGATGACGTTGGTCTGGCCGTCGCCCAATAGCGCGTGGCCCCACTCGATGGTGCGCAGACCCTCGATGGCTGTGGTGACCGTGACGGCGGGGGTGAGGATGCCGTCGGCAAGCAGCGCCGCACCGCCGATCATGGCGGGAAGGATCAGCCACGGCGCCACTTTGCGTACGAGACTGAACAGGGCGAAGATACCGCCCTCGTTGTGGTTGTCGGCCCTCATGGCGATTAGCACGTACTTGACCGTGGTTACGAGCGTCATGGTCCAGATGACGAGCGAAAGCGCGCCCAGGATCATGTCCTCGCTGACGGTACCGATGCCGCCGTTGTTGGCGACGATTGATTTCATGGTGTACATAGGGCTCGTGCCGATGTCGCCATAGACGACGCCGAGCGTTACGAGCAACATACCAGCAGAAAGGGGAATGGCTCCATGCCCGCTCTGTCCGTGCTGGTCTTGGAGGTTTGCCTCCAGTTTGTTGTGTGCCACGTGGACTCCCTTAGACATCCGGTTATCTGTCTAGGACAAAAAACTTTATGCCGTCTTTATACATACAAGAGCAGTTTGGCACATCGGGTTATTTTAGACAATAATCCTCAGCTGGGGATTATTTATCTACGCAGGTAGCATTTCAAAGCAGGGGCTTTTAAGCACGTGCTATCTGGGCGATGCCAGCCTTGGCGTTTGCGCGTTTGCCGGCGAGTTCGCAAAAAATCGCGCCGCCGATGATAAGCGCGGCGCCCATCAGGCGGACCGGTGTTATGGCTTCACCCAAAAGGGCGGCTGAGAACACGACCGCCGAAAGCGGCTCGAGGTAGCCGACGACGGCGACGGTCTGAACGGGCAGCTTGGCGACGGCGCTAAAGTAGAGCAGGCAACCAATGCCGGTGTTGACGACGCCGAGCATAGCGACGGCGCGCCAATCAATGCTGGCGGCGACGCCGGCGGACAGGAACGAGGGAGCGCCCTGCGTGATGAGCGTGAGGGCCAGTGCGGTCACAAAGGCGGCGCTCACTTGGAGTGCGGAGTTCTCGAGGCCCTCGATGTGAGGCGCACCCTTGCTGGCGATGACCATCAATGCATAGCAGAAGGCCGAGGCGATTCCACAGACGATGCCCGCAATGGGCATATTGCCGCCTAGACCTTGCGCTGCAATGAGAAAAGCACCGCAGGCGACGGCGATAAAGCCGGCGATTTTGCTGCCGGTCAGCTTTTCGCCAAAAATGAGCGGGGAGAGGGCCATAACGATGATGGGGCCGCAGTAATACAACAGCGAGGAGATACCAACGCCGATCGTCTGATAGGCGCGGAACAGGAAAATCCAGCTGGCGCCCAGCGCGGCGCCCGAGACGATGAGCGCTGCGGCCTCGCGGGGGCGAGACGGAGCCTGCAGGTTATGGCGCTTGGTTATGAAGAGGATGGCGGCAAGGGTGAGAGCGCCCAAAAACGTGCGCAACAGTACGATATCGGAGCTCGGCAGCGCGATGGCAACGGCGATGATGCCGTTGGAGCCAAACAATAGCAATGCTGCTAAGTACGTAAACAATCCGTTGTTCATGTGCTGACATCCCCTCTATATCCGAACATGTTCACTATGGGTGAACTGGCTTTAGAAGAAAAGCGAATATAATGCATGGATAACATGACAAAAACTCATGTAAAGGTGGAGGGGTGCCGTGGAAACGAATATTCAAAAGATGCAGGTTCTGCTCGAGACCGTGCGGGCCGGCAGTTTTACGCGCGCCGCCGAGCGGCTGAGCTATTCGCAGTCGGGCGTGAGCCGCATGGTGGGCGACCTTGAGACCGATTGGGGTTTTAAGGTGCTCGACCGCAGCCGCGAGGGTGTGGTGCTTTCTGCCGATGGGCGGCAGATCATGCCGGCGGTTGAGGCGCTCTGCGAGGAGTTTGGCCGCCTGCAGCGACACGTGGACGAGATGCGTGGGCTCATGCGCGGCAAGATCTGCATTGGTACGTTTTCGAGTGTGGCGACCCACGTGCTGCCACCGGTCATAGCGCGTTTTCGCGCCGATCACCCGGACGTCGATTATGAGTTGCTGATGGGCGATTACTCAGAGATTGAACAATGGGTGGCGGAGGGGCGCTGCGACCTGGGCTTTATCCCGCGTGAGCCCCGAGAAAACGGCATGGCATCACGGTCTTTAGTGTGTGATGAGCTGATGGCGGTGGTGCCGACAGATTCGTTGCTTGCCACGGCGGAGTTCGTCTCTCTTACCGATTTGGCAAGAGAGCAGTTTATTCTGCTGGAACGGGGTACCGATGATGAGATTACGCCGCTATTCCGTCGGGCGGGGCTGGCGGTGCGCTCAAAACTGTCGACTTGGGATGACTATGCGATTATGGCTATGGTCGAGGATGGCCTGGGCGTGAGCATTCTTCCCGCGCTCATCTTGCGTCGCTGCCAGTTCGATGTTGCTGTGCGTCCGCTCGAAGGGCATCCCCATCGGCAGATCAACGCCATATATCGAACGGCCGATGTTTCGCTTGCCGCCGCTCGTTTCCTCGAATACCTCTAAATGCGTGCACGTCGTTATCGCCTTGGGATAAATCTCGAGGTCTTGCTCATTTTATTTTTGAAATTGAACTTTTCGAAATAGCACGGCGTTATACTGCTGCCTAAATTGAACTCAGGTTCAATTCGTGTTGTATAAATTGAACTTTGCCAGCAAGGAGGTTCTAGTGGCCCAAGAGACGTTTAGCGATCGTCTGCGACAGGCTATGTCCGATCGCGACGTTCGCCAGTCGGACGTGATCCGCGCATCGGAGATGCTCGGCAAAAAACTCGGCAAGAGTCAGATGAGCCAATATGTGAGCGGCAAGACGATTCCGCGGCGCGATGTGGCTGAGCTGCTCGCCCGTATTTTGGAGGTCGATGTTACCTGGCTGCTTGCCGGCGACGCCGATCAAGGCGAGGCATCATCACCCCGCAACGATTCCAAGCCCGAACCCCATCCCTCAGCTCAAATTGCAAGGAGCACCACCATGCGTACTTTTTCTAAATCCACCAAGCTCGATAACGTCCTGTATGACGTGCGCGGTCCCGTCGTCGACGAGGCCGCCCGTATGGAGGACGAGGGCGAGCGCATCCTCAAGCTCAATATCGGCAACCCGGCGCCCTTCGGTTTCCGCACGCCCGATGAGGTCATCAAGGACATGCGCCAGCAGCTGCCCGACTGCGAAGGCTATTCCAACTCGCGTGGCCTGTTCTCCGCGCGCAAGGCGATCATGCAGTATTCGCAGATCAAGGGCCTGCCCAACGTTCAGATGGAGCATATCTACACGGGCAACGGCGTGTCCGAGCTCATTCAGCTTTCGATGAACGCGCTGCTCGACAATGGCGACGAGATTCTGATCCCCAGCCCCGACTATCCGCTCTGGACGGCGTGCGCAACCCTTGCCGGCGGTCATCCTGTGCACTATCTGTGCGATGAGCAGGCGGATTGGTATCCCGACCTGGAGGATATGGAGTCCAAGATCACGAGCGCGACCAAAGCCCTCGTTATCATCAACCCCAACAACCCCACGGGCTCGGTCTACCCGCGCGAGGTGCTCGAGGGCATCGTCGAGGTTGCACGCAGGCATCAGCTGATGATCTTTGCCGATGAGATCTACGACCGCCTGTGCATGGACGGCTACGAGCACGTCTCGATTGCCTCGCTCGCTCCTGATCTGCCCTGCGTCACCTTTAGCGGCCTTTCCAAGTCGCACATGATCGCGGGCTATCGTATTGGCTGGATGGTGCTTTCGGGCAACCAGCGCTGCATGAGCGACTTCATCATGGGCATTAACATGCTCTCCAACATGCGCCTGTGCTCCAACGTGCCGGCTCAGTCGATCGTTCAGACGGCGCTCGGTGGCCATCAGTCCGTCAACGACTACATCCGCCCCGGCGGCCGTGTCTACGAGCAGCGCAACTTTGTGTATGAGGCGCTCAACAAGATTGACGGCATCTCGGTGGTTAAGCCGCGTGCGGCGTTCTACATCTTCCCCAAGATGGATGTGAAGAAGTTCAACATTACCGATGACGAGCAGTTCGCCCTTGACCTGCTGCACGAGAAGAAGATCCTGATCACGCGCGGCGGCGGCTTTAACTGGGCTGAGCCCGACCACTTCCGTATCGTGTACCTGCCGCGCATGGAAGTGCTCAAAGAGTCCCTCGAAGACCTCGCCGACTTCTTCGACCATTACCGTCAGAGCTAGTGGGATAGAAGTTCCGCACTATGAAAAGCTCCCTGCAGTTGTTTTGCTGCAGGGAGCTTTCTTGAATCGGCAGACTATATAACGATCCCGTTGCAGTGGTCGATTTCGTGTTGGATGATTTCGGCGGTGTAGCCCGAGAAGTTTTTGATGCGGTGGACGAAGTTCTCGTCCAGATACTCCACCTTAATGCGGCGATAACGGGTACAGGGGCGCTCGCCGGCAAGCGAGAGGCATCCTTCGCTCGTCTGATAGGCATTGACCTGCTCAAGAATTTGAGGGTTGTACATCAACAGCGCCCTGTTGCCGTCCTTTACGCAGATGATGCGTTTGCGCACGCCGATCATATTGGCGGCGAGGCCCACGCACTCGTGCTCATGCTCATGGAGCGTATCTAGGAGGTCCTGCCCAGTCACGGCGTCATCGGGGCCCGCGTCTTCGGAAGGCAGGCGCAAAAAGAACTCGGATTTCATGATGGGCTTAATCATGGCGGGCTCCTCATGTCTTATGCTTTCGTGGACTTTTAATAATAGCGCGGAAGGAAAGCTGCGCGTCCGCGTTACAATCTTTCGACGTTGGACCATGTTGCCAGATTCGTCGTGTGCGGCGTCTGGCGTAAGTCTAGGGCTCATTTTCGCCCTGGACTGTTCCTCTGGGGCGATGCGACTGTCGTTCCAAGAGGAAGGAAATGCATGGGGAGCAAATCTCAGCAACAAGTTCAAGTAGCGCCATCGGCCACTGCGGCGTTTCTCGTCGTAATGTATATTGCAGCCTTTGTCGCCGCGTTTAACGAGAACATTATTAACGTGGCGTTGCACGACATCATGGCGGTCTTTTCGGTGAGCGCTACCACGGCGCAGTGGCTCGTTTCGGGATACATGATCGTGACGTCGATCTTTACGGCCATCATGGCCTTTCTGTCCGGTCGTTTCTCGACGCGCAAGCTGCTGTTTTTCGCATGCGGATGCATGGTCGCCGGAGAAGTCCTGTGCCTGGTCGCCCCGTCGTTTACCGTTTTGCTGCCAAGTCGTATTTTGCAGGCTGCGGGATCGGGCATCTTGTTTCCGCTCATGATGAATGTGGTGCTATCTTGTGCTCCGCGCGAGAAGCTCGGTCTGTATCTGAGCCTGGGCGGTGCCTGCATTACGCTAGGGCCGGCGCTTGGGCCCGTGATTAGTGGTCTTATGTGCACGTTGTTTGGCTGGAGGGCGGTGTTCGTAGTGCCGCTGGTGGGCGGTGTCGTGGTCGCCGCGGCGGCAGCAAAGCTCGTTCGGAATGTCGGAGAGCGCTCGAACACCACGCTTGATATTCTGTCGGTTGTTTTGCTCGCCGCCGGCATTACGGCGTTTGTGTATTCCGTAGGCGAGTTCTCGACCAATGTGATGGCCGGTATCGCGACGCTTTTCGCCGCTGTTGTGGTGCTCGGCCTGTTTGCGGTTCGTCAGCTCAAGCTCAAGCATCCGGTGCTTAACGTGCGTCCCATGGCGAGCGTTCGTTTTTGGCCTGCATGCCTGCTTGTGGTGGTGTCGATGATGACGACGTTCTCGATGAGCGTTTTGTTGCCGCTCTATTTTGAGGGCGCATACGGCATGACCGCACTTGTCGCGGGTTTGCTCATTTTGCCGGCGATCGCCTGCAACGCCGTGACCTCGATTGTGGGCGGACGCGTGATGGATGCCCGTGGTGCGTGGCCGCTGCTGCCGGTCGGCTTTGCCCTGATCGCTGTGGGGCAGACGGCAATCTCGATGACCGCGGCAAGCATGAACATCGGCGTTGTCGTGCTGCTGGCCGTTGTGGTGTATGCCGGCGTCGGTTTGGTACTGAGCCCCTCGCAGACCGCCGGTTTGGAGACGCTTCCCGCCGCTGAGCATCCTCACGGAACGGCATTGCTTAACACGTGGAACATGATTGCCGCGTCGTTTGGTCCGTCGCTGTTTATCGGCCTGCTTTCGAGTTCTGCGGTGGCTGCTGGCGCCGCAGGCGTTGCGTCGGACGTTGCCCAGGCGATAGGATTTGCAGCCGCCGTGCGCGTGGCGGCCGTGATTGCCGTTGTCGGGTTCGCGGTGTCGCTGGTGTACGCTCGCCGCGAGTCGCACATGTCGCATTAATGTGTGCACATAGATTCTGCAGCTAGATTGGATGGCGACACCATAAACTAATGGACGTTTTGCCGAGAGGCATGAATGTATAAAGCGCAAAGAGTGCGCGACGGGCCCCGCGAATGGGGCGATGATGCCCGAGAGGGCCAAGAAGGAGTCTCATGTCTGAGAACGAAGAGATCATGAACGAGACCGAGAACGAGACCATGGCTGCCGAGGTCGAGGCAGTCGAGACCGTGGAGACCGAAGCTGCCGAGGTTGAGGCTGCTGACGAGGTTTCCGCCGAGGAGGCCGAGGTTGTCGAGGCCGCCGCTGATTACGATGACGAAGAGCTGATGGACAAGATGCAGAAGGCCGCTCGCCTGCTGCGTAGCCGTCGCTTTGCTATTTCCAAGGAGGAGGAGGCCAAGGCCGAGCGCATGGCGAACATCGAGCGCGCCATCAAGCTTCTTGACCTCAAGCCCAAGATGGAGCAGAAGGAAATGTCCGACCTGCTGGGCATGCGCCTTCGTGAGCTCGATGGCCTGATGGCCGAGGCCGAGGCTGCCGATCTGGTCGGCCGCATCGACGACGCCGAGGGCGATATGCGCAAGATCGTCGTCTTCGCTGCCGAGGATGCCGCCGAGGGCCTGGTCGAGCTTGCCAACAAGAAGGAGAAGCTCCTGCCCGAGCTTTCTTACGAGGAGGCCACCGAGCTGATGGCCGCTCTCGATAAGGTTATCGCTCCGCTCGTCGCCATGGGCCTGGACGAGGACCGCGGTCCTCGCGGCGGCCGTGACGATCGCGGTGGCCGTGGTGGCGACCGTGGCGGCCGCGGCGGCTTTGGCGATCGCGGTGGCCGTGGCGGCGACCGTGGCGGTCGCGGTGGCGATCGCGGTGGCCGTGGCGGCTTTGGTGACCGTGGCGGCGACCGCGGCGGTCGCGGCGGCTTTGGCGGCAACCGTGGTGGCTATGGCGATCGCGGTGGCAACCGTGGCGGCTTCGGCGGCAACCGTGGTAACGACCGTGGCGGTCGCGGTGGCGATCGTGGCGGCCGCAACGGCGGCGGCTTCCGCGGCAACCGCTTTTAGGGGTTACGCGGTTCTACGAACCGCGTAACTAGTTGACGCTGCAAACCCGCCAGAGCGGCAATCTGCCTTTCAACTTCGGCGGCATGATCGAAAGATCAATGCCGCCTCGTTTCAAGGCACCTTGCTCGCTCTGGCGGGTTTTCGCTGTCGGTACCAAGACATCGGCGTTGCCTTAATCCAGGTCTGCCAAAAAGTAGTCATTGGGGACGTTCTTAAACGACTACATAGCATGAGAGTGGACAATCTCCCGGTTTGAGCCTGCACTCAAGCTCAAAGTGGGAGATTATCCACTCTCATTTGTTCTGTGTCCGAAAATTCACGCTCGTTTCTACTCTGCCTACATTTGGAGGAAGAGCTCGTGGAGGCAGGCGTCGTCGTCGAGCTCGGGGTGGAAGGTTACGCCGAGCTGGTTGCCCTGGCGGGCGGCGACGATGCGGCCATCGACCTCTGCCAGGGCCTTGGCGTCGCCGTGGACCTCGACGATGCGGGGCGCACGGATAAACGTCAGCGGCACCTCACCGTCGATGCCGGCTACCTGCCCCTTGGTTCGAAAGCTGCCGAGCTGTCTGCCGTAAGCATTGCGCTCAACGAGCACATCCATGGTTGCCAAGCGCGGCGTCCCCTTATCGTCGTGGGCGGCAAGATCGCGCGCCAACAGAATCAAGCCGGCGCAGGTGCCCAGGACGGGCATGCCCTCAACAATGCGGGTGCGAAGCTCATCGAGCATACCAAGCTCGGCAAGTAACTTGCCCTGAACGGTGGACTCGCCGCCGGGGAGGACCAGGCGGTCAAAGTTCTGCTGCAAATCGGCCGCCTGCCTCATCTCGATACAACGTGCGCCCAGCTCGGACAGTCTTGCCTCGTGCTCGGCAAAAGCGCCCTGGACCGCCAGCACGGCGACCGTTTGGTCTGCATAATCGCTCATGTGCGATCCTTTCTGCTGGACTAGCGCCCGCGCTCCTCCATGATGATCTCGATTTCGTCGGCGTTGATGCCCACCATGGCCTCGCCCAGGTCCTCCGAAAGCTCGGCGATGAGCTTGGCGTCGGTGAAGTTTGCCACGGCCTTGACGATGGCGGCGGCGCGCTTGGCGGGGTCGCCGCTCTTAAAGATGCCCGAGCCAACAAAGACGCCCTCGGCGCCCAGCTGCATCATCAGCGCGGCGTCGGCGGGGGTCGCGACTCCGCCGGCGGCAAAGTTTACGACGGGGAGCTTGCCCGTGGCATGGACCTCGCGCACCAGCTCGACCGGAACCTGCAGCTGCTTGGCTGCCTCAAAGAGCTCGTCGTCGCGCAGGGCAACAACGTCGCGGATCTGCTTTTGGATCTTGCGCATATGGCGCACGGCCTGAACGACGTCGCCCGTGCCCGGCTCGCCCTTGGTGCGAATCATCGTGGCGCCCTCGGCAACACGGCGCAGTGCCTCGCCCAGATCGCGGGCGCCGCAGACAAACGGCACGTCAAACTGGGTCTTGTCGATGTGGTAGACATCGTCGGCAGGGGAGAGGACCTCGGACTCATCGATGTAATCGATCTCGATGGCCTGCAGGACCTGCGCCTCGACAATGTGACCGATGCGGCACTTGGCCATAACGGGGATGGAGACGGCCTCTTGGATGCCCTTGATCATCTTGGGGTCGCTCATGCGCGACACACCACCTGCGGCGCGGATGTCGGCCGGGATGCGCTCGAGAGCCATGACGGCGCAGGCGCCTGCCTCCTCGGCGATGCGTGCCTGCTCGGGCGTGGTAACGTCCATGATGACGCCGCCCTTGAGCATCTGCGCGAGCTCGCGATTGAGCTTGACGCGATCGGCCTTGTTGGTCTGTTCTGCCATGGTTGCTCCCTTGGTTGGCATGTGCATTGCTTGACGGAACATCCTATCGGGGAGCTGGGTATGGCGAAATAATCAGTTTTCGAGATAATTACAAGGTCAGACTAATACCAGATTGAATGACTTAATAAGGTCAGGTGACAAATTCATGCTTGACTACAATTTGGAAAACCGCGGCGAGGCATCGCTTTATGAGTATGTTTACCAGCAAATTCGAGATGATATCGTTGCTGGACGTATTGCGGCGGGGGAACATCTGCCGTCTAAGCGAGCCTTTGCCAGTCATCTGGGAATTAGTGTCATTACAATCGAAAATGCATATAGCCAGTTGCTTGCCGAGGGCTATATTTGCTCAAAGCCGCGCCGTGGTTACTACGCGTGCGAGCTTCCCGATGCACCGGTTTTGGCTTCGGCTGCGGAGGGCATCGACCGAGATGACGCCTCCGTGGGCCCCAGCGCGTATGATGTCAACGGACAGGTCGAGCGATTCGATGCGCTCTCTCCTTCCGCTTTGGAGGCGGCGCGGCTTTGGCAAAGCGCGCTACGGGCGACGCTGGCATCCGAAGACGAACGCGAAATCTTTTCGACCGCGCCGGCACAGGGCACCGCTCGGCTACGACGCGCAATTGCTCACCATCTGCGCGGGACAAGGGGCATGAATGTCGACCCCGACAACATCGTTATCGGTGCGGGCGCCCAGCTGCTCGATACCATGTTGGTTCAGTTGCTTGGCGCGGACAAGGTGTATGCCGTCGAGGATCCAGGCTATTTGCGCTTGACGCGCATCTATCAGGTCATGGGTTGCGAAGTGCGGCATGTCCCGTTGGATGCTGAGGGCGTGGACTTGAGCGCGCTGCAGAAAACCGGGACCGATGTCCTTCACCTGATGCCGTCTCATCAGTATCCGACCGGTCTTGTGACGAGCATTGCGCGTCGCTATGCGCTGCTGAGCTGGGCCGCCGAGCGGCCAGGTCGGTATCTCATCGAAGATGACTTTGATTGTGAGTTTCGCCTTGCCGGCAAGCCGATTCCCGCGCTCGCGTCGATCGATGCCGCCCAGTCGGTTATCTACACCAACACGTTTTCGAAGAGCCTTTCATCGGCGTTACGTTTGGCGTACATGGTGCTGCCCGATGAACTAATGGAGAGGTTTAAACGCAACCTTGGTTTCTACGCCTCGTCGGTAAGTTCTGTTGATCAGGTTGCCTTGGCGCGTTTGCTGGAATCGGGTGATTACGAGCGACATGTGAACCGCGTGCGCGTTCGTGCTCGTGGGGCGCGTGATGGCCTGGCGGCGCTTGTACGGAAAACGTTTCCGGCAGGGGAAGTCTCGATCGAGCATGCAGACGCGGGCCTTTACTGTATCGTGGTTGCGGAGCGTGGAATGGGCGGAAGCACTTTTGCACGGGCCCTCACGCGCTCGAGCATCCCTTTTATCGATATCGGTGGCTGTTTTTGGTGTGCCGATGGCGCATCTGTCCCTGAAAACTCAACTCAAATTCTTGTTCAGTATGACGATCTGAGTCCAAAAGTACTAACTACCTTGGAATTGCAGCTAATGGGGGGGCACTCTGCAACCTAAGTGAGTAGACTTTTAGCACTTTGGCGACCAGGCAGTTTTGTAACAAGCTATCTACCTGCGGTTTTGAAAAGCAGGATGACCGGCCTGATCGGGATGTTCAAAAAAGTCTACTCACTTGCCGCGCAAAGCTCCTGCATGAGAAAAAAAATGGGGTTTTCAACAGGGCTTCGTCCAGCTCTTGGCAAGCTTTTGGCCAGTTGGGGAGGGATGTTGAAAACTCGGCAGTCCGTTCGGCGCCATTTTTGGTGCGTTCGCGCCAATGCGTGACTGACTGGGTTGAAATCCGTGTTTTCCTGTGCCTATGAAAGATCTACTTTGTGATATATCGGCTTTTAGGTACTGGCGTTTGCCTCCTCAAGTCCGCGCTTTGTGTCCGCCTCTTCCACGACCGGAAGAAGACCGGCAGCGATATGATCTCGCCCGCAACCCGACGGCTAAGGTTGCGCTCGGCTTTCCGTTGTATACGTTGGTTCGAACGAGAAACAAGCGGACTTGCCCTGCCGGCATGAGGCAGCGGCTGTTTCTTGGTGAGCTTCCCGGGGAATCCGTGCTGGAAACGGAGCATGGGTTTTTGATTACGTCTCCTCTACTGACGGCATTCATCATGTTGCGGCATCTGACGGATCTTCAGCTTCTTTTGGTATTGGCGGAGATGTGTGGCTTGTTTGCGGTGTGCGCCCTGCCGGCGGCACTTGAGGCGGAGCTTTCGCGTGCAATTGATTCGGGCGCGATTTCGACAACGTTCGGTTGGGTGCGCTGCCCGTCCGAGGACGGCACCGCCTCAAATTTATGGCGTCGAGACGCTTTGGTTTTGGGCGGAGACCTTGACCGTTTTTGTTCAGATGTTTGCGGGATGCGTTACGGCAATAGATTTATAGCGGTATCGCAACTCGTTCCATTGGGTGCCGCGTCGCCTTTTGAGGTCGAGGCGTATTTGCTACTTGCACTGCCGCGATCCCTGGGAGGCGAAGGTTTTTGCGGCATAGAGCTCAATGTCGAAGTGAGGCTAGGTGCAAGTGCTCGAGCGATTGCGGGAAAGTCCCGCGTCTTTATCGACCTGCTTCTGTCTTCGCCGGACGGAGCGCGACAGGTGGCCATTGAATGTCAGGGAAAGGCCTCGCACGGGCGCGCAGGGGACGGCTTGCGTGACGCCGATCGCATGACGGCGCTTCAGGCTATGGGCTACGATGTGCTTCTCCTGACACATGGGCAGATATCCGATAAGGATAGATTCCATGCGATCGTTAAGGCCATATGCAGGATGCTCGATGCTGAATATCGTGATAAAAGCTCAGATGAGCAAAGGGCTGAGACATTACTCCGGTCTGAACTATTCGTTGACTGGACAAAATTGGGAGTAATTGACGGAAAGATGCCCGTTAGACACAAAACAGCTCGATCGTGGACGGCTGCGGTTCTAAGTGAGTAGGCTTTTGGCACTTTGGCGACCAGGCCGTTTTGAAACAAGTCATTTACCTGTGACTTTATAAAGCAATACGGATGGTCTGCTCGGCAAGTTTCGAAAAGTCTACTCACTTAGTTTTTGACGAGAGACCGATGCCGAAGATAGCTCTATTTCAGGGCGTTTACGAGTTCTCGAGACACGAAAAAAGGCCCGAACCATGCAGTCCGGGCCTTATGAAGCTAGAGATTATCTCTCAGGCTGCTGGCTTAGCCAAAGTAGCGCTTGAGCAGGCCGGCGAAAGCCTTGCCGTGGCGAGCCTCGTCGCGAGCCATCTCGTGCACGGTGTCGTGAATGGCATCGAGGCCAGCGGCCTTGGCGCGCTTGGCAAGATCGGTCTTGCCGGCGGTGGCGCCGTTCTCGGCCTCAACGCGCATTTCGAGGTTCTTCTTGGTGGAGTCGGTCACGACCTCGCCCAGGAGCTCAGCGAACTTGGCGGCGTGCTCGGCCTCCTCGTGGGCAGCCTTCTCCCAGTACAGGCCGATCTCGGGATAGCCCTCGCGATGAGCGACGCGAGCCATGGCCAGGTACATACCGACCTCAGAGCACTCGCCCTCAAAGTTGGCGCGCAGATCGGCAACGATGTCCTCGGAGACGCCCTCCATCTTGGCGACGCCCACGACGTGCTCGGCAGCCCACTCGAGCTGGCCCTCCTCCTGCTTCAGGAAGCGAGAGCCGGGAACGCCGCACTGGGGGCACTTGAAATCCTCGGGCAGCTGGTCGCCGTCGAACTCTTCCACATAACCGCAAACGGGGCAAACAAACTTCATGATTCGATCCTTTCGATCGATGGCGATGGTGCGCTCGTCCGGTCCCGTAAGGGCCCTCTCCGGACGTGCGTCTTGACGAGTTCTATTATCCATAAATGCAACCAAATGTGAAGCCTATTAGGAATGATTTTTAATAAAATAATTTTGAGATATGAAGATGTTGATTGATTAACGGTTTGCAAGTCATATACGGACGCCGCTGAGTACAATCGGGCGAGCAAATGTTGACCTATCAACAAATGAAGGAGTTTCCTTTATGCATCTAGCCCGTCGTGCCTGGTGCCGAACATATCAGACGGTTTTTCGCATTGCATTGCCAATCCTGCCCTATACCGAGCCACGCATTTTAGAGCATGCCGAGGATGTGCCCGCGGTGCTTCAAAAGCGCTCGATCCAGAAGGTCCTTATCGTGACGGATCCCGGCATTGCCCGTCTGGGGCTCACGGCACCGCTCGAGACGGCGCTCGCATCCAAGGGGATTGGCGTTTCGGTCTATGCCGAAACGCGTGCAAACCCCACGGTCTCAAACGTGGAGGAAGCGGCGTCCCTGTACCGAGAGAGCGCCTGCCGGGCCATTATCGGCTTTGGCGGAGGATCAGCCATGGACTGCGCCAAGGGCGTGGGCGCACGTATTGCGCAGCCAAACAAGCCCATCAACAAGATGCGCGGCCTGCTGCGGATTCATCGTCGCCTGCCGCTGCTCATTGCCGTCCCTACCACGGCAGGCACGGGAAGCGAAGTCACACTCGCGGCGGTTATCACCGATGACGAGACGCACTACAAGTACCCCATTAACGACTTTGTGCTTATCCCGCGCTTTGCGGTGCACGACCCCGAGTTTACACGCGGCCTGCCCGCCTCCATTACGGGGCAGACGGGCATGGATGCCCTGACGCATGCCGTCGAGGCCTTTATCGGCCGTAGCACCACGCCCTACACGCGCAAGATGGCGCGTCAGGCGGTCCAGCTCATCCACGACAATTTGCCCGAGGCTTATGAGCATGGCGACGACATGCGCGCTCGTCGCAATATGCTTTCGGCGGCGTATAAAGCGGGTGTTGCATTTACCCGCTCCTATGTCGGATACGTGCATGCCATCGCGCACAGTCTGGGCGGCCGATACGGAATTCCGCACGGTTTGGCCAACGCGATCATCCTGCCGCACATGCTTTGCGCTTATGGTGACGCCGCCGCCCCCAAGCTTGCCGATCTTGCTCGCATGGCCGGTATCGCGCCGGCTAACGCGCAGGACAGTCTTGCGGCCGAGGCCTTTATCGATTGGGTCGACCGCATGAATGCCGCCTTGGGCATTCCCAAATATGTGACGGGCATTCGCCGCTCCGATATTCCGCAAATGGCGGCCCATGCCGATGCCGAGGCCAATCCGCTATACCCCGTTCCACTTTTGATGGACCGTTTGGAGCTCGAGCGTATGTACGAGGTCGTCGCGGGTGGTATGTTTGAGGATGAGAACTAGGAGGGCCCATGAACACCGAGGAAATCGCGCGCATTGTCGGCGAACAGCGCGCCTACTTTAAGACGCGCGCCACGTTTGATGTCGATGCTCGACGTCGCGCCCTCGTGCGCCTGCGCGAGGCGGTGCGGGCACACGAGACCGATATTGCCCATGCGCTCAAGACCGATTTGGGAAAGTCGCATGACGAGGCCTATATGTGTGAGATCGGCACCTCGCTTTCCGAGATTCGTCATCAGATTGCGCATGTGGCTCGATGGAGCCGTCCGTGCCTGCGTCCGTGTGACCTCGCCAACGCCGTGAGTGTGTGCAAAACGCAAGCCGTGCCCTATGGCGTCACGCTCATTATGGCGCCCTGGAACTACCCGTTTTTGCTAACGCTCGAGCCGCTTGCCGGCGCCCTTGCCGCGGGCAATACCGTGGTCATCAAGCCGAGTGCCTATGCTCCGGCATCGAGCGCGGTGCTCAGGCAGATTTGCGAGGAAGCATTTGATCCGCGCCTGGTGACGGTCGTCGAAGGCGGGCGTGCCGAGAATGAGGCGCTGCTCGACGAGAGCTGGGACAAGATTTTCTTTACCGGTAGCGTTCCGGTCGGCAAGCTCGTCATGGAGCGCGCAAGTAAAAACCTGACGCCCGTGACGCTTGAGCTGGGCGGAAAGAGCCCCTGCATTGTGGATGCCACGGCAAACTTAAAAGTCGCGGCACGGCGCATCGCCTTTGGTAAATGGCTCAACGTGGGGCAGACCTGCGTGGCGCCCGACTACCTGCTGGTCGATACGCGCGTACACGATGAGCTGTTGGGCCTCATCAGGGAGGAGACTCGTCGCATGTTTGGCGAGCATCCGCTCGACAACGAGGATTACGGTCATATCGTCAACGCCAAGCATTTTGCGCGCGTGCGCGGGCTGATCGACCCCGACAAGGTTGTGCTGGGAGGCACGGCGCGCGAGTCGTCGCTCAAGATTGAGCCGACGATCCTAGACGGCGTGGCGCCTGAGGACGCCGTGATGCAGGAAGAGATTTTCGGTCCCATCTTGCCGGTGCTGACGTTTGAGAGCCTGGATGAGGCCGAGGCGTTTATTGCAGATCGTCCGACGCCGCTAGCTCTGTATATCTTTAGCCAGGACCATGCGGCTCAGCAACGCTTTGTGCGCTACGTGCCCTTTGGCGGCGGCTGCGTTAACGACACGATCATGCACTTGGCTACGAGCCATATGGGCTTCGGCGGCATGGGTGCGAGCGGTATGGGCCAGTACCATGGCCGCGAGAGCTTCGATACGTTTAGCCACAAGAAGAGCATCGTGAACAAGGCAACGTGGCTGGACGTGCCGTTCCGCTACGCCCCTTATGAGAGCTGGAAGCACAAGTTCGTGCGCATGTTCGTGCATTAGAAAGTGGCAGGTAATACGAACAAATGTTCCTATTACCTGCCATTTACGTTAGACTACTGCTATGGGGTACGGATGGGCCAACTCCCTTTAGAAGGGAATTGGTATGAACGTAAGCGATGTTATTTCGTTACTGGCGTTGTTAATCGCGGCTATCGAACTCGGCCTGTTTATCGGCCGAATGAAATAGCCGCCCCCGCGTAAGCGAAGACGGCCACTTCTCACGATGTAAACGTGCACTGGAGTTGGCAAGACCCTCTGCAACGGGTGCCATCCGTGCCTCTATCTTATCTGCAAGCGCTCTGTCTCGCAAGCGTTGCGGCAAATGGGCGAAAGGTGCGAGCGGGTGAAATTTTGTCCGCACGGGCCCGTAAGCTTCTCAGTAAGGTTAAGTGCCGGTTTATTCGGCCGTTAGGGGAGTTGCTATGTACGAGCCTTCACGTGTTCTTCTGTCGTTTCACATCGCAGGATTTCAATATGCCGACGGCGCTTTGGTCCTAGGCGATCTTAAAGCGGGCGATAAACTGACGCTGTGTGCCGAGCGCGATAATCCTCATGACCCCGAGGCAGTTGCGATCTACTATGGCAAGACCAAACTTGGCTACGTTCCAGGAAACGAGGTCGGCCCACTGTCCTTGATGATGTATTACGGCCACGAGGACGTATTTGAGGCCCGTGTGCAACAGGTTGCCCCCGAGCGCAGCCCGTGGCATCAGGTGCGCGTTGGGCTCTATGTGGTGGATGCTCGCTAGTCGGCAATGGAGGCTGCCATGTTTGACGACGACCTGTTCGATTTGACGGACGATCCGTTTGAGTGGGATATGCTGCTCGATGACGATGAGCTGGAGCAGGATCGCAAAAAGCAAAAGGATAAGAACACCCAGGATAAAGGTTCGAATAAAAAGGACAAGCGCCGCCGAGGTCTGTTCGGCGGGCTCTTTGGGTAACTGTCGCATCGCTGCGTCTGTATACTAGGCACGTGTTAGACGCGTTGCGAAATGAGGACAGAGACGATGATGTGGTTTACCGCCGACCTGCACCTGGGCGATACGAATATCTTGCACGATATGGATCGGCCGTTTGATTCGGTCGAGGAGATGAACCGCAAGGTCATCGATGTCATCAACGAGTGCGTGGCTGCGAACGACCTCCTCTATATCCTGGGGGACTTTACGTATCGATTGCCCATGGCGGAAGCGGTGCGCCTGCGTAAACGAATCGAATGCCAGAACATAACGCTCATCCGTGGCAACCATGACGGTGATTGGGAAGATCCCGACGTACCGCAGATTTGGGATGAGGTACGCGATTACCTGGAGATTGCTCCCGGCTATGCCAAGGGCCATCGTCTAGTTATGAGCCATTACCCCATGCTCAGCTGGAATGGCAAGGCGCGCGGCGCCATCATGCTGCACGGGCATATCCACAGCAGGGGAGACCGCACCAACGCGCGCAACCGCGATCGCGAGCGCCCTATCTTTCGCTATGATGTCGGTCTCGATGCCAACGATTACAAGCCCGTTAGCCGCGACCAGATCCTGGGCTTCTTTGGACTCTAGCTGTAAGTGCGGGTAGAATGAACGCGCCGCGCGGATGGTCTGCACGGCGCGTTTTAGTAGGAGCGATGATTCCATGAGGGCTATCCAGCGCATTAACCACAACGCTGCCATCTGCGAAGATGGCGCGGGGCGTCAACTTATCGCGCTGGGTCGTGGTATCGGCTTTGGCGATATGCCGCATGAGGTCGACCTGGATGTCATCACGCGTACCTTTTACGGCATCGATTCAAAGTACCTGGCGTTTATCGATGAGGTCGACCCCGAGGTGCTGGAGTTTTCTGCTCAGCTGGCCGATATCGCGACCGGACAGCTTTCGTACGAATTGAGTCCTAACCTTCCCATTACATTGGCAGACCATATTCAGTTTGCCATTAAGCGTGCCCGCGAACACATGGTGGTGTCGTTGCCGCTTGAGCGCGATCTTGAGCAGCTGCATCCCATCGAATACCGCTTGGGCGAGCTGGCTGTTCGCGGTATCCAGAAGAGCTTTCATGTGCGCATGCCCCGAAGCGAGGCCGCGGGCATTGCCATGTCGATTGTCAACGCATCGGTTAAGCCGAGCGAGCGGCGCGTGCTTGCCGAGCAGCACGAGGAGCGACTGCTCGATATGACGGTCGCGATTATTCAAGAAGAGTTGGGTGTGACGGTCGATCGCTCGTCGTTCGCCTTTGCCCGCTTTGCCACTCATGTGCGCTATCTGCTCGACCGCGTGGCAAAGAAAGAGCCGATCGATACCGAGAACTCCGGTCTTTACGACGTGCTCGTGGAGCAGTATCCGGCGGCATCGCGTTGCGCTCACCGTGTCGACGATCTGATTCAAGAGACCTTTGGCGAGCCATTGGCCCAAGAGGAGCTCGTCTATCTGATCATGCATGTGAATCGCGTGGCTTCTGTCCACTCGGATAAATAGGCTCTCTGGTATTTCCTTTCCGTCATGGCGACCGTTCGCGGGTCGTTTGCTACCGTTCGTCGGTAATCTGAGCCGCAACGAACGCATCTGCCGCATATACTCCCCGTGTGTTGGGTGTTACTCACGGCGCAGCTCCGAGAGGCACTACCGATTCTGCCGAGGCCATAATTGGGTCTCTGTCGGTTGTGCGCGGGGCTTTTTCATGTCGATCCACCCGGGAATCACATGCAAATCAATCTCTTGCCAACTGATGTCGCGCGCTGCGCAGGCGCGAGCGGAATTGTGCGTCTTGGTGCCGTGAAGTCCCACGGCCTTTAGTTGGAAGAGAAGGGATTCGACATGGCTGTCGATAACAAGAAGATTGCCGAGGACGTGCTTGCTGCCGTCGGCGGCGCCTCCAATGTGACGAACGCGACGCACTGCATGACCCGCCTGCGTCTGAACCTCAAGGATCAGTCCATTCCCAATGACGATGAAGTAAAGAAGATCAAGGGCGTGCTGGGTGCACAGTGGTCTGGCGGCCAGTATCAGGTCATCATTGGCCAGAACGTGCCGAAGGTCTATGACGCCGCCATTGCGCTGGGCGTCAAGGGCGAAGGCTCCATTGACGAGAACCTCGATGACGGCACCAAGGAGCCACTGACGGTCAAGACTGCGGGCAAGAAGGCCCTTAACTACCTGTCCAAGACAATGTGCATGACGATCCCCATTATCATGGGCGCCGCCATGTTCCGCACACTTGCCGTACTTTGCGGCGACGGCATGCTCGGTATCTGGTCTGCAGATTCTGACATCTACAACTTCTTCTACAACTGGATTTACAACGCCGGCTATTATTTCCTCCCTGTCTATCTGGGTTGGGCTGCCGCAAAGCAGCTCGGCTGCAGCCAGCCGCTCGGCATGATGCTCGGCGGCGTGCTCATTGCCCCCGAGTTCATGACGTTGGTCAACGCCGCTGCGGATTCTGGTGCTACGACCACGATGGTTTACGGCGTGCTCCCGGCTCAGCTGAACAACTATTCTGCGACCGTGCTTCCCATGCTGCTGTCTATGCCGGTGCTGATGGTCGTCGAGAAGTTCATGAAGAAGATCATCCCCGACATGCTCTCCACGGTGTTTGTGCCCGTGTGCACCATGGCTGTGATGACCCCCGTTTCCCTGTGCGCCCTAGCTCCGATTGGTTCCATTCTGGGCGACCTGGTCGGCAACTTTATGTTCGGCCTCGGAAACGCTGGCGGCATCGTCACGATCCTCTCCCTCGTCGCCATTGCCGCGCTTTGGGAGTTCCTGGTTATGACCGGTATGCACCAGGTTCTGATTGCCCTCGGCATTGTGCAGGTGCTCACCTCAGGGTCTGACTCCTGCGTTATGGTCGCGGGTGCTATCGCTCAGTTCGCCACGTGGGGCATGGCCTTCGGTGCCTTCCTGCGCCTTAAGGAGGTCGACGAAAAGGGCGCTATGCTTGGTTTCTCGCTCTCCGGCATTGTCGGTGGCGTGACGGAGCCCGCGCTGTATGGCTGCGGCTTTAAGTATACTCGCTGCCTGGGTGCCATGGTCGCGGGCGGCGCTATCGGCGGCCTGATCGCGGCTCTCACTAATGTGACCACGTATGTTTTGGGCGCAACTAATATCCTAGGTATTACAGGTTATGTTGCAGGCGGAACTGCTAATCTCGTATGGGGCTGCGTTGCATCGGGCACTGCATTTGTTGCCGCCGCTGCCATCGCCTACTTCTTTGGCTTTACCAAGGAGCAGCTCGACGAAGACGCTGCTGCCGCCAAAGCCTAAAGCATCCGTTCGGTAGGACAATTATCTGGGGCACTTGGCTGCGCTTCAAGTGTCCCTTTCCGTAGATGGGGGTCAATATGAAGCAATTGCTCATTCGTGCCGACGATATCGGTTATTCGTATGCCGTTAACCTGGGGATTGCCCGCAGTATCAATGAGGGCCTGGTGCGCTCGGCGGGACTTATGCCCAATATGCCCGAGGCCGAGCGTGGCTGGTCGCTCGTGGCGGATGTCGGCATTGCGGTGGGTCAGCATACCAACGTGTGCCTGGGCAAGCCGTGTGCCGACCCGGCGCTCATTCCGAGCATGCTCAACGAGAACGGCGAGTTCCATAGCAGCCGTACCTTCCGCGATCATTTTAAGCGCGGCGAGGAGTTGATAGACTTCGACGAGGCCTGCATCGAGATCCGCGCGCAGCATGACCGCTTTGTCGAGATCGTGGGCCGCGAGCCCGATTACTTTGAGGCCCATGCCGTCATGAGCAAAAACCTTAACCGAGCGATCTCGGCGGTTGCTCAGGAGCTGGGCCTTAAGGAGCAAAAGGCGAGCTTCGACCCCGCGGCTGTGGTGCATTGCGGAGATACTGATCTGCGCATGGTGATGCGCTCGATGGAGCCGGGCTACGAGCCCAAAGAGGCAATCATGCAGACGGTTCGCGAGATGGTGGACGGCGAGACGGTCGTCTTTGTGTGCCATCCGGGCTATCTCGATCGTTTTATCTTGGAGAACAGCTCGCTCACGACCGACCGCACCAAGGAAGTCGATGCGCTGATTGACCCCGAGCTTCGCACTTGGCTTGAGTCTCAACCTGATCTTCGCCTGATCGACTACCGCGACCTGTAAGGACCCAAGTCACCACAAAGGGGACAGTCGCCTTTGTGGTGGTTCTGGCGCCGTTGCCATTATGGCGGCGGCGTCTTTTTTGTCCGTGCGGCGCGGTAGAGTGTAGGCGGTTGAAATTTGCGTCCATCGAGGAGCTGCCATGAACGAGATCAAGTGCCCGCATTGCGGCGAAGTTTTTAAGGTCGATGCGTCCGGTTATGCGGATATCGTCAAGCAGGTGCGCGATGCCGAGTTCTCGCGCGACCTGGATGAGCGCGTGAAGGCGGTCCAGCGCGAGGGCGAGCAGGCACTGGAGCTTGAGCGCTCGCGCTCGACGGCTGCTTTGCAAAAGGCAGAGTCTCAGCGCGACGCTCAGCTTGTCGAGCAGAAGAATGCTGCAGCTCAGCAGCTGGCGCAAGAGGTTGCCAAGCGCGACGCTGAGCTTGCCGAGCTGCGCGCCAAGCTCGAAGGCGCTGCCGCAGAGCGCGAGAGTGCAAGTCAGCGCGCGGCGGTTGAGGCCCGTTCCGATGCTCAAAAGGAGAATGCCGAGCTTCAGCGCGAGATCGACAATTTACGTGCGCAGTTGGAGCGCAAAGATGATGAAGCCAGGCTTGCCGAGGCGGCGGCACGCAATGCTGCTCAAAACGACCTGTCCGCGCGCGACGCTCAGATTGCCGAGCTGCAGGCCAGGCTCGCCGCGGCGGACAAGGCCCAGGAGATGGCGCTTGCCGCTGCCGCGGCAGAGTCGCAGCGTGAGCTCGATGCCGCTCGCAGCGAGGCCGAGCGCGCGCTTACTGACTATCGCGCGAAGGTGCAAGAGAAGTTTTCCGCCGCAAGGGCTCAGTCTGAGCAGGAGGCCGAGGGTCTGCGTGCGAAGCTGCGCGAGCAGGAGCTGATGGCAAAAATGAGCCTGTCTGAGGCGGTCGCCGCGGCGGAGCGTGAGCGTGATGAGGCGCGTGCCAAACTGACGAGCGAGCTGGCAGTGCGCGATTCGCGCGAGGAACAGGCCAAGGCGGCACACGAGCTCGAGCTTGCGCAGGCCAAACGTGCGAGCGATGATCTGATTCGCTACAAGGATGAAGAGATCGAGCGCCTTAAGGATATGAAGGTTCGCCTGTCCACCAAGATGGTGGGCGAGTCGCTCGAGCAGCACTGCGAGACCGAGTTCAACCGTCTGCGCATGACGGCGTTTCCCAATGCGTACTTCGAGAAAGATAACGATGCGTCCGAGGGCACCAAGGGCGACTTTATCTTCCGCGAGTGCGACGCGAGCGGCAACGAGGTCATCTCAATTATGTTCGAGATGAAAAACGAGAATGACGAGACCGCGACCAAGCATAAAAACGAGGACTTCTTTAAGAAACTCGATCACGATCGTCGCCAGAAAAGCTGTGAGTACGCGGTGCTCTGCACGCTGCTCGAGCCCGAGAGCGAGCTCTACAACGCGGGAATCGTGGACGTGAGCTATCGCTACGAGAAGATGTATGTGATTCGCCCGCAGTTCTTCATTCCCATCATTACGCTGCTGCGCAATGCCGCCATGGGTTCGCTTCGCTATAAGCAGGAGCTGGCGGAGTACAAGCAGCAGAATATCGATGTCACGAACTTCGAAGCCAAGATGGAGAAGTTCAAGAACGATTTCGGCCGCAACTACGAGATCGCGAGCCGCAAGTTCCAAACGGCAATCGATGAGATCGACAAGACGATTAGCCATCTGCAGAAAACCAAGGAGGCGTTGCTGTCCTCCGAGAACAATCTGCGCCTTGCCAACAAGAAAGCCGACGATCTTACCATTCGCAAGCTCACGTGGGGCAACAAGACCATGAAAGCAGCGTTTGACGAGGCGCGCGGGGCCGCGACAGAGACGAACGATGAGCCAGCCGAGGCGGATTCGTATGAGGTCGAGGATGCCGAGTAGGGGATAGCGTATCGCGCAAAAAGCGGGGCCGCTGGCGATGTTGCCAGCGACCCCGCTTTGTTTCGTCCCATTGCGCCCGGCTAGTCCTCGAGCAGGTCCTCGATAAAGCCGACACGGTAGTTCTTGAAGATTACCTCGCCGCCGTCTTGCGTGGCGTCCAGATCGACATCGCCCATGATGCCAAAATCGTGGTCGCCATCCTCGTCGGCAAAGATCTGGTGCACGTGCCATACGTGCGCGGTCTTCTCGTCGGACTCGTCGATGGAGAACATCGCGGCGCTGCGGGCATCTCCGTCGGTGAGGATTTCCTCGTGCTGCTCGTGGTAAGCGTCGAGTGCTTTTTGCCAGCGGATCTCGCTCATGCCCCAGTCGTCGTCGAGCTCGCCCAGGTCGCGAACGTGCTCGCGGGTGGCAAGGGTCACGCGGCGGAAGAGCGCGTTGCGCACCAACAGCGTGCAGCCGCGGCGGTCCGCCACGACCTCGTCGATGCCCTGCGGCGGCGTGGCGTCGAGGGCTGCCGGGTTGCCAGCGTTTTCCCACTCGTCTACCAAGCTCGAGTCGACCGAGCGCACCACAAAGCCCAGCCACGAGATAATGTCGCGCAGGCGCTCGTCGCGCTTCTCGATGGGTACGGTGCGGTCGAGCGAACGGTAAGCCTCTGCCAGGTAGCGCAGCAAAATGCCCTCGGAGCGGGCGATGCCGAGCTTTTGAATGTAGCCCTTAAAATCGCTCGCGCTTTCCAGCATATCGCGCAGGACGCTCTTGGGAGAGAGCTGGTAGTCGTTTGCCCAGGGTACTTCCTGGCAGTACTTGTCAAAAGCGGCGTCGAGCAAATCCTCGAGCGGCTTTTCGTACGTGACGTCTTGAATGCGCTCCAGACGCTCCTCATACTCGATGCCGTCGGCCTTCATCTCGGCCATAGCTCGATCGCGTGCGGCACGCTCCTGCGCACGCAGCACTTGCTTGGGATCTTCGAGCGTCGCCTCGACCATTGAGATTAAATCCATGGTATAGGTCTCGCTCTCGGGATCGAGCAGCTCCAACGCGGCGAGCAAGAACGGCGAGAGCGGCTGATCGAGCGCAAAGTCCTCGGGCAGGTCGACCGTCAGCGCGTAGTCGATGTCCGGCGCGGCGTCAGCCGGAGCGTCGGGTGCGGGCGGCACCTCGGTGCGAACGACGACACCGGAATCGATGAGCGTGGCGAAGATTTCGTCGGCGCGAACCTCGAGCTTTGCCTTTTCCTCGGGCGTTTGCAGGCTCGTCTCGATGAGGTCGTGCACGCGGGCACGGGCGTCGCCACCCTGTTCGACCACGCTAATCACCATGGAGTGTGTGATGCGAAGGCGCGGCTTGAGCGTTTCGGGCTGCGTCTCGATCAGGCGCTCAAAGGTCTGCTTGTTCCAGGTGACAAAGCCCTCGGGGGCCTTCTTCTTTTTAATCTTGCGGAGCTTCTTGGGGTCGTCGCCCGCCTTGGCCATGAGCTTGGCATTCTCGATCTCGTGCTCGGGTGCCTCGGCAATCACCATGCCCTCGGTATCGAAGCCCGAGCGGCCGGCGCGACCGGCAATCTGATGAAACTCGCGGGCGCGCAGACGACGCATCTTGTAGCCGTCGAACTTGGTGAGCGCGGTGAGCACCACGGTATGGATGGGCACGTTGATGCCGACGCCGAGCGTATCGGTGCCGCAGATGACGGGCAACAGGCCCTGTTGTGCCAAGCGCTCGACCAGCAGACGATAGCGCGGCAACATGCCAGCATGGTGCACGCCGACGCCGCATCCGAGCAAGCGCTTAAGAATTTTGCCAAAGGCCGTCGAGAAGCTCGTGCCCTTGGCCGCCTCCTTGATGGCCCCACGCTGCTCCTTGCTGGCAATACCAAAGTTGGCGAGGGATTGCGCCGTCGCAAGTGCGGCGTCCTGGCTAAAGTGCACGATGTAGAGCGGGGCCTCGCCGCGGCGCATTGCGAGCTCGACCGTGCCCTCGAGGGAGGTCGTCACATAGTCATAACTCAGCGGAACCGGACGCGGGGCGTCGACAACCAAGTCGCAGGTTGCGCCGGTGTGCTCCTCAAGTGAGGCGGCGATGGCAGTGACATCGCCGAGTGTGGCGCTCATGAGCATGAATTGCGTGTGAGGCAGGGTGAGCAGCGGCACCTGCCAGGCCCAACCGCGATCGGGGTCGGCAAAGTAGTGGAACTCGTCCATGGCGACGCAGCCAACATCGGCATCTTCGCCCTCGCGCAGTGCGTCGTTGGCAAGGATCTCTGCCGTGCAGCAGATGACGGGCGCTTTGGTATTGATATGCGTGTCGCCGGTGATCATACCGACGTTATCGCGGCCGAGCACCTGTACCAGATCGAAGAACTTTTCGCTGACCAGGGCCTTGATAGGGGCCGTGTAATAGCAACGTTTGCCCTGCGCCATGCCCATAAAGAGCATGCCCAGCGCGACAAGCGACTTGCCCGATCCGGTCGGTGTTCCCAAAATGACATGGTCACCGGCGGCTAGATCCATGAGGGCCTCTTCTTGGTGATCCCACAGCTCAATGCCGCGATTGCTCGTCCATTCAAAGAAGCGTTCGAAGGCCTGATCGGGCGTGAGCCACGGTTCGGGCTCACTGCCGTCTTCGGGCTCCCACCAGGTGGGGGAGAGCGCGCCGAGCGAGCCGAACTCGGCCTCGGTTCCCGTGCCGCCCGAGAATGAGCTGGCGGCGCCGGCGCCCGAGACGGTGCTGGCGGCGGTATCTGTCGTGGTCTGTGCCATGTGGTTGCTTTCTCTCGCGTTTGTTCGCCATCCATTATGGCGTAGCGGCGGCGCGGGGTGCTAGCGCGCGGGAAAATGCAGGAAATGGGCGTTCTGCCCAGCCGTTTGGTGCAGTCGCCAGCTAAGTGAGTAGACTTTTTGCGATATCGCGAGCACATGGTTTTTACGCAAGGGCTCTACCTGCGGTTTTAGTTTTCGCTATGCGGGTTGTGCTTGGCTATTGCTAAAAAGTCTACTCACTTAGGTCTGAGGATCGTTCGCTGGCGCTTATTTGCGCTTGTCTGCCGATGCCGCGACCATCAGAAGCCCCTAGGACTCCTGCGGTAAGCGCTTCTTGCCCTTGCGGGCGCGGTTTTTAAAGTTCTCGACGGCCTCTTCCATGCCGAGGGGCACGTAGGTGAGCTCATCGAGGTTATCGGGCAGGTAGCAGGCAAGACTTTGCTCCTGCATGCGACCCGCTGTGAGCTGTTCGTCGGTGGGCTGCGCGCCGGGTGTGGCGCAAATGCCATAGACGACGGCACCCATATCGCGGGTGCGCTGCTCGTATTCGGTCTCGGGATGCTCGGGATGGTCGCGGCGAACGTCGTCACTTACCCAAAGTGTATCGTAGCCGGCCGCGGCAAACTGCCCCAAGGCGTAGTCGCGCAATGGCTTACTGTCGGTTCGCAGTGTGACGGTGGCACCGGCTGAAAAGAGCGGACGGTACAGCATTAGGTGGTCGACATGGACGAGTCGCTTTTTGGCGTACTTGGCCTTGGGCTGCGGCGTGGGAAAGTTGATGGTGATGGCATCGAGCTCGCCTGCGGCAAATAGCTGCGGCAGCGATGCGGCACCTCGGGGCAGGACGAGTGCGTTGGACAGCCCCTGCTCGCAGATTTTCTGTGCGGCATAGGCGATGCAGATGGGCTCCTGGTCCATGCCGATAAAGAGCGTGTTTGGCTCGCGGCGAGCTTGCTCAACCAGATAGGTGCCTTTGCCGCAGCCCAGATCCAGATGAAGGCGGGTGAAGGGTGCGCCGCCGGCTGGCGCGCAGGCTTCGCGCCAATTCCCGGCATAAGACTCGGGGTTCGTCTCAATCGCATTGGCGTAGCGCTCCAGGCGCTCCTCGAGCACAAAGTTCTTAGGTGTGCGAACGTGGACGGCTCCCATGAGGCTCCTTGGTCATACGTATGGAACACATTGCAGGCGCGTTCCGTCAATGGGTTGAAAAAGGGTGGGCATGGTTTGCCCGAAAGATGCGGTGCGGCTCGGCGGCGAGTCGCCGATACCTACAGGCGCTTGAGAATCACATAGCGGTTGAGCTCGCCGCTGCGACCGTCGGCATGGAAACGCTCAAGCTCGCGCACGGGGACCTCGCCGCTCTTGTAGAACGTGCGGACACCGCGCACCAGGTCGGTGATCTGCTGATCGTCAAAGTGATGGCAATAGCGGTAGGCGTGGCGGTCGTTTTGCCAGCCAATGAGGTGGTCACCGGCTTCAAACTGCGCGGAATCGTAACCCTCAAACGGCGGGGTGAGCTCGGCGCGGGCCTCGGCGCGAACGGCTTTGCGCGCCATGCGCTCGTCGTTCATAAACTCCCAAAAGCTGATGGCGATGATGCCGCCTGGGCGCGTCTGGCGCACCAGAGCGTCGAGCACGCGTACGCGGTACTCGCACGACGGCACGTGGTGCATAAATCCAAAGCAGACCGAGATGTCGGCGAGCGGGGCGTCGAAAAGCACGTCGGGTGTCTCGGCGGGGTTGAGCTTCATAAGGGCATCGAGCACGTCGAGTTCCTGGAAGTGCAGGTTGGGAATGCGCAGGGCGTGACCGTGCGCATCGATAGCCAAATCCTGACACGAGTCAACACCATAGAACTCAAACGGGCAGCTGGCGTCTGCCGAGGGGTTTGCGCCATCGACGCCCTTGGCGGCAAGTGCGCCGCCGGCGGCAAAGTTCTCGAATCGCATATTGCCGCAGGCAAGATCGAAGACGCGGACGGGATGCTCGATCGTGGCGACTTCGAGCTGCCCGAGCGCGATGTCCATGGTGCGCACCCAGCCGGGCCACGGGGCCTGCCGCGTATCGGAAAAGGAGGCGGAGTGTTCGCGATAGAACGTGTTGTTGAGCTGGATGAGCGATGATGCGAAATCGCGGTTCACGGCGCGGAACTCCCTCCGATGGCGGTGCGGAATAAACAGTACGACCATACTACCGTTAACGCCGCAACGGGGACAACCGAGCTGTGGGTCATTGCTTTGTTTGGACACATTTCCGCAGCTCATATGTGCCCGCAACCGCCGGTTGTCAAAAATCTCACTAGAATAGGTAGCATGATTTTGGCGGTGGCGGATAGATTTTTAACTGTGCAAGGCGCCTTAAGAACAAAAACGGTCCGGCGGCACGGCTGGCATCGCATAGGAGGAACCATGAATGTAGAAACTGCTCAGCGGCTCGCCGACCTTCGCCGCAGCAAGGGCTTTAGCCAAGAAGGATTGGCGCGAAAGCTGGGACTGTCACGCCAAGCGGTCAGTAAATGGGAGCGCGCGGAGAGCTCGCCCGATACCGAGAACCTGATTTCGCTCGCCAAGCTCTATGGTGTGAGTCTGGATGAGCTGCTCAATCCGAGCGATGAGATTGAGGACGATATCGAGTTTGAGAACGAGGACCGCGCCCGTCAGCGCGAGGCCGAGGCGGCGGAGCGTGCCCGTACCCACGAGGCGGCGGCACGCGCTACCGAGGCGGCAACGCAGGCGAGTGATGCTGCGGCCAAGGCGGCGCAAGCGGCAAGCTGGAGTGCACAGGCCGCCAATGCCGCTACGGCGCAGGCGACGAGTGGCGGTGCGGTTGGCTCGACTCCGGTGAAGGGCCCGTTCCAGTCGTTCCCGTATTGGGCTGTGTGTTGGCTGCTGTTCTTTTTGCTGATGTTCCCGTTTGGTGCCGGCCCCTTTGCCGCGCTGATCTTCTTTACGATTCCCATCTATCACTGGGTGGCGCGTGCACTCGATGGTGATTGGGCGCGCGGGGATATTCAGGTTGGTTCGGCACCGGTGACGGCTAGGACTCAGGTGCAGGATGCTTCCGCTGCGGTTGATGCTGGCGTGGCTACCGCGACTACCGCTGACCCGATCGCCAAAGAGGGTGATGAATGATGAAGCTTTCGCATGAATCCAAGGTACGCTTGGGCGTTGGCATCGGAGCGTTCGTGCTCATCATCGGACTTGTCTTTGGTATTTCGCGGACTTTGATTCATTTTGATGGCCCGTGGGATCTCGGCGATATTGCATCCGGTTTGTCCGGTATGGACGATGTGGTTGACGGGGACGATTCTTTGGATGGCGGTAACTATTCCGCTCAGTCTCGGCAGCTTTCGAGCGAAACGTTTGATGCCGACTCATTCCAGTCCCTTGACCTGGATGTGACATCGGGTGAGGTTGAGATCAAGTGCGTTTCCGGCGGGCAGGTGCGTGTCATCGAGAGCGGTCGTGTTGCAAAGGGGGTAGCTACCTACGATGCTGCCACTCAGAATCTGGCCGAGGTCAAGGGTTCTACACTCACGATTAGCCAGTTCGACTGCGATGACGAGCGCGCTATCGATCGTTCGGTCACCATCGAGCTGCCGCGGGATGTTGCGGATAACCTGGTCGGCATTACGGCGAGGGTGGGGTCGGGAGAACTGACGGTCGCGGACATTGCATGTCACGACTTCGAATTGACGTTGGACTCGGGAGACGTTGAGTTTGCGGGCACCGTAACCGACACCTTGGATGCCGAGGTCGGTTCGGGCGATGTGGCGTTCGAGCTCTACCAGGCCCCCGCGAAGTCGATGGACGTAAGCGTGGACTCGGGCGATGTGGAGATAACGGTTCCGAACTCTACGGGCTTTAAGGCGAGCCTCACCGTGGGCAGCGGTGACTTCGAGAGCGATTTCCTTCCGCTTGGCTACGATGGCGAGACCATATTGAATCTTGAATTCGACAACGGTGATAAGTCTGCCACGTATCGTTTTAAGGTCGGTTCGGGCGACATGTCGTTCGATCCGGAGTGACATGCGGTTTTCGGAGATCGGTGCATATAGGCATGCTCTTTGATGGAGGCGCCGGGGCCGTGACTGGCTCCGGCGCCTTTGCCTTTACAATGGGGGCATGGAACAGATTATTTTGAACATACTCGAGGCTCTGCGTCGCGGTGAGACCGTGGACGACAAGGCGCTCGTCAAACTGATACATGCCGAGGCGCGCCGTGAGGGTGCCGACAAACGAGATCTGGCCAAGCGCCGTCTGCTGCCGTTCTACCAGCGGGTTAAACGTGATGAGCCGGCTCGTTGGGCTGGGTGGAATGTCGACGCCGAACTGGAACGGCAGTTGCTGCAAGTGCTACGCATGAAGCCTCGCCGCACGGCTTCGGGCGTAGCGACCATTACCGTCATCACCAAGCCCTGGCCGTGCTCGGGCGATTGCCTGTTTTGCCCCAACGACCTGCGCATGCCCAAGAGCTATCTGCACGCCGAGCCGGCATGCGCCCGTGCGGAGCAAAATTGCTTCGACCCGTATCTGCAAGTGAGCGCTCGCCTGACCGCGCTTTCGCAGATGGGGCATGCGACCGACAAGATAGAGCTCATCGTGCTCGGTGGTACCTGGAGCGACTATCCGCAAGGGTATCAGACGTGGTTTATGTCGGAACTTTTCCGTGCGCTCAATGACGATGCCGTCGCCGGCGTGGCGGCCAACCCCATGTTGGCGCGTCCGGGCATCAGCCGTGCCGAGGCGGGGCGCCTGCTCGATGACGCTCCCGCCGATGCCCTGCCGCCGGTGGTAACAGAGCGTCGCGAGCGCTATCGAGTTGCCGGCATTGCGACAGACGAGGCTGAGCTTG
Source organism: Collinsella sp. AF36-3AT (assembly GCF_003475205.1). NCBI lineage: Bacteria > Bacillati > Actinomycetota > Coriobacteriia > Coriobacteriales > Coriobacteriaceae > Collinsella > Collinsella sp. AF36-3AT. The sequence continues at coordinate 57,729 of NZ_QROZ01000008.1, read as the reverse complement.
CAGCAGATGTTGCCGACGAGCAGGGACGTGTGGATGCTGCCGTGGGAGGCTATAACCGTGCGGTGCGTCGTCTGTACGGCCCCGGTACGCCGTGGGGCGAGGTCACCGAGTGGCAGACGGCAACGATGGAGGAGCTTGAGCGTCAGCAGCACATCAACGAGACGGCGAAGCATCGCGTGGTGGGACTCGTTATCGAGACGCGCCCCGATGCCGTGACGCCACAGGCGCTCACGCTCATTCGTCGTCTGGGCTGCACCAAGATTCAGATGGGCATCCAAAGCCTTGACCAGCACCTGCTCGACATCAACGAGCGCCGTATTACGGTGGCACAGATCGAGCGGGCGTTTTCGCTTGCGCGCCTATTTGGCTTTAAGATCCACGCGCACTTTATGCTCAATTTGCTGGGTGCTACGCCCGAGGTGGACAAGCGCGACTACGAGCGCTTTATGACCGAAGGGGCCTTTATGCCCGACGAGGTCAAGGTTTACCCGTGCGCGCTCATCGAGGGTTCGCGCCTGGTGGGCTGTTATGAGCGCGGCGAGTGGCGTCCCTATACCGAGGAGGAGCTGCTCGACGTGCTGGCCGACGACATCGTGGTGACGCCGGCGTTCTGTCGTATCAGCCGCATGATTCGCGACTTTAGTTCCGACGACATTATGGTGGGCAACAAGAAGCCCAACCTGCGTCAGCTCGTCGAGAACCGCTTGGCGGCTCGTGGAGAAGGCGCGACGGTGCGCGAGATCCGCTATCGCGAGATCAGTACCGCGGGTGCCGACCTGGATGAGTTGACCCTTGACGAGGAGGTGGTGTACGAGACGCCGGTGACGCGTGAGCGCTTTTTGCAGTGGGTGACGCCGCAGGGCAAGATCGCAGGCTTTTTGCGCCTGTCGCTACCCGACCGCGCGTTTGTTGCCGCGCATGCGGACGAGTTGCCGACGACACCGGACGAGGCGATGATTCGCGAGGTGCACGTGTATGGCATGGCGGCACGCGTGGGGGATCAAGGTCAGGCGGCTCAGCATCACGGTCTGGGGCGTCTGCTCGTGGAGCGTGCGTGCCATATTGCTCGGGACGCGGGGTATACGCACATCAACGTGATTAGCGCGATCGGTACGCGCGAGTACTATCGCCATTTGGGTTTTTACGACCGCGGACTCTATCTGCAAAAGGAGCTCTAGATGAACAAGCCGAGTGTTTCTGCTGGCGTCGTTGCCGGCGTTGCCCTGGGAGCCGCGGCGCTTGGTGCGGCTGCCGTCGCTGTTCGCGCTGCCTGTCTGCAGGTTGCGCGAACTCGCAATGGGTTGGCGCGTGTGAAACGCGTGCACGATGAGGGCGGCGATGAGATTCGTGTGTTGGTGCAAGGCGGCGTCTACCAAAGCGCAAGCTACGTTGGCGAGCGCTGGGCGGAGCCCGTCTTTGCGTACTATCGCGCGTTTGACGACGTGTTTGAGGCCGAGGATGTGATGCGCGACGCTTATGGTCACGGTATCAACCGTATGCTTATGCTAGGTGGCGGCGGGTTTGCCTATCCCAAGTTTGCGCTGATGTCGCACAAGGTCCTGCGCATGGACGTCATCGAGTATGACGGAGAGATAACGCGCTTGGCGCGCCGTTGGTTCTATCTGGATGAACTGGAGCACGCGGTGGGCGATCGCCTGCGGGTGATTACCGCTGAGGCTCGCTCGTATCTGGGTGTGACGAGCGTGGGCCATCGTCGCTACGACGTGGTCGTGAGCGATTGCTTTGGCGGTGCCGAGCCCGTGCGCGAGCTGGCGACCGTTGAGGCGCTGCGCCTGGTGCGGGGCAGCCTGAACCCCGGGGGTATCTACGTGGCCAATATCGTGAGCGCAAACGAGGGGAGCGATGTGACGTTCCTTCGCGACTGCGCTGCCACGGCGCTCGAGGTATTCGTCCACGCCTGGGTGGTCCCATGTGGCGATGCGAAGTTCAGCGGCGAGGAAAACTACCTGCTCATCGCCAGCGACGGCGACTACGCCTTTGCCGAAGCCGTGCCCTTCGACACCGACTTCCTCGGCACCGTCCTTCACGACAAGTAAGTCTCCCCGTCCCAAAAAAGACTGGTCTTAGGCGTGGTCGCGCCAGCCGTGAACGCGCTGCTTCATGCCCTCTATGTCGAGCACGCCTTCGGCAAAGCCCTTGCGCACGAGCTCTTCGGGAACAAACTCGTCGTAGCGGTCAAAGTAAGGCACCTCGCCAGGATAGACGAGCTCGATGGGATCGAAGTCCTTCTCGGCCTCGGCGGCGAGCACCTCAAAGAACGTCTCCTCGTCGGCCTTCATCTTAAACTGCATAAAGTACGGGCGTGACGGGTCGAGTCCGCGAAGGCCCAGCTCAGCGGCGCATTTGATTTTAAGCATGCGCTCGAGTGCTAGGAAGGCGTAGCTGCCCAACCAGGGGAAGAGCACCCAGGTGTCGCCACCCAGGTTGATGAGCGGCTTAGTTCCCGCGCCCGAAATCTCGGCGGTATGACGAGCCTGCGCCAAGCGAGCCCGTGCGTTACCCATAAGGTACGGATATACTGCGTGCTCAGTGAGCGCTTGGCGCATGCGCTCGAGCACATGCGTGTTAATGTCGCCGGGGCAGTCGCCAAAGTAGGCCGGCACCCGGCCCTTGACCTGCGTGGCAAAGACAGTGTGGCGCTTCCAGTCCACTTCCTCGACAATCCAGCAGTGTCCGGCGATGGCGATGCGCTCACCGGGCGGGGGCGGATTAACGATCGTGCCCAGCTCAGCAGATTCGCTCCGGACGGTAAACTCCTCGTTTTCCTGGAACACGGCGTAGAACTTAAAGTTGTTGATGATGCGCTCGCCCGCGAGACCCACGATGAGCCCGCCACCTTCGGTGACCTGGATATGGTCGATCTTAATGAGGTGACGTAGCAGCACACGGTAATCGTCTGCCGAGACACGGTGGAAATAGCTGAGCGTGAGCACGCGCTGGGCAAGTTCGGCCGGCGTGAGCTCGCCGGTGCTGGCGAGGGTCGACATAGTCTGGTGATAGAGCAGGCTGTAGGGGAGACGATCGAGCTCGGGTGGCTCGACCCACTTTTCCTCGCGATAGAGTTGTACGAGCGCGATACCCTGCAGGAGCTTCCAGGGAATGGTTTCGGGCATCATCGTGCGCGGCTCGGGCTCTTCCTCGCGCATGACAAACCACATCTCGGGCGGAAGATCGCGACGGCCTGTGCGCCCCATGCGCTGCAAAAAGGAGCTGACGGTAAACGGCGCGTCAATCTGGAAGGCGCGCTCCAGGCGGCCGATATCGATACCGAGCTCCAACGTAGAGGTGGTGACGGTTGTCTGCGTCTGCTCCTCGTCGCGCATGAGCTCCTCGGCCGTCTCGCGTAGCGATGCCGAAAGATTGCCGTGATGGATGAGAAAACGGTCGGGCTCGTGCCGGCTCTCGCAGTAGCTGCGCAGCATGGAGCACACGGCCTCTGCCTCCTCGCGCGAGTTGGCAAAGACCAGGCATTTGCGGCCGCGCGTATGCTCAAAGATATAGCCCATGCCGGGGTCGGCGTTGTCGGGCGCCGTGTCGGTGGGGTTGAGAAGCGCCTGCTCGGTCGCTCGTGGGATGTCGACTTCGCCCTCGGGGGCCGAGGAAGTGCGACGGTCTTTGGGAGCGGCCTTGCCCCGCGCCTGCTCACGACGTTGACGGTGTTCTTCCTGTGTAAGCTGTCCGCTGTGGCACATGTCTTGTCCGGATGCGGGCAGCGCCGCGGGCGCCGCCGTCTCAATACGCTCGCAAGCAAGCACCTCGGCTTCTTGTGGACCTGTGCCTACGAATCCTCGTTGCTGAGCCTGGGGGCCCGAGTTGTAGAAGTGCTCCATGGAGATGCGCCACACGCGGCGCGGTTCCTCAAAGCGGGGGATAACGCAGTCGCGCCCCGTTCCCTGCGAGAGAAAGGCGCCCGTGCGCTCGGGGTCGCCGATGGTGGCAGAAAGGCCGATGCGTCGGGGCTGCACGCCTGCCATGCGTGAGAGACGCTCGATAAGGCAGAGCGTCTGCCCGCCGCGGTCGCCGCGCATGAGCGAATGGACTTCGTCGATAACCACATAGCGCAGGTCGCAAAACATGCGCGGGATCGCCATGTGCTTATGGATCAGGAGCGCCTCGAGTGATTCGGGCGTAATCTGCAAGATGCCGCTCGGTTTTTTGATGAGCTTGGCCTTGTGCGACTGCGAGACATCGCCGTGCCAGTGCCAGACAGGGATATCGGCTTCTTCGCACAGGTCGTTGAGGCGAACGAACTGGTCGTTGATGAGTGCTTTGAGGGGGCCAATGTAGAGGGCGCCCACGCTCGCGGGCGGGTTCTCCCAAAACTCGGTCAGGATGGGAAAGAAGGCCGCCTCAGTTTTTCCAGATGCCGTGGATGCCGTCAGGAGCACATTGTCTTGCGTGTTGAAGATGGCATCTGCCGCCGCAACCTGGATGGAGCGCAGGCTCTCCCAATCGTGGGAGTAGATGAAGTCTTGGATAAACGGGGCGTAGCGGTCAAAGGCGTTCACGGGGCCTCCTCTCAAAAACGAATTTCTCAACGCTGCCGACAACGGCTTGCTGCATTACAGTCTCAACGTTTGCCCAGATAAAACCTGCCAAAATAAACCTGTCCCTTATTGGCAGGTTAGATGGTGAATTCGGCGAAGTTACGGTCGCCGCCTGCGGTATCGGTGTCGCCTGTTGCGGTTGCCGGCGCCAACGCGTCGCCGCCGGCGCTTTGCAGCAGCTCGGCCACGTTGGCGTCGGGGTTTTGGCATAGGATGTCGAGCAGCTCGATAAAGTCACGAATGACTTCACGCGGCGTCAGATGCGTGTCGGCTCCCACGCGACCGAACTCGATCTTGAGGAAGTCCACCAAGTCGTTCTCGGCAAGCGTGGGCGTCCAGCCAAAGTAGCCGGCATGGATCTGCATGAGTTTTTCGATGAGCACCAGCAGCTCCTCGTAGGTGAGTGGCTGCAGGCGGATGATGGGTGCGAGCATGTCCTTAAGGTCCTCGCGCGCAAAGCGACCCTGAGCGAGTCGGCTGCGCAGAGCCTCGTAGGAGAACACGCCGCGGCGGCGGTCTTCGATGGAGGTTGGCGTGCCGCCCATGATCATGCCCAGGTACTGCGCCTTGCCCTGAAGTGTGTCGTTGTACATGGTCAGGATCTTCTCGTAGTTGTACTGGCGCGTGATGGCATTGGGAATCTTATACAGATTCACGAGCTCGTCGATGAGCACCAGCATGCCCTTGTAGCCACTGCAAACCAAAAAACGCGCGATGAGTTTGACGTAGTCGTACCAGTCGTCATCGCTGATGATGGTCGAGGAGCCCAGCTCGGCGCGTGCCTCGCTCTTGGTGCGGTATTCGCCGCGAATCCATTTGGTCACGCGGCTCATGGTCTCTTCGTCGCCCCCGGATGCGGCCATGCGATAGCGGCGGAGCATGCGGGTGAAGTCGAAGCCGTGGACCATCTCCTCGAGCGGGGCCAGTTGGGCATTGACGACCGACTCGTCGACGTCGGCACACGAGGCGACCCAGCGATCCAGAATAAGGTTGAGCGCACCGCCCTCGGGGCGCGTCTTGGTCGATATATTGCGGATGAGCTCGCGGTAGGTGGCAAGACCCTGTCCCTGACCGCCCTGCAGGCGGCGCTCGGGCGACAGGTCGGCATCAGCGACGACGAATCCCTCGCCCATGGCGTGCGTGCGGATAGTCTGGAGCAAAAAGCTCTTGCCGGCGCCGTAACGACCGACCAGAAAGCGGAAGCTCGCGCCACCGTCGGCGATGAGACTCAGATCGGTGAGCAGGGCGCGGATCTCGACCTCGCGCCCTACGGTGATGTAAGGAAGGCCGATGCGCGGGACCACGCCGCCCTTGAGCGAGTTGAGAATGACGGCAGCGACGCGCTTGGGCACGCGAGGTGCTGCGGATGCGGTATCACTCATGGTCTAGGTATCCTCTCACGTCTGCTTCGTAGTCCTCGATAATCTGCGGCCCTGCCGCGCTAAATTCAATTACGGTGTCGCCCACCAGGTCAAAGAGCGCCTCGTTGATGGTATCGACGAGCATGTCCTCGCTCTGCTCCGATTGCACTACCGCCGATTCCGCCTGTACTGCGTTGTGCTCGAGCAGCGCGCGGAGATAGGCGTCTGCGGCGGGCGCGAGTTCGTTTGTGGCGTCAGCGGGCGTAGCAGCTGCGAACGCGGGCGTCGGCGCGAGAAGCGGTGCCACGACACCAAACTGTTCGGTGGATATGGTCGGCTCGTCGGACTCGTCCTGCCCTGCGGCCGCCGCGACCGCCTCGACCGTCGCGGCGGCCGCAGGCTCGGCTTCCGGTTGCCCTGAGTCCGCTGCCTCGGCTTCTGCGGACGCGCCGTCCTCGCGTTCCTCGTCGATCAAAAGCGCTTCGCGCGTTTGTGCGGCAGCGCTCCGAATGTGCCCCAGCTGGCTCAAATCGATATCGATCTTGACGGGCTGGTGTGCGGCGTCCCACGAAAGCCATGCCACAATCTCGTCATCGATAATCTTGGCCAGATATTTGGGGACCTTTTCTTCCTTAAGGGGATGGGCGGGGTCCAGCGCCAGGCGCAGGCGTTGGTCGCAGGCGCGCATCATTTCACCGAGCTTGCTGCTCTTTTGCCTGCTACCGTGAATCCGCATGCATTCCCAAAAACCGTTTTGGCAACGGTAGATATGGATGGGGTCCAGACGGTATTCGCAGTCCTCGTGGCGCTCGGGCGCAAAGAATACGGCCGAGGCAAACATGGTGTAGGGCATGGCCGTCTCCTCCCCAAATAAACTTGCCACGATGCCGGTCTTTCGGTGCGTGTCATAGTAGCGCGCCATGCGGACATACACGGCGCACGCCACGTGGCACAGATCGCGGTGGTGGCTGCGGTCGAGCCGCGAGTTACTTAGGTTGTACGTGGAGAGGGCGTTGATGGCGGCCATGAGTCGCTCCTCGCGCACCTCATCGGGCGGAAGGGGGAGCGTGGGCTCGGAGGTTTTGCGACGCTTGGGTGCCGGGTCAGACGGCGTCGGTGCTGGTACAAGGTCTCGTGCCGCGCGCCGCAGCTCGATAAGGGCGTTATCGAATATGACGGTTTTAGAGTCGCGAAGCAGCTTGGGGTCGAGCCCGTGGAACACGGCGTAATCTTGCAGCCACACGCGCGCAAACCGGTCGATGCCGGGCTCGAAGGCGCGATAGACATCCCAAAAAGCCTTGATCTTGTTAAAACCATCGAGTGGATTATCTACGCCAATGCCGCAAATCAGCTCATAGAGATACAGAAAGGCAAAGGACGTAGACGTTTCCTCGACGGTTCCGCGGCGCACTTGGGCACGCCAGGTAAAGTAGCCGCGCAGCTGCCGGTCGCTCATGGCGTTGTAGGTGGGAAAGTACGACTTAAAGGTGCCGTTGTAGGGACAGTCGTCCTCAAAGTCGGCCATCAGCAGGCCCTGGCGGTAAAAAAGCTCGGCTTCCGAAAGCCAGCGGCCCGCACCGCCCTTGGGGTCATCCTGCCAGCGCGATATCTCGCGCATTTTACGGTACTGGTCGGGGAGGAAATTCTGCATCTGTCGGCCGGTTTTGAGAATCGGCTCGTCTGCGTAGGTTTCGTTTGAGAAGCGGGCGGACTGATGGGTCCGGGCCTCGGCCATAATGCGCTCGATGAGCATCTTGATGTCCTGGTCGGCCACCGCTCCTCCTCTCGAACACAGCTACGGTGACCTCATATCATAGCACAGCATCAAACAGATGTTCGAGATACCGCTGCGTTGATAGATTTAGAAAAGGAGGGCGTATATGACGGCGATGACGACGGAGGGAAGCATATTGGCCGTGCGGAAGGTCTGAGGACGGATGAGGTTGACGCCGACGCAGAAGATGAGCATGGAGCCTACGAGCGAAAGGCTGTTGAGGGCTGCCGTGGTCATGATGGGGGAGAGCGCGCCGGCAAACAACGTGATCGTCCCCTGGAACACGGCGACGGGCAGGGCGGAGAAGATGCAGCCGCGGCCAAGCGAGGCCGTCATGGTGCAGACGATGATGCAGTCCAGTGCGCCCTTGAGGGCAAGCGTTGACCAGTCGCCGAGCAGGCCGTCCTGGATCGATCCCACAATGGCCATGGCGCCGATGCACACGGTGAGTGAAGTCGAGACAAAAGCGTTGGTGAACTCGTTATCGCCCTCACTGCCAGTCTTGCGCTTGAGCCATTCGCCAAGGTTCTCGATGGCGGCCTCCAAGTTGATGGCCTCGCCGATGAGCGAACCGAGCGCAAATGAGACGATGAGCATGGTGGTACCGGTGGTCGCTAGCGCCTTTCCATCGATGATGAGCATCTTTTGCATGGTGCCGCCCAGGCCGATAAACAGGACGCACAGCCCCGATGCTTTCATGAGCGTGTCTTGGATGCGCGGTGTAATGAAGCGGCCGCCCGCTAATCCCAAAAGACCGCCCGCAACTAAAAGCGCAACGTTGATGATTGTTCCCAAGCCCGGCATGAGCCCTCCTGTATTGATGCCAACGTGGCAATCGTAGCAGAATGAAATGCGAGGCACATCGCGACTCATCTAATACGTTATATAAGTGGTATTAGGAATGATGCGCAGCATTTAAGCCTCAGGTGGTTGTCGGGACATAGGGATAGTAGTCAAAGCGCAGTGTCATAAGCCGCTGTGGGGATTCAATAGCCGCGGCGATGATATTGGCATCGCGGGCACGATCAAACCCTTCGAGTTCGATCTGATACGAGACGTCTTGCATAATGTCCAGACGTCGCCAGGCTAGAAGTGTGTCGCCATCGAATTCCAGGGTCTTGCTTCCGTCTGGGGCAACGGCGTATAGACGCAGTTTAGCGGTGGTTGCAGGGTCGACAACCGTGACCTTTTTAATTTCGTTTCGAGTATTCTTGGCGCCCAACAAGGTGAGCAGTGTTGGGGCCACGACCTCGCCCGATGGCAAAAAGACGACTTCGATGGATTCGGGAAATGCGATGATGGCCGACTTGCGGACGGGCTGATTGGCGGCGGCAACTTCGATGCTCGCGGCGTCGATGACCTCTGTGTGGTCGAGGGCGGCAAGCACGCAGCAGTTACCTTCATCGATCTCCTGAGGATCAGCAAGCCCCAGACTGTCCGCGAGCTCGGGATCGTTTGGATCGGCAGCGGGCTCATTCGGTGCTTCGAAAGAGGCTGGGGCGCTGTTTGTCGGCGACGGCGTGTCGCCCGCACCTGCTTCTTTGTCCGCGCTTTCTTCTTGTATGGTTGCGTTGATGGGTTCGTCGTTTGAGGGGAGCGTCTTGGCGTTAAGCGCGGAGGGGACAATCCCGACGGCTCCGGATCCGTTCCACTCCATCTCGAGAAGCGCCGGGTCGGCAAGAATGCGTTGCCTGCCTAGCGTGTGGGCATCGATTTCAATAGGGCCCGCCTCTGTCCCTCGTGTAAGGCTGAGTGATCCGGCTGGCTTCTCGAAATGAGCGTCTGTGTCTTTGGCGCTGACGGCGTAGAACAGCAGGGATGCTTCTCCCGCCGCGATGGCATCGGTGCCGGCTTTGGTCAGCCGCAACGATGCCGTGAATGAGAGGGTGGGCTGCGTATCGTCTGCATTCGCGGCGGCGCAGCCCAGACATATACCGCCTCCTTTCTCGAAAAACGCACCGTCGAAGGCGACCTTCGCTCCGTTCGCCGAGTCATCGACCGAAGCGATGTCGATGCGCAGCTCTAAATTGCATGGATCGCCATCTGCATCGAGCACAACCGAGCGCCATGTGCAGACAGCGCGCCCCGCCTGGGAGCCGTTTGCCTTGTTCGAACGATTGATATCCACGACTATCGAGCCGTCCGTATTACGACGAAGGCATCCCGAGGTTGAGATTGCGGCCTGTGCGATCGAAAAACGCTTGCACGCAATGGCACTCGACGGATTTGGTGCGGAGCTTAGGGCTGCCGGCAAGGAGTCCGCCATGGCGGGAGTCGCCCAAGCGACGACAGGCGTTCCGGTTGCGAGCGCGCCGCAGAGTGCGACAACGGGCAAAAGGTTCTTCGATGCCATGAAGTCTCCTTAGCTAATTTAGTGCGGCCTGTCCGTGTTTTGTTTCTGGCTGCGTTTGATATGCAGACCGAGGCCGGCGGTTCCCGCGCCTGCTGCTGTGGCGCCTGCTGCCAAGAGCCATCGTCTGTCGTCTGTCTGTGCCAACGGTTCCTGGCGGTCGCCGCGGTCGAGCTCCGAGAGGTCGACCGTCACTTGCGTGGCGGCCCGCGCCTGTTCTTGCTGGGCAAAGGCCATAGCTGGCCCACACGCTAGGATACTGACGGCGGCGGCCAGGGCGACGGCCTTATGCCGTGTGCGCACCGGGCTCGACCGTCCAGGTGATCGTTGCAACCTGATCGCCTTCGCCGGTTACGCGGAAGATGTCGCGCGTGACGTGGGCGACGTTTCCGCTTGTCTTGAGCTTAATTTTGTCCGTGCCGCCGGCAATGCCCTGGTAGCCCATGTCGAAGGCTGCATTCTTGGAAAGATCGAGGCCCGTCTCCTGCATTGCGGCGCTGGCGTTCTGGAGTGCGCCGTCGGGGCCGACCTTAAAGTCGATGGAATTCTGCGCGGTTCCGGCCTTGGCGTCGGCGGCAATGGTCCAGGTGTTCATGGCGTCGATCTTCATGTTGGTGACATGGATGCCGTAGGCCGAATGATTGTCGATGGTGGTCGCGTCTTCTGAGGGGCCCTGAAGCGTGCCGTCGGCCTTGGCGACGAAGGGAATAACCGTCGGAACTTTGAACTCTACGTTGTCGATCTCGGTCCTGACCATTACTTTCGTGGTTCCAACGCGCCCGGCTGCCAGAGCTGGCGTCGGGGCGGCGCCCATTGCGAGCGCGAGCGCGAGCCCTGCGCCCACGACGAGCGCTCTGGCTCCGTTCATGTTCCTGGTGATGTCCATGGTCGTTCCTTTCTATTCGCCGCGGGCCGTCCCCGCGATGATTGGACGAATGCTGGTGAATTGCGTGCGGTGCCGCGTCGGCCGAAAAAGCTAGTTCTCGGCTTGCTCAACCCGTACCTTGACACGTGTCGGATTGCCGTGGCTGTCGAGGGTCTTGGCATCGAGTGCCTGGATCTCGATGTATGCCTCGCCTTCTTTGATGTCGCCGGCGGGGCACGTCTCGATTGTCTTGCCGGTCTCGACCACACCGGATTCGTACATGGTCTCGTCGTTTTGGATGACGCGGAATCGCTGGGGAAATTTATTGTCTTGGACGTTTTGCACGTTGACGCGCAGCTTGCCGTCCTCCTGTAGCTGAGCGACCGGCGCGACCGAAATCGTCATCATGTTGTCGCGGACGATGGCATCGAGCTCATCTTGGATTTCTTGTCGCGATTTGCCCTCTGCCGTCGTGACTGAGGCGCCCGCTTCGGGCACGGGCTGCGACTGCCAGGCGTATAGCCCTACGGCGATGAGGGCGCAGACGATAGCCAGGCAGACAACGACGAGTTTCTTGCGACGCCCCAGTCCTGCGAGGCGGGGCGGCTTCTTCGCACTCATGCGGCGTCCTTGGTGGTGTAGACACGTGCGAACGTGGACGGGTCCGCTCCAAAGAGCATGTGAAGCATCAGGCGGCGCGAGTAGATGAGCTCGTCAAAGTCGTGAGGGAGCTCGATGTCGTGGATACGCGCGATGTGGTGGGCGAGCGCCGAGAACGACTCGGGGTCGCAGATAACATCGGTGGTGACGTGGTAGACCGCCGTATCGGGGAACGCCTCTTCGTCGAAAGGCAGGAGATAGGGATCGTCGTCGACCTCGATGGCGACGCCGTACTGGGGCCAGTAATATGCCATGGGAACCTCCCTGCTTCTGGGGCCAAAACTTCTATCGGTTTTGGTTGTCGACGCCGACCGTATCAGCCGCTACTTGACCAATTTCTGACCAAATGCTTGACGGATTGACATCTCCGCAGGTAAAAGGTGGAAAAAATTACTCCAACTTTTTTCGAGCGACAATCGAGCGGTCGGCGACGGCGGGGCGATATGTGTCAAAAGCATCGTCTGCCGAGGAAGCCTTGCCGTTCGCCGAATTGCACAAACGTAAAAATCGCCAATTATGGAGACGGTCTCGAACACGTCGACGAAACGATGCGGTAACATCTCCCTGCAAACACTGTAGTTAGCTAAAGGGGGAGTTCGCGTGTCTGCAACCATTAAACCCTTCACCGATGAGTTCGAAGAGTATGGCCGCGATGAATCTCGTGCATCGGGCGAAGCATCGAGCATCTCGTTTCCGACAACGGAAGACGAGGTCCGTGCCATTTTGGAAACGCTCCATGCCGAGCGTGTCCCGGTAACGGTTCAGGGCGCCCGAACCGGCCTTGCCGCCGGTGCCGTGCCCCACGGTGGGCATATCCTCAATACTTCCCGTATGAATCGCTACTTGGGCCTTCGCCGCGATGAACAAAGCCAATTTCTGCTGCGCGTGGAGCCGGGCGTTGTGCTCTCGGAGCTGCGTAAGCAGCTGAGCAAGAAGGTACTGCCGACCGCTGGTTGGGACCAGGCATCGCTTGAGGCCTACGAGGAGTTCCAAGAGTCCCCCGAGCAGTTCTTTCCCACCGATCCCACCGAGGCATCTGCCTGTCTGGGTGGCATGGCGGCATGCAACGCCTCCGGCGCCCGCAGCTACGCTTACGGCCCCATGCGCCCGCATATCACGGGACTCCACGTCGCGCTGGCTGATGGCGATTTGCTTGAGCTTCAGCGCGGCGAGGCTTTTGCCCAGGGCCGCCACCTGTCGCTCGTGACGGCAGAGGGCCGTACGCTCGAGCTCGATCTTCCCGGCTATACCATGCCCGAGACAAAAAATGCCTCAGGCTATTTCGTTGCGGACGATATGGACGCCATCGATCTTTTTATCGGTGCGTGCGGCACGCTCGGCGTCATTACCGAGCTCGAGATCGCCCTGCAGGCGGCACCTTCGGTCGTATGGGGTGTGAGTTGCTTTTTCGATAGCGAAGACAAGGCCGTGTCCTTTACCGATTCCGTGCGTCCCGTGCTGTCCCATGCCGCCGCTATTGAGTATTTCGATGCTGGCGCTCTGGATATCCTGCGTCGCCAGCGCGAGCAGTCGACGGCGTTTGCCTCGCTGCCGGCGCTCGACGACGAGGCAAAGGTCTGTGTCTACGTGGAGCTCGACTGCGATGACGAGGCGCAGGCGACCGAGGAGCTGTGCCACCTGGGATGGATGCTGGAGCTTGCGGGCGGCCGCGACGATGCGACATGGGTCGCCCGCACCGAAGTCGATCGCGAGTGCCAGCGGTTCTTCCGCCACGCGGTCCCCGAGAGTGTCAATATGCTCATTGACGAGCGTCGCCGCATCGACCCCACCATTACCAAGCTGGGATCGGATATGTCGGTGCCCAATGCACGCCTTGCCGATGTCATGGCCCTCTATCGCCGCACGCTGGCCGAAAGCGGGCTTGAGTCTGCTGCCTGGGGACACATCGGGAACAACCATCTGCATGTGAACATCCTGCCGCGCGATGCGCAAGACTACCGTCGTGGTGGAGAACTCTTTGCCCAGTGGGCTTCCGAGGTCACGGCCATGGGCGGTGCCGTTTCTGCCGAGCACGGCGTCGGCAAGATCAAGGCGGGCTTCTTGGAGACGATGTACGGCCACGAGGCCATGGTCGAGTCGGCGCGGCTCAAGCTCCAGCTCGATCCCGACGGGCAGCTGGGTCGCGGCAACCTGTTTGCGGAGAAGCTCTTGGATGAGCTCGTCCAGAAAGGGGGCGCGTGAAGATGAGTGATTTCCATATGGTGGTGTGCGTCAAGGCGGTGCCCGGAAGCACCGAGGTCAAGATGGACCCCAAGACCAATACTATCGTGCGTGATGGCAAGCAGGCGGTCATTAATCCCTTCGATGCAAGTGCCCTCGAATGTGCGCTAGCGCTGAAGGACGACTTTATCGGCTTTGGCATGGACGTGCGCGTAACGGTGGTGTCGATGGGCATCCCCGCGACCGAGTCGCTGCTGCGCGACTGCATCGCCCGCGGTGCCGACGACGCGCTGCTGCTGACCGACCGAGCCTTTGCGGGCGCCGATACCCTAGCCACCACCTATGCCCTCAAATGCGGCATCGAGGCACTCGATGGGGACTTTGACCTGCTCATCTGCGGCAAGATGGCAGTGGACGGCGATACGGCCCAGATCGGCCCCGAGCTGGCCGGCGCCTTTGGGGTCCCCTGCGTGACCGACGTGAGCTGTGTGCAGAGCGCGGGATTTACGACGTGTGGCTCGCTGGCGCTCGTTCACGGCTGCGATGCCGGCGAGGAGACGGTGTACCTGGAGATGCCGTGTGCGATGACGACTGCCAAGGAGATTGGCCAGTTGCGTATGCCGAGTATTGCCGGTATTCGCGCGGCAGAGGGGGCGGACGTGCGCGTGATCAGTGCCGCCGACGTGAACGCCGACCCCTCGCGTTGCGGCCTTGCCGGATCACCGACGCAGGTCGTGCGCTCGTTTGTGCCCGACCGTGACCAAACGTGCGAGGCCGTTGAGGGAACGGCGTCCGAGCAGGCGGTAAAACTTGCCAAGATTATTGAGGGGATGGCATAGATGAGCGGGCTGATTATCGATAGCGAAGCCTGTATCGGCTGCGGTCGCTGCGTTCGCGCCTGCGCCTCGGGCGGCATTGTGGTGGAGGGTGAGCGCCCCAATCGCTGTGCCCGCGTAACCGACGGCTGTATCCTGTGCGGTGGGTGCGTCGACGCCTGCCCCGTCAACGCCATCTCGATTGAGCGCGACGAGGCCGCCGGCGCGGCAGACCTTGACGCATATCGAGACATCTGGATCTTCGTGCAGACTGACGAGCACGATGCCGTTGCATCCGTGGCCTTCGAGCTCATGGGCAAGGGGCGCGAGCTTGCCGATGCCCGCGGCTGCCGTCTGGTGGCACTGGTCGGCATGAGCCCCGAGGGCTCACTCGGGGACCTGGAGCATCTGATTTGCGCCGGTGCGGACGAAGTTCTGGTCTGTCGTGACGAGCGCCTGCGTCAGAACGACGCGGAGGTCTACGCTCGCTTGATCTGCGATTTGGTAGCCGAGCGCAAGCCCGAGGCCATTCTGTACGGCGCGACCGCCTTTGGTCGCGAGCTGGCGCCCGGTGTGGCCGTGCGCTTGCAGACGGGTCTTACGGCCGATTGCACGGTGCTTTCTATGGATACGGAGACGGGTCTGCTGCAGCAGACGCGCCCGGCGTTTGGCGGCAACCTGATGGCCACCATTATCTGCCCCAACCACCGTCCTCAGATGGCAACGGTGCGCCCCGGCATCTTTAAGGCGCCCGAGTTTGACTATAGCCGCTCCGGCACGATTACCCAGGTAGTGCTTGCGGATGACGTTAAGGCCCGCGTCGAGATCTCGATTCCCGCCGAGGAGTGGGGACAGCAGGCCTCAATTGCCGATGCCGAGCGTCTGGTCGTGGTGGGCCGCGGCATCGGCTCCAAGAAGAATCTGCCCCTGATGCGAAAGCTCGCCGATGCCCTGGGTGCCGAGCTTGGTTGCACGCGTTCCATTGTGGAGGCAGGCTGGTTGGAGTATCGCCACCAAATTGGCCAGACGGGTGTATCGGTCTCGCCCAAGCTCCTCGTGAGCATCGGTGTCTCGGGCGCTATCCAGCATCTCGCCGGCATCGGTGGGGCGGAGTGCATTTTCGCCATCAATGAGGACCCGGATGCCCCCATCTTTGGTGCCGCCCAGTACAAGGTCGTCGGCGATGCCGTTGAGATCGTTGAGGAGCTGCTGGCTCAGCTTGAGCGCTAAGCGCGCGTCAGCCAGTCGCGCATCTCGTCCTTTAGGCGGCTCCAGGTTGCCTGCGTGGCGGGGTCGGTAAAGGGCCGCGTAATGCCAAAGGGCGCGTCGAGCAGGCGGTGGATATCGCCCTGTTTGCGCGCCAGCGCGCGGCTCGCTGGATAGGCGAGCTCAAACATAAAGCAGATGAGTCCCACCAGGTAGTCTGCGGGCTCATCGCGCTCATCGCGTGCGACGCAGCGGTGCTCGTCAAAGGCGGTAAGCGCCGGTGTCGAGAAGTGGCTGGCGAGAAACGTGTCCTCATCCACCTTGAGGATGGTGTCGACGGTGCTGTCGGCGATGGTGCGCATAATGTCGATCTTGTCGCCATCGCGCACGATCTCGCAGAAGCTCCGTGTACGGGTGTCGAGTTCCGTGGGCAGGCGAAAATCACTGTGGTGGGCGATGCTCGCGCGGATCAGTTCGTCCTCTGCCGGGTCATCGATAAAGTCGCGGATGTTCGTTACGGCGGGTGCATCGGCGGGATTCTCGCCAAAGAGGATCTCGATGCCCAGCGCTGCATGGCTCATGCTCTCGGCGTCCTTAAAGGTGTCCCAGTGCCGCAACTGCTCAAAGCGGCCCATATCGTGTAGCAGGCCGCAAAGCCATGCCAGGTCAATATCTTCTGACGACCAGCCCTGCTCGCGCGCTACGGCATCGCATGCCTCGGCCACGTGGTACGTATGCTCGATTTTGAGCGCGATGCGTGGGCTGGTGGCGTCGTAGGCATCGGTGTAGCTTTTGAAGGCCGCGCGCGCCCGGTCTCGATCGATAGCTGTCATAATGACTTCCTAAAAAGTTGTGTCTTTCGATCCGGTGGCAATTGTAGGTGAACTCGGTTGCTGTCGGATGATGATTCTGCCGTGTCGCTACATGCGGCTCGGAGACCTTGTCAGGATGAGAAGCGTATGGTGCTCAAAATCGTTAGAACCGTCTGGCCAGTGATGCTTACCTATGTTGCAATAGGCGCGCCGTGCGGAATGATCATGGGGCAGACGGGAATGGAGCCCTGGATGGTCTTTGCTCTGAGCAGCACGTTTGTGACGGGCAGCGGCCAGTTTATGATCTGCAATCTTTGGCTGGCGGGCGTGCCTGCAGCATCGATCGTCGCGAGCGTTGCTGCCATCTCCTCGCGCTTTGCGCTTTACTCGGCATCGATCGCGCCGCATCTGACGGGTGCCTCGAAGCGTCAGACGCTGGCTGTTGCCGCGACACTTACCGAGGAGGCATATGGCATCTCGCTTGCCAAGTTGGTTGAAGGGGAGGATTGGGGCCCGCGCGAGTCCTTCGTGCTCAACGTGATTCTCATCGCAACATGGGGCGTTTCGTGTACGATGGGCGCCATCGTCGGCGCCGTTGTCGATGTTCCCACCGCCATTGCAGCCTTTGTCTGCACCTCGCTCTTTATCTGCCTGCTCTTTTCGCAGCGGCTGTCGCGCGGCAACGTTGTCGCGGCGGTTTCGGGCGCGGTGTCCGTCGCCGTATGCAAGTTCTTGGGCCTCACGAATATTGCCGTGCCGGCAAGCGTCGTGGCCGGCATTGCCATTGCGTTGGCGTGCGATGCTGTATTTGACGGAAGAGGTGCCCGCGATGCCCGTTAACGAGTTCTTGGTTCTGTGGCTGTCGTCGTGGGCTGCTATCGCGTTCTTTCGCATCGCGCCGGCGTTTGCCTTGCGCGGGAGAACGCTGTCGCCCCGCATTACCGAGGCCCTGGGTTATATCCCGCCCGCTGCCTTTGCCGCGCTGGTCGCCAACGACTTGGTGAGCCCCGGCGCGTTCGACGCGGGACCCTGGCCTGCCTTGGTTCCCTGGATTGCGGCTGCCGGCGTCGTGGCCGTGGCGGTCAAGACAAAATCGATGCTGTGGTGCTGTGTTTCGGGCATCGTGTTCTATATCGTTTTGAGCCTCATATAAGAGCGGGGCACGTTTAGCGCCCCTGTCCAACGAATCGAATTTCTCACCGAGCTGGTCTATTTCTTCTGGTACCATGGTCAAACTTTACTGTAGCAAAGCGTGACGTGGGCTTTTGTACCCCGTCAGCGGAAATGGGGGTTTCATGGCACAGGAAGCGACCGCCAACGAGCAAAAGAAATTCAAGGTCCCGCGCATCCCGGGCGACATCATGATCTATCCGATGATCGTCGGTCTTTTGCTCAACACCTTCTGCCCGCAGGTTTTTGAGATCGGCGGCTTCTTTACGGCTGCCTGCCGCGGTGGCTCCAATGCCATCGTCGCCGCGATCCTGCTGTTTGTGGGCGCCGGCATCAGCTTTAAGTCCACGCCGGGTGCCATCAAGACCGGTATCGTCGTGCTGATCCCCAAGCTGGTCGTCGCAGCGGCTCTCGGCCTGGGCGTGGCATATTTCTTTAACGACAACTTCCTGGGTCTGAGCTCCGTGTCTATCATCGGCGGCATCACGTTTTGCAACATGGCGCTCTATACGGGCATCATGGGCGAGTTCGGCGATGAGTCTGAGCAGGGCGCCGTCGGTATCCTGTTCTTTACGGCCGGCCCCGCCGTCACGATGATCATCCTCGGTGTTTCCGGCCTCGCCAACATTCCCATTGGCACCATTATCGGCTCCATCTTGCCACTCGTTATTGGCATGGTTCTGGGCAACCTGTTCCCGTTTATCAAGAACCTGCTGGTTCCCGGTGCCAATCCCGCGATTGCCGTCATCGGATTTCAGCTCGGTGCGTCCATGAGCCTGTCGAGCTTTATCACCGGCGGTATTTCCGGCATCTTGCTGGGCCTTGTCACGCTGTTTGTCGTCGGTCCCATCACCTTTGCGTTCGAGCGTCTGTGCGGCGGCAATGGCAAGGCCGCTGTGGCTTGCTCCACCATTGCCGGCACGGCTATGACCACACCGGTTGCCCTCGCCGAGGTCGCACCGCGCTACGCCGAGCTTGCGCCCATCGCGTACGCTCAGATCGCCACCGCCGTTATCATCACGGCGATCATGGCTCCGATTCTGACTGGCTGGGTCGACAAGAAGTTCTGCCAAGGCAAGGAGGATCTGTCGCCTGTCGGTGTCGAGGCCATAGAGGAGGCCGTCGCGACTGACATCGATGGCGAGTAGCAATCGATACCCATCAATGATGCCGGCGTGTGCAATTCGCGCCGTATGGGCGCCCGAACAGAAACTGTTTTGCAGTGATGTTCGGGCGCTCTGCTATTATCCCCTTTACCCCTGTGGAGTAAAGGGGTGTTTATTGCCCTGATTCGAATTGGGCGATTCTGACCACTTGGGTATTGAAGGGATGGCGCTAGTGGTTAAGGCACTCAAGATTGAGATATTCGTGCTATGCATGATTGTTCTTATCGGGCTTGCCGTGCGAAGTCGTCGCTCCTTGTTCTCGAGCACCCAGCAGCTATTGTTTAGCATGCTTGGCTACACCTCTGCCGCGTACATATTATTCGATATGATCTGGACGCTTTCGGACGGTGTGGACGGCACGTTGGGCATTGCTGCCAACTGGATTTCCAACGCGGTTTCGTTTTCGCTCTTTGCTATCGCGTGTCTCATTTGGTTTATCTATTCCGAGACGGTGCAGGGTTCTCGCCTTTTGACCTCGCGCTATAGGGTGGTGCTTGTAGCGTTGCCTACGGCTCTGGTGGTCGTGCTGGCGTTTACCAGTTACTGGACGCACGCCCTGTTCTATATCGATTCGCAGGGCGTGTATCGTCGCGGCTTTGCCTATATGATCCAGCCCATCGTCAGCTACTGTTACGTTATACATACGTCCCTGCATGCATTTGTGCAATCTCGCAGGGTCGAGAGCCTGCAGACGAAGGCCATCTATCGAACCTTGGCATTTTTCGCCATTCCGGCCCTGGTGGGCGGTACCTTTCAGGTCGTATACTCGGTGCCCGGCCTTTGTGTCGGCATAATGATTAGCATGTTGCTGCTCTACATCATCTACCAGGAGCAGCTCATCTCGACCGACCCGTTGACTGAACTTAACAATCGCAACCGTTTTGAGACCTATATGCTGTCGCTCTTCTCAAATGTGGATCAGGCCGAAGATGTATATCTGCTTATGATGGACGCCGACGGCTTTAAGCAGATTAACGATCGCTATGGGCATGTGGAGGGCGACCATGCTCTTCAGGTCATATCCGCTGCGCTCAAAGAAGTCTGCTCGGCGTCTGGCGGCTTTATCGCACGTTATGGTGGCGATGAGTTCGTGGTGCTCCAAAAGGCAGCGGCGGAACAGGATATCATGCATCTGTGCGCGACAATCAACGATGAGCTCGCGCGCGCCGAGGTTCCGTATCTGTTGCGGATGTCCATCGGCTACGCACGGGTCGGTGATGGCGTCGATACCTGGCAAGACTTGTTTCGTGCTGCCGACGCGGAGCTCTACCGCGTAAAGCGCGAGAAGAAGAAAGCCGGCGCCCAGATACGCTAGAAAAAGGGCGCACGCTGGCGGGCGTGGCGGCCCTCGGCTCTCCGATGTACTCCATTAAGCTAAAGTGTGCGAACATCCTCCCTAAAAAGGTGAGCTCGCTAGGCCTTTTTGGGCCTGTTGACGATGATGATGCCGCCGCAGACCAACAGCAGGGCAACAAGTACGGTAACAGGGCTCGTGCCAGCGCCCTCGCCGAGCAGCAGAGCGCTCAACAGTACGCCAAAGACTGGATTCATAAAGCCAAAGACCGACACACGGCTGACGGGGTTGACGGCAAGCAGACGCGACCATAGCGAGTACGCGACGGCGGAAATGAGTGCCATATAGATAATGAGTGCGATGGCGGGGATGATCGCGGTGGGGGAGAGCGCGCCGCCCATCAAAAACCCGATGGCGGTAAGGACCAAACCTCCGACTAAAAACTGCCAGCCGGCGAGCAAGACGCCGTCATGCTTGCGCGAGAAGATGCCGATCAGGCAGGTCGAAAGAGCACCCGCGACAGTGGAGGCTAGGATAAAGCCCTCGCCATCGAGCCTGAAGCCAAAGGTGCCATCTGCGCCCGAGAGGTTGACGAGCGCGACGCCGGCAAAGCCCAGCGCACAGCCAAGCACCTTGGCCGTATTGAGCTTCTCGGTGTGAAATGCCAGGGCGGCAAAGAGGATTGCGAGGAAGTTGGCGCTGGCCTCGATGATGGAACTCGACATGGCGCTGGCGCGCGAGAGTCCCAGGTAGAAAAAGAAGTACTGCCCGATGGTCTGGAAGAGCGACAAGATGCAGATGGGCTTGATATCGCGCACTTGCGGAACGAGCGGACGGCGCTGGGCCACGCTCATGCCAACAATGACCAGCATGCCGGCAAGGGTGAAGCGCAGACCCGCGAAGAGCAGCTGCGAGGCGCTGTCGTGTGCGGGAATGCCAAAGAGGCCGTAGCCGATCTTGATGCAGGGAAAAGCCGATCCCCAGAGCGCGCAGCAGACGAGGCAGCCCAGGATGAGTCCGGGCAGGGTGGCGAGATACGGCTTGCGGCTTTCCATGATGTCCTTCCTGTATGCGCGAAGCAAAAAAGAACCCGCCACCGGATGTGTCGGTGGCGGGTGTTGTTACCCGAGGGAATTGTACCCGATGGGAAAGGTTTAAGCGAAGTAGGCCACGCCGCTCTCAAAGATCGGCATGAACTTATCGCCGGGGACATGCTCGGGCACGTTGCGGTACAGGTTGTCGCCGCGACGCTCGGCATGGCCCATCTTGCCCAGGACGCGGCCGTCGGGGCTCGTGATGCCCTCGATGGCGAGTGCGGAGCCGTTGGGGTTGACGGAGAGATCCATGCTGGGCTTGCCGTCCTCGCCCACGTACTGCGTGGCGACCTGGCCGTTGACGATCAGCTGGGCGAGCACTTCGTCATTGGCGACAAAGCGGCCCTCGCCGTGGCTGATGGCGACGGTGTAGGGGTCGTCCAGGCTGCACTGCGACAGCCACGGGGACAGGTTGGACGAGATGCGGGTGCGCACCAGACGGCTCTGGTGGCGACCGATGGTGTTGAACGTCAACGTGGGCGCATCGGGCGTGGCGTCGACGATGTCGCCGTAGGGCACCAGGCCGAGCTTGATCAGGGCCTGGAAGCCGTTGCAGATGCCCAGCATCAGGCCATCGCGGGCCTTGAGCAGGTCGCGGACTGCCTCGGTGACCTCGGGAGCGCGGAAGAACGCCGTGATGAACTTGGCAGAGCCGTCGGGCTCGTCGCCGCCCGAGAAGCCGCCGGGGATCATAACGATCTGGCTTGCACGGATGCGGCGGGCAAGCTCGTGGGTGCTCTCGGCGACGGCCTCGGGCGTGAGGTTGTTGATCACGAAGGTGTCGGCCTCGGCACCGGCGGCACGGAAGGCGCGGGCGCTGTCGTACTCGCAGTTGTTGCCGGGGAACACGGGGATGATCACGCGCGGGCGGGCGATCTTGGCGCCGCCGTACACGTGGATATCCTTGGCGCGGAAGTCGATGGTCTCGACCTCGGGGGTCTCGCCGGCGCTGCGGTAGGTGAAGACGCCCTCGATGCCGCTCTCCCAGGCCTCCTGGAGCTCGGAGAGCTCGATGACTTCGGAACCGGTGTCGATGACATAGCCCTCGACGGTGGTGCCCAGGGGCTCGACGACAACGCCGTCGGCGACCTCGGGCAGCTCGGCATCCTCGGCGAGCTCGACAATAAAGCTGCCGTAGAGCGGGGTGAAGAGGCTCTCCACGTCTACATCCTCGGCAAGCTCGATACCGATCTGGTTACCGACGCACATCTTAAAGAGGCTCTCGGCGCCGCAGCCGTAGCCGGGCGTGGAGATGGCCAGGGCGTTGCCGGTAGCAGTGAGCGCCTCGACGGCGTCAAACGCGGCGAGCAGCTGCTGAGCATCGGGGCGGTAGTCCTCGCCATAGATGGCGGGGGCGATGCGGACGACGCGGTGCGTGAGGCCCTTGAACTCGGGCGAGACGGCGCGGGCGGCCTTGCCCACGGCGACGGCGAAGCTGATCAGGGTCGGCGGAACGTTGAGCTCGCCGGCCTCGTCCTCAAACGAACCGCTCATGGAGTCCTTGCCGCCGATGGCGCCGGCACCCAGGTCGACCTGGGCCATAAGGGCACCCAGGACGGCAGCCATGGGCTTGCCCCAGCGCTCGGCCTCGGTGCGCAGGCGCTCGAAGTACTCCTGGAAGGAGAGGTAGGTGCGCTTGTGCTCAAAGCCGGCGGCAACGAGCTTGGCGATGGACTCGACCACGGACAGGTAGGCGCCCGCAAACTGGTCGGCCTCCATCAGATAGGGGTTGAAGCCCCATGCCATGGCGCTCGCCGTGGTGGTCTCGCCGTCCACGGGGAACTTGGCGACCATGGCCGAGCTTGGGGTGAGCTGCGTCTTGCCGCCAAAGGGCATGAGCACGGTCGCGGCGCCGATGGTGGAGTCGAAGCGCTCGGAAAGGCCCTTGTTGGAAGCGACGTTGAGGTCGGTGACGAGCGAGGTCATGCGCTCGGCGAGCGTGGTACCGGCCCAGCTGGGCTGCCACACACTGCGGGCGCAGACGTGGGCGACCTGGTGCTTGGGCGCACCGTTGGAGTTGAGGAACTCGCGGGACAGATCGACGATGGCGACGCCGTTCCAGGCCATGCGCATGCGCGGCTCGGCGGTAACCTCGGCGATAACGGTCGCCTCCAGGTTCTCCTCGGCGGCGTAGCCCATGAACTCCTCGACGTCACCGTCGGCGACGGCGCAGGCCATGCGCTCCTGGGATTCAGAGATGGCGAGCTCGGTGCCGTCAAGACCGTCGTACTTCTTGGTCACGGTATCAAGGTCGACATACAGGCCGTCGGCAAGCTCGCCTACAGCGACCGAGACACCGCCGGCGCCAAAGTCGTTGCAGCGCTTGATCAGACGGCAGGCATCGCCGCGGCGGAACAGGCGCTGCAGCTTGCGCTCGACCGGGGCGTTGCCCTTCTGGACCTCGGCGCCCGATGTCTCGATGGACTCGGTGTTCTGGGTCTTGGAGGAGCCGGTGGCACCGCCGATGCCGTCACGGCCGGTGCGGCCGCCCAACAGGATGATCTTGTCGGTGGGGGCGGGGCACTCGCGACGCACGTGGTTTGCCGGGGTGGCGCCCACGACGGCGCCGACCTCCATGCGCTTGGCGACGTAGCCGGGGTGATAGAGTTCGTTGACCTGACCGGTGGCAAGGCCGATCTGGTTGCCGTAGCTGGAGTAGCCGGCGGCAGCAGTGGTCACGAGCTTACGCTGCGGCAGCTTGCCCTCGAGCGTCTCGGACACGGGGACGGTGGGGTCGCCGGCGCCGGTGACACGCATGGCCTGGTACACGTAGCTGCGGCCCGACAGCGGGTCGCGGATGGCACCGCCCACGCAGGTGGCGGCACCGCCGAAGGGCTCGATCTCGGTCGGGTGGTTGTGGGTCTCGTTCTTAAAGAGGAACAGCCAGTCCTGGTCCTCGCCGTCGACATCGACCTTCACCTTGACGGTGCAGGCGTTGATCTCCTCGGACTCGTCGACATCGGTCATGACGCCGGTCTTCTTGAGGTACTTGGCGCCGATGGTGCCCATGTCCATGAGGCAGACGGGCTTGGTGTCGCGACCGAGTTCGTGGCGCATCTCCATGTAGCGGTCGAAGGCCTGCTGCACCACGGCGTCGTCGATCGTCACGTCGTCCAGGACGGTGCCGAAGGTGGTGTGGCGGCAGTGATCGGACCAGTAGGTGTCGATCACGCGGATCTCGGTGATGGTGGGGTCGCGATCCTCATCGCGGAAGTACTGCTGGCAGAAGGCGATGTCCGCCTCGTCCATGGCAAGGCCGCGCTCGGAAATAAAGGCGGCAAGGCCGGCTTCGTCGAGCTCGCGGAAACCGTCGAGCACCTCGACGGGCTGGGGCTCGGGGGTCTCCATGTACAGCGTCTCGGGCAGGTCGAGCGAGGCGATGCGCGCCTCGACGGGGTTCACCACGTAGTGCTTGATGGCATCAATGGCGGCCTCGTCCAGAGCGCCCGAGATCATATAGACCTTGGCGGAGCGCACGGCGGGGCGCTCGCCCTGGCTGATGAGCTGCACGCACTCGCTGGCGGAGTCGGCGCGCTGGTCAAACTGGCCAGGCAGGAATTCGACGGCAAAGACGGCGCCATCGCTTGCGGGGAGCTCGTCGTAGGTCACATCGACCTGGGGCTCGCTAAAGACGGTCGGCACGCAGGACCGGAAAAGCTCCTTGTCGATGCCCTCGACGTCGTAGCGGTTGATGATCCTCAGGGCCTCGATGCCCTTGATGCCGAGAATTTCGGTCAGCTCGCCCTTGAGCTGCTGAGCCTCGACGTCGAACCCGGGTTTCTTCTCCACGTAGATACGAGAGACCATTGGTTCCTGCCTTCCTGATCGGTTGGGCGTACGGTACGGTATGCGGCAGCGGTCGGTTTGCGGGGTCTGCCCTGCGGTCGCCTTGAGCCACATGTTTGTAAACCTCACTATGATACGACAGCTCGCGGCGCGTTGAGGACGGCGAGGGTGCTACAGTGAAGCGCAAACAAGAGAAAGGCATCACATGGCATTCGTTTCGCTCGCCATCATCGCACTCGTGGCCTTTGCGAGTCCTTTTATCGCCTCGGCGATTCCCGGAAAACCCGTTCCCGAGACGGTTTTTTTGCTCGTGCTCGGCGCGGTACTGGGACCCCATATGCTCGGCGTCATCCATGTAGATGCTGAGGTCTCGCTTGTGTCCGAGCTGGGCCTGGCCTTTTTGTTCCTGCTTGCCGGCTTTGAGATCGACCCCAAGAGCATCACGGGCGTCGAGGGGCGCTACGGCTTGGCGACGTGGGTCGTCACGTTTGGTATCGCCTGGCTTGCCGTGCGCTTTACCCCGTGGTTCTCAGTCAGTCATTTCGACGGTATCGCCGTGACGCTTGCCCTCACTTCGACGGCGCTCGGTACGCTTGTGCCCATCATGCGTGAGCGCTCGCTCACCGGCACGCGCGTGGGCGACTCGATTCTCGCGTATGGCACTTGGGGCGAGCTCGGTCCCGTGCTCGCCATGTCGGTGCTGTTGTCTGCCCGCACTGGCATCCAAACGCTCGTTATCCTTGGCTTGTTTGCGGTGGTTTGCGTGTTGCTGGCCGTGGTCCCGAGCCGCTCCAAGCGCGTCGGCAGCCGCTTCTTTGCATTTGTTGAGGAGCGCGCCGATACCACGTCGCAGACCTTCGTGCGCCTGACGGTGCTCATCCTGGTCACGCTCGTGGCATTCTCGGCTGTCTTTGATCTCGACATCGTGTTGGGTTCTTTTGCCGCCGGCTTTGTCCTGCGCTATATCATCCCCGAGGGCAACCATACGCTCGAGACCAAGCTCGACGGTCTGGCCTACGGTTTTTTGATTCCGGTGTTCTTTACCGTATCGGGCGCAAAGATCGATCTGACGGCCGTGGCGTCGCGCCCGGGTCTGCTCGTGGGCTTTATCGTGGCGTTGTTGATTATTCGTGCCGTGCCCATTCTTATTTCCATGAGCATTTGTCCTGCGACGCGCGATGTGTCGGCGTATGGTCGCATTACCGTGGCCCTGTACTGCACCACGGCGCTGCCGATCATCGTTGCCGTTACGAGCGTTGCCGTCAACGCGGGCGCGCTGTCGCAAGATATTGCGTCGGTCATGGTTGCCGCCGGTGCCATCACGGTGTTCTTGATGCCATTGCTCGCGCAGCTCTTCTACCGCGTGGTGGATGCCGCACCGGTCGCCGCCGTGGCAGAGGTTGCCGAGCATCCATCCGATGCGCTCGACATCTTGCGCGCCCACCACGACCTAGCGAGCTTGCTCGCGCGCGAGCACGAGCTGCTGACCTCGCATGGCCATGGTCGCGTATTCGAGGGCCTGCCTACGCTCGATACGATTGCCGAGCGTCTTTCCGCCGAGGCAGCGAGCGGCCACATCGATGCCCGCATCGTGGACGCGGCGCACCTGCTTGCCGATAAGACCTATGGAGACGAGGTCGACCCGTCCGAGCTGACTCCGCGTGAGCGCCGCCGCCTGGAGCGCGCCAAGCTCGCTGTGCGCGAATACCGCCGCCGCATGCTGGAGCTCTATGCGCGCGAAGAAGCCGAAGACGACGACGGTAAGTAGTCGATACTTTCTCGGGGAAGCCGCGTCCCGCTTTGAAGGCTCGGAACGGGATGTGGTTTCCGAAACGGGGGCCGTTGGGAAACTGTGTCCCGGAATGGGCGCTCAGAGTGGGATGCAGTTTCCGCAAGGAAGTCCTGGGGGAAACCGTGCCCCGTTCTGATCCGAAATACTGGGACATAGTTTCCCTTTCATAACAGGAGAAGGCGCGCTGTCTGCAGTTGATTCAGACGGCGCGCCTTTTTGGTTGAGCTATGTTGAAGCTTGAAGCCAAAGCTTGTGGCTCCTTAGGAGCGGGCGGCTCCGTCGACGGGGAGCACGGCGCCCGTGACATAGGAGGACATGTCGCTCGCCAGGAAAACAAAGGCGTTGGCGACATCCTCGGGCTCGCCCATGCGACCCAGCGGAATGGTGGCGATGATGGGCTTGATGACCTCTTCGGGCAGGTTGGCGACCATGTCGGTCTTAGTCACGCCGGGGGCGACGGCGTTGACGCGGATGCCCATGGGGGCGAGCTCGCGCGAGAGCGACTGGACCATACCGTTGACGGCAAACTTGGACGTGGGGTAACCGACGCCGGAGGGCTGGCCGTACTTGGCGACCATCGAGCTTGTGGTAGTGATGGTGCCGCCGTGGCCGGCCTCGGTCATGATCTTGGCGGCAGCCTGGTGGCCATTAAAGACGGCGACGACGTTAAGGTCCATGACCTTTGCGAACTCCTCGGCCGTGTAGTCCAAGAGGGGTGAACGCTGGGAGATTCCGGCATTGTTGACGACCGTGTCCAAGCCGCCCATGTCGGCTGCAGTCTGCGTAAAGGCCTCAGTCACGGCCTCGAGCGAGGTGAGATCGCAGGAACGACCCCAGACCTTGGCGTCGGGATAGGCGGTCGTCAGTTTCTCAACGGCAGCGTCGGCAGTCTCCTGGCGCGAGCCAAAGACGGTGACGGCAGCACCTTCCTCGATAAAACGGCAGGCGATGGCATAGCCGATACCGCGCGTGCCGCCGGTGATGATTGCTTTCTTGCCCTCGAGCAACATGGTGCTTCCTCTCTTTGCGGGCGGATATACACAGCACAGCATAACGGCAGCCAAAATCGGCTCCGGCTGCATGTCGGCGAACGGTACCCCCGGCTGTCAGGAGCGGCCAAGTCGTTCAAATGCGGATTGCGCCAATACGCCCCATGCGCGCAAGCAAAGGGGCTCCCGTCCACTGCTGAACGGGAGCCCCTCACACATATAGGTCGTAGAGCGAAAATCGAATTAGTTGGCCATGACGCCTTCGGTCCAAGCCTCGACGTCCTCGATGCGCAGGACGTTGGCGACCTCGGCCACGCAGTCGACGCTGGCAAGCTCGGCGGCGGCAGCCTGGACGTCCTTCTCGAGCGCGCGGTGCGTCAGGAAGATGACCGAGCAGGCATCGCTGACGCCTGACTTGCCGTCCTCGACCTGGTTGATGAGCGAGATCGAGATGTTGTGCTTGGCAAAGATGTCGACCGTCTCGGACAGGGCGCCCACGCGGTCGGCGACCTTCAGGCGCACATAGTACTTGGTCTGGAGCTCGTCCATGGGCTTAAAGGCGAGGTTGTGACCATAGGGCTCAATCTCGGGCAGCGGAGCCACACCGCGGCTGATCTGCTCGGAGAGCGACAGGATATCGCCCACGACGGCGCTTGCGGTGGGGAAGGAGCCTGCGCCCGCGCCGTAGAACATGGTCTCGCCCACAGCGTCGCCCACCACGTATACGGCGTTCATGGCGCCGTTGACCTTGGCGAGCATGTGGTCGGCGGGGATCAGCGTGGGATGCGCGCGGACGTCGACGCCGGCGTCGGTGTTGCGCGCAATGCCTAGCAGCTTAATGGTGTAGCCGAGCTCGCGGGCCTGGGCGATGTCCTCGGCGCCGATGGTACGGATACCCTGCTGGTACACATCGTCGGTGGTAACGCGGGTGCCAAAACCGATGGAGGCGAGGATTGCCGTCTTGCTGGCGGCATCGAAACCGTTGACGTCGGCGGACGGGTCGGCCTCGGCATAGCCCTTGGCCTGCGCGTCGGCAAGCACATCGGCGTAATCGGCGCCCTCGGCGTCCATGCGCGACAGGATATAGTTGGTGGTACCGTTGAGAATGCCTGCGATGGTCAGGATCTTGTTGCCCACCAGGTCGTGCTCGAGCGTGCTGACAATGGGGATGCCACCGCCGCAGCTGGCCTCGCACTTAATCTGCACGCCGCACGCGCGCGCCTTCTCGGCAAGCGTCTCGACATGACGGCCCAGCAGGGCCTTGTTGGCAGAGACGACGTGCTTGCCGTTCTCGAAGGCGGTGGTGAAGATCTCGGTTGCGGGATGCTCGCCGCCAATCAGCTCGACGACGATGTCGACGGCGGGGTCGGTGACGACGTCGTGCCAGTCACTCGTAAAGGCCTCGCGCTCAATGCCTGCCGCCTCGGCCTGCTCCCAAGCAAGCGCGCAGGCGCGGGTCAGCTTAAGGTCGATGCCGTAGGCTGCCAGGTACTCATCGTGGTGGCTCTTGATCAAACGGGCCACGCCGCCGCCGACGGTTCCCAGACCGATCAGACCGACGTTCACTGTGCGCAGGGGTTCGCTCATAGATAGCTCCTTCGTGCATCTTATGGATGGATTAACCGCTTAAAGGTTGAGTGCATTCTAGCGTGAACCGAGGGCGCATGCTCGCCAGGCAACAGGAGTCGCACAAAACGGCACCACCGAAACGCTGCGGAAACATTGGAAACATGCTCGCTACAAATGAACTTCCGTAACAAACTGTCAACGTTTGCGCCATAAGGTTTGCCCCGTACCGCAAGACGGCCGCACTGCGGCCAGCGAAAAAGGGGGACACCATGTTCAGTATCAATAACGCGCTGAGCCGCAGGAGTTTCTTGACAGGAGCCGCGGCGCTTGGAAGCACCGTCGCGCTTGCCGGTTGCTCTTCGGGCGGCGCGGACGGTGGGTCGGCCAATGACGGCAAGACCTTCAAGATCGGCGTTATCGGCCCCCTGACCGGCGCCGCGGCTACCTATGGCGTCTCTGCCGAGAAGGGCGCTAAGCTCGCGGCCAAGGATTTCTCGACCAAGGACCTCAAGCTCTCGCTTAAGTCCGAGGATGACGTCGCCGACGGCGAGAAGGCTATCAACGCCTTCAATACCCTGTGCGACTGGGGCATGCAGGCGCTCGTCGGCCCTGTCACCACCGGTGCTGCCGTCGCCGTCTCGGGCGAGATCGCCGACGATATGCTCATGGTCACGCCTTCGGCCTCGTCGCTCGACGTCACCAAGGATAAGACCACGGTCTTTCAGGTTTGCTTCACCGACCCCACCATGGGCGCCAGCGCCGCGAAGTTCTTGGCTGAGAAGTACGCGGACGCCAAGATCGCCCTGTTCTACAACTCCGGCGATACGTACAGCTCGGGCGTTGCCGACGCTTTTGCCGAGCAGGCCAAGGCATCCAAGCTCGATGTCGTCGATACCGAGACCTTTAAGGACGACTCTTCCACGAGCTTTACCAACCAGCTCACCAAGGCCAAGGAGGCCGGCGCCACGCTCATCTTTGCGCCGATCTACTACACGCCGGCGTCCGTTTTGCTCAAGAACGCCAAGGACATGGGCTACGACATGACGCTCATGGGTACCGACGGCATGGACGGCCTGCTCTCTGTGGAAGGCTTCGATACCTCTCTTGCCGAGGGCGTACTGCTCATGACCCCGTTTTCGGCTGACGATGAGAAGAATGCCGACTTCGTCAAGGCCTATAAGGATGCCTACGACGAGACGCCCAACCAGTTTGCCGCCGACGCTTACGATTGCGTCCACGCCATCGCCGAGGCTATCGATAGGGCGGGGATTGACATTTCGGCCGACGGTGCCGACATTGCCGGCGACCTTGCCCGCGCCATGCGCAAGATCAAGATCGAGGGCCTGACGGGCGAGCTGACGTGGAATGACGAGGGCCAGGTCGAAAAGCCCGCCACAGCCTATGTGATTCAGGACGGCAAGTACATCGCCGCCTAAGTGCGCATAAAGCGCGACCGGTGAGGCCGTTTTATTCAGGGCGGGGACGCCTGTAACAGAACGGAAACATTACTTTCACACAATAAAGTGGCATTACTGCATAAAGTAATAGAAATACGCAGAATTATGGATAAACGAACAAATCCAAAGAAAAGTTGAAATAATCACCACTTTCCTTAACTAAAGCGTCTAGTATTTTGCGAACGCCGAACACGGCGAAGGATGGCCTGTCGGGTAACCGAAACCCGACGAGATTTGAGAGGAGAGCCGCATGTCGAGCCTCACCGGTAAGTCATTGAACCCTGTTATGAATCGCAGGAGCGTTATCGCGAGCGCAGCAGGTCTGGGGGCGATGTCCATTCTAGCTGGCTGCTCCTCCAACGGCGGCGACAGCGGTTCCGCGTCGGGCGACGCTTCGTTTAAGATCGGCACCATCGGCCCGCTGACCGGCGCCAACGCGTCCTACGGCAAGTCCGTTACACAGGCTGTCGAGCTTGGCTGCAAGGATTTCTCGACTAAGGAGCTGCCGCTTGTCAGCAAGGCCGAGGACGACCAGGCTGACGGCGAGAAGGCCGTCAACGCCTTCAACACCCTGCTCGACTGGGGCATGCAGGCCCTCGTCGGTCCGACCACCACGGGTGCGTCGGTTGCCGTTGCCGCCGAGTGCGGTAACGACCCCGAGACGTTCATGATCACCCCGTCCGCGTCCTCCGAGGACGTTACCAAGGGCAAGGATTGCGTCTTCCAGGTTTGCTTTACCGACCCCAACCAAGGTGTCAACGCTGCCAAGTTCCTGGCAGAAAAATATGCGAACGAGAAGTTCGTGCTGTTCTATAACTCCGGCGACGCCTATTCTTCGGGCATCGCAGATTCCTTTAAGGCCCAGGCCGCTAAGTCTAAGCTTGAGATTGTCGACGAGGAGACCTTTAAGGACGACTCCGCCACGAGCTTTACCAACCAGCTGACCAAGGCCAAGCAGGCAGGCGCCACCATGATCTTTGCGCCGATCTACTACACGCCGGCGTCCGTCCTGCTCAAGAACGCCAAGGACATGGGCTACGACGTCAAGATGATGGGCTGCGACGGCATGGACGGCATCCTGGGCGTTGAGGGCTTCGACACCTCTCTTGCCGAGGGTCTGCTGCTCATGACCCCGTTCTCCGCCGACGACGAGAAGAACGCCGACTTCGTCAACGCTTACAAGGATAAGTACGGCGATACCCCCGACCAGTTTGCCGCCGACGCCTACGACGGCGTGCATGCTGTGGTCGAGGCTCTCAAGGAGGCCGGCCTGGGCGTCGACGCCGACCCCACCGAGGTTGCCGAGAAGCTTCCCGAGGCTATGCGCAACATTACTGTTGACGGCCTGACTGGCAAGCTCTCCTGGAACGACAAGGGTCAGGTCCAGAAGGACCCGACGGCGTACGTCATTACCGACGGCAAGTACGTACAGGCCTAATAGGCCGCCTTACATAGAGCGGTTTTGATCCCAAGCAGGGGAGGTTTTGGCCTTCCCTGCTTGCTTGGTATCTAGGGACGATGTAACGTCCCTGTTTCATATATCAACTGGAAACCTATTCGAAAGGGGGATGTGGAACATGACGGTCTTTATTCAATACCTGGTCAACGGCCTGTCCATGGGCAGCGTCTACGCCATCATCGCGTTGGGCTACACCATGGTCTACGGTATCGCCAAGATGCTCAACTTCGCTCACGGCGACGTCATCATGGTCGGTGCCTATGTCTCGTTCTGCGCCACATCGTATCTCGGCCTCCCGGGCTGGGCATCTGTAGTTCTCTCTTGTGTGGTCTGCACGGTTCTCGGTGTTCTCATCGAGGGTCTGGCATACAAGCCGCTGCGCCAGGCGGGCCCTCTGGCCGTTCTGATCACGGCCATCGGCGTGTCTTACTTCCTGCAGAACGCCGCGCAGCTTCTGTGGGGCGCCACGCCCAAGAACTTCACTTCGCTCGTCACCTTCCAGGTGCCGGAGTTCTTGGCCAAGTTCAACGTAAGCGCCGTCTCGCTCGTCACCATCGTCGCCTGCCTGGTTATCATGGCCGGTCTGATGTTCTTTACAGGTAAGACCAAGATGGGCAAAGCCATGCGCGCCGTGTCCGAGGACAAGGCCGCCGCTCAGCTCATGGGCATCAACGTCAACCGCACCATCTCGATGACGTTTGCCATCGGCTCTGCGCTTGCCGCCATCGCCGGCGTGCTCCTGTGCTCCTACTCGCCGGTGCTGCAGCCCACGACGGGTGCCATGCCTGGCATCAAGGCCTTCGACGCCGCCGTCTTCGGTGGCATCGGCTCCATCCCCGGCGCCTTTGTCGGTGGCATTCTCATCGGCATCATCGAGGCGATGGCACAGGCCTACATTTCCACGAGCCTTGCCAACTCCATCGTCTTTGGTGTTTTGATCATCGTCCTGCTCGTCAAGCCTGCCGGCCTCTTGGGCAAGTACGTCCCCGAGAAGGTGTAGGTGAGCGTTATGAAGTTTCTTAAAGACAGGCAGACGCGTCACGACTTTGTTACGTATGCCATGTGCATCGTGGCATTTGCCATCGTGTTCTTTATGCAGTCTAACCATATGATCCCGCGCATGATCGCCGGTCAGCTGGTTCCCATCACGGCCTATATCGTTATGGCCATCTCGCTCAATCTCGTCGTCGGCATCGCGGGCGATCTGTCGCTGGGCCACGCGGGCTTTATGAGCGTCGGCGCCTATACGGGAATCGTCACCGCCGTCGCGCTGGAGAGCGTCGTTCCCTCCGATCCGATGCGCCTTATCATCAGCATTGTGGTCGGCGCCATCGCCGCCGCCATCCTGGGCTTCTTGATCGGCATCCCGGTCCTGCGCCTGAGCGGCGACTACCTGGCCATCGTGACTTTGGCCTTTGGCGAGATTATCAAGGAGATCGTCACCTGCCTCATTGTGGGCGTCGACTCCCGCGGCCTGCACGTGATCTTTAACATCACGGGCAACTCCACGATCGACGACCTGCACCTGCTCGAGGACGGCACCGCCATCATCAAGGGCGCCCAGGGCGCCTCGGGCGTGTCGACGTACTCGACCTTCCTCGCCGGTGCCATCCTGGTCATGGTCGCACTCGTGATCGTGCTCAACCTGGTTCGCAGCCGTACCGGCCGTGCCATTATGGCCGTGCGCGATAACAAGATTGCAGCCGAGTCCGTAGGCATCTCCGTCACCGAGTACCGCATGATCGCCTTCGTGGTTTCCGCTGCCCTCGCCGGTGCTGCTGGAGCTCTGTTCGGCGGTAACTTCTCGCAGCTCTCCGCCACCAAGTTTGACTTCAACACGTCCATCCTCATCCTGGTGTTCGTGGTCCTGGGCGGTCTGGGCAATATGCGCGGCTCCGTCATCGCGGCGGCGTTGCTCACGGTGCTTCCCGAGCTGCTCCGTCAGTTCTCGGACTACCGCATGCTCATCTACGCCATCGTGCTGATCCTGGTCATGATCTTTACCAACAACCCGCAGCTCAAGGCGTTCTTCGCACGCATTAAGGACCGCTTTGCTTCCAAGAAGGAGGTGGCAGCCGATGCCCAGTAAATTTGAGTTCAACAAGGGCAAGATGGTCCCGTATCCTTCTGGCGCCATCGTTCCCGATCGCGATCTGGGCCAGCGCCCGGCGCTCGAGTGCATCCACCTGGGCATTGAGTTCGGTGGCCTTAAGGCAGTCGACGACTTTAGCCTGACTATCGGCAAGACCGAGATCGCCGGCCTGATTGGCCCCAATGGTGCCGGTAAGACCACGGTCTTCAACCTGCTCACCAAGGTGTACCAGCCCACGCACGGCACCATCCTGCTCGACGGTGAGGACACCTCGGGCAAGTCGGTCTATCAGGTCAACCGCATGGGCATCGCCCGTACTTTCCAAAACATCCGCTTGTTCAACACTATGACGGTGGAGGACAACGTTAAGGTCGGTCTGCACAACCAGGAGCGCTACTCCGGTATTGAGGGCGTGATGCGTCTGCCGACGTATTGGAAGCACGAGAAGGCCGCCCATGAGCGCGCCATGGAGCTGCTGTCCATTTTTGACATGGAGCACCTGGCAAATAAACAGGCCGGCTCGTTGCCTTACGGCGCTCAGCGTCGTCTGGAGATCGTCCGCGCGCTTGCCACCAACCCCAAGCTGCTGTTGCTCGACGAGCCTGCCGCCGGCATGAACCCGTCCGAGACCGCGGAGCTCATGGAGAACATCGTCAAGATCCGCGACACCTTCGGCATCGCCATCATGCTTATCGAGCATGATATGTCGCTCGTTATGAACATCTGCGAGGGCATCTGCGTGCTCAACTTTGGTAAGGTCATCGCCAAGGGCACGGCCGAGGAAATCCAGAACAACGATGCCGTAATTGAGGCATATCTGGGCAAGCAGGATAAGGGGGAGAACTAAATGGCAGAGCCGATGCTTTCCGTCTACAACATCAACGTCTGGTACGGCGCTATCCACGCCATCAAGGACATCTCCTTTAACGTCAACGAGGGCGAGATCGTGGCCCTGATCGGCGCGAACGGCGCCGGTAAGTCCACGACGCTTAAAACCATCTCGGGCCTGCTGCGTTCCAAGACCGGCTCCATCAAGTTTATGGGCGAGGACATTACCCATACGCCTGCCGATAAACTGGTGGGCAAGGGCCTGGCCCAGGTTCCCGAGGGCCGTCGCGCCTTTTTGCAGATGACGGTCGAGGAGAACCTGGAGATGGGCGCCTACACGCAGCCCAAGTCCACGGTGGCTCCGGGCCTTGAGCGCGTCTACGAGCAGTTCCCGCGCCTTAAGGAGCGCCGTCGCCAGGTCGCCGGCACCCTTTCGGGCGGCGAACAGCAGATGCTCGTTATGGGGCGCGCCCTTATGAGCAACCCCAAGCTGCTCATGCTCGATGAGCCTTCCATGGGTCTGGCGCCGATTCTGATTGAGCAGATCTTCCAGATTGTCGAGGACCTGCACAAGGCCGGTACCACGGTGCTTCTGGTCGAGCAGAACGCCCAGATGGCGCTTTCAATCGCCACGCGCGGCTACGTGCTCGAGACCGGCAAGATCACCATGACCGGCACCGGCCAAGAGCTCCTGCACGACGACAACGTCCGCAAGGCTTACCTGGGCGGCTAGGGACTTCCGCCGTTCTACCGAACGGCGGACCGGCCGACGCTGCGCGGGCGCCCTGATCGACGTGCCGAAGCTCCTCACCCTTGGGACTATGCCGCGGTACGAGGCCAGGTGGTCATGGTCCGGGAACCTCGCGATGTCGAATGACACCGCGAGGTTCGCCGCCGTCCTCGGCGGCCTCGGCCCCCGAGTGGGCGATCCCCACGCGCTAACGCCTGCAAACAAGGGGATCGCCAAGACGCCGCCGGGCACCTCCGTCATAGACGTGGAAGTGCGGCCGCGCTGAAGCTCTGCGCGGTGTCTGCTCGCTTATGTGCGCATCACGAAGGAAGACCAGATCGGTGAGCGGGATTGGCCCGAAGTCGAGAGATTCCCATCAGCCTCTCGTCGGTCGATGACCGGTTCACCACGCGGGAAGAGCGTGACGGAAGGTCTCGCAAAAAGGCTCTGAGCGCGGCGTGCTCATGCCCGTCGTGGTGCGCCCGAAGGGGGGGGGACGGCTGCTACGAGCTCGATCATTTGCGAGGAGAAGACGAACCAGTCGTTGCAGATCCAATATGGATCTCGCCGACCTCGGCAAGCTGCTCGATGAGTGGAAGCCCTGTCGGGTCGTCTATTTCAACACCACCCAGAATGATGGTGTCATCGCGCAGGTCGATCTGCGTGTTGAACACAGCGAGGTTAAAGCCGGAGGCCACAAATCCGATAGCAGCCAGGACGAGCCCCGTGGCAACAAGCCCACCCGCTACGGCAAGGTAAATCTTTTTTACGCTGGACATGTTTGCACTCCTTCCTATGCCGTGAGCGGCGCCGCTTCAGCGCCCATGCGGCTCTTATTGCCTCGATCTTTCCAGAAGGGCGAAACGGCTTTCTTCGCCCAAAGGGCAGAGAGGCGCGCGATCTGCTTGGACGCCGTCCAGGCACCGGCTCCCGCGAGGAGCGCCACACCGATGGAAGCGAATCCCATTCCCATCGAGGTTAAAACGTACGGAACATGCCCGATAATGATGCCGTCCACGGTGAACAGGAGCCCCACCACGCCCGCGCCCCCGAATGCCGCGGCCACGATCCACACGCAGAGCGCAAGAACCCAAATGCAGATGTAGACTGTAGCGGCAACGGCGACGAACGCGAACAGCAGCGGAATCCATACCGGAGAGCCCACGATGGCGAGCGCCCATAGAAGCGCCGTGCTCTTGCGCTTGGTCCTCGCAATTGCGCGCGGCACGGCGGGCAGTTCGTCGAGCGTTGCCTCGGCGACCTCACCGAGCGTGCCCATGGCGGCCACAGCCTCGGCCTCCGTCATGCCGTCCTCCATACGGTCGGCGATGGCCTCCGCGTAGAACTCCTGCGTTTCCTTTACCTGATCTGCCGGCAGACAGGCCAGAAGCTCGCCCAGCCGGTTCAAGAACTCATCGCGCGTCATGGTGCGCTCCCTTCACGTAACTGTAGATTTCCTGCACGGATGGCCATTCGGCGAGGAACTCGGCGATACGCTCATGCCCGGTGTCCGTGATGCGGTAGTACCTTCGCAGCCGCCCGTTGTGCTCGGCGGAGCGCGCCGTGATGCACCCTGCCTTCTCCAGGCGCTTGAGCAACGGATAGAGCGTGGACTCCGTGAGCCCCATGCTCGCGGGCACGTCCTTCACGATCTGATAGCCGTAGGATTCCTCGCCCGAGACGGCCGCGAGCACGCAGGCCTCGAGGAAGCCGCGCTTCATCTGTGCCTCCATCCGCACACCTCCTTTCGTAGTATACTGTGTAACACCTACTATATGACACATAGTATATGATGTCAACAGTTGTCGTATAGGGAGTCCGGTCTGTCTATCTCCGGTATAGCGACGAGTGTCGGTTGACGCATCGCGCGAAACACCAACCAGTGCTCCTTTGATGCAACTCTCATTCGACCACATTTCTGAGCAGCTACCTTCCCGCACCAAAGCGTGCCTGATCCTGGGATAGTCGTTGGGGACGTTCTTGAATGAATAGTCGTTTAAGAACGTCCCCAACGACTACTTCTATACAGCAAAAAGGGGTGCTGACCATTTCGGTCAGCACCCCTTTAAGTTGCGGTGAAATAGGGACTGAATACGGGCTCCAGAGGCCAAAACAGTCCCTATTCCACCGCAACTTCATGGGGGCGTGCGACAATGCCCGTCGGAAAACATTTGCTGTCTTTGGGGGTCTATCTATGCTGTACGAGTTTTGTGCCGAGAACTTTGAGCGTGTGCCGGCGGCTATCGATGCCGGTGCTAAGCGCATCGAGTTGTGCGACAACCTTGCCGTCGGTGGTACCACGCCCTCGGCCGGCGTTATCAGCACTACGGTCAGCTATGCTCACGAGCATGACGCGCGAGTGATGTGCATGATTCGCCCGCGTGGCGGTGACTTTCACTACAACCAGGACGAGCTGCGCATGATGGAGATGGACTTGGGTCTTGCCGTGAGCGCCGGCGTTGACGGCCTGGTCTTTGGCTGCTGCAAGCCCTGTGCCGGCGGCTGGGCGCTCGACGAGCTCACCCTCGGCGCCCTCGTGATGGCTACGGGCTGCGCGACCGAGGAGTGCAAGCGCGGGGCCATCGATATCACCTTCCACATGGCCTTTGACCAGCTCTCGCCCGAGGCTCAGCTGGACGCCATTGACACACTCGCCGACTGTGGCATCACGCGCATCCTGACGCATGGTGGTGCTGCCGGAACGCCGATCGAGGACAACCTGGAGCACCTGTCGCGTCTTGTCGAGTATGCGGGCGACCGCCTGACCATCCTTCCCGGCGGCGGCATTTCTACGGCCAACCGCGATACCGTGGCGGCGGCATTGAGCGTCTCCGAGCTCCATGGCACCAAGATCGTGCCGCTGGAGGCGTAACCCGTGGCGCTGGTATTTGACGTTCAGCAGGCGAACGGTAAGCCCGACGACAACCGGCGCCCTGGCACCGCGTGTCCCTTTTGCGATACCGAGGAACTTGCCGATATCATCCGGCGCGATGGTGACTGCATCTGGCTCGAGAATAAGTTCAAGACCCTGCGCGCCACCCGTCAAACCGTGCTGATCGAGTCGGCCGATCACGATGCCGACCTGGTGATCTATGAGCCGGATGAACTCCACCATGTGATACGGTTTGCCCTGGGTTGCTGGCAGCAGATGATCGATTCACAGCAGTATCGCAGCGTTCTCATGTACAAGAACAAGGGTCCGCTCTCGGGCGGTAGTCTCGTTCATCCGCACATGCAGATTGTGGGTTTGGAGCAGGAAGACGGCTACACTTCGCTGACTTCTGCCAATTTCGAAGGCATCAATGTCTGGCAACAGGGGAGAATCTCGGTCAATATCTCAACCGAACCGATCATGGGGTTCTTTGAGATCAACGTTTCAGCCCCGCAGGGAATCGCCGCCAGCGATGACGCACGAGACCAAGCCGAGGCGGATCTCTTTGCCGATGCGATCCAGGTAGCTCTGCGCTATATCCTAAACGAGCACCACGGTGGTCGCGCAGAGTCGTACAACTTGTTCTTCTATCACCTGGGCGGTCGGACCATTGCCAGGGCGCTGCCGCGTTGGGTGGTTTCGCCCTACTTTGTCGGCTATCGTTTGGCCCAAGTCAATGCCGAGACGACGCTCGATATCGATGCTGAGCGTCTGCGTGCGCATCTGGAAACGCTCGTATAGCAAGACTAACACCCGCGTAATGCGGACAGCCTAGCGCGCCATGGCGTCGCGGCCGGCTTCGACCCGCTTGCGCTGTTTGGTGCGCTCCTCGCAGGTTAGGCACTCAAAGAGATGCCCGATAATCGAGGCCAGCACCTGCTGAAACAGCGTGCCGCACATGACGGGGAACACGACCTCGCCCGGAAAGTACTGCGTGGCGATGACGGCACCCGAAGAGATGTTGCGCATGCCGCAGGTAAAGCACATGGTAGTCGTCTCGCTATATGGCAGATGCAGCGCACGTGCGACCAGAAAACCGACGACAAAGCCGCTGATGGCGAAGACCAAAATAAAGAGGGCGACTTCCAGGCGCACCGCGTTTATGTGCAGCACGTACTCGCTCATAGCGGTGGAGTTGGACGCGATGACGCCCATCATCATGAACTTGCAGGCGGGCGAGAGCACGGGAGAGAGTTTCTCGTGGCCCCAGCCGCGCGTGAGTTCATTGATGGCAATACCGAGCACAGCGGGGATGGCGATCATAAAGGCCATGTTCTGCATCATGCTCGGCACGTCGATCGAGACGGTGGCGCCCAGCAGGAGCTTGAGCGTAAGCGGAATCGTCACAGGTGAGATGACCGAGGACGTCAGGATGATGGTGAGCGCGAGCGGGCCGTTGCCGCCGAACATGCTGATCCACATAAAAGCGGTGACGGCCACGGGCACGCTGTATTCGAGCACAATGCCGCAGACAAGGTTGGGGTTGGAGCCAAAGAAGAGTGACCCCATGGCATACGCCGCGATGGGAATAAGCACCGCCGAGACGAGCAGCGCCAAGACTAGGTGCAACGGACGGCGGAACACCTCGGTTACCTGGTGAAAGGTGTTGCTGAGCGCACCCTGAAACGTCATAAAGGCAAACAAGGTGGGAACGATGGGCTTGAGTACGCCAATCTGTTGGGGAAAGAGCACGCCGAGTGCCACGCAAATCGGAACGATGACCTGCATGTGCCCCGCGAGAAACTTGCCCAGTCCAACCCATTGCTTCATATGCGCTTGTGACTCCCTTTGCCCGTGAACCCGTTTTGAATGGATATGCTAGACGCTCGCATGCGTCCGTGCGTCAGAAACGCTCGAATATTTCGGGGCTATTACCGGCATCGTTTACCGAAACCGCGGCGTGCTGCGGCGATTTGCGTCTGCTCTGCACGGTATAATAAATCCGTTCAACAGATCTGCCTGCCGAAGCGGGCATACACAGAGGACTCATCGCTATGAACCGTGAGAGGTATCGCGGCGACCTGCCCCTATCGGGGGTGGGCGCCTATGTCATCGCTTAAGACGACGCATCGCTGGGCGGTCGCTCAGCAAAACCCCGAGCTCGAAAAGGAGCTTTCGGCTGGCCTGGGCATTCCCGGGCTGGTGGCGCGTATTATGGTCGCGCACGGCATTACATCCATCGAAGAAGGTCAGCTGTTTTTGACGCCTTCGCTCGATCGCGACTGGGCCGACCCACTCATTATCCCGGGCATGTCGGTCGTTGCCGACCGCGTCGAGCGTGCTATTTGCAACCACGAGCACATTGCGGTCTTTGGCGATTTTGACGTTGACGGTATTACGTCGACCTGCCTGTTGACCGAGGCACTGCGCACGTTTGGCGCCGATGTCACGCCGTTTATTCCGCATCGCTTTGACGAGGGCTACGGTCTTTCGCGCGCGGCGCTCGACCGCGTTAACGAGCTCGCTCGCCCTCAGCTGATCGTGACCGTCGATAACGGTATTGCCGCCAAGGAAGAAGTCTCCTATCTGGAGAGCCTGGGGATCGATTTGGTGGTCACGGACCATCACGAGCCCTCCGACCAGGTGCCGCAGGGCGTGCCCCTGACCGACCCCAAGCTCGAGGACGAGGGCCCCTCGCGCGAGCTTGCCGGTGCCGGCGTGGCACTCAAGCTGGTGCAGGTCCTGGGCGAGCGTTTGGGCAAGCCGTCGTATTGGCGTTCGCTGATCGAGGTCGCGGCGCTGGGCACCGTGTCCGACATGATGCCGCTCACGCCCGAGAATCGCGCACTGGTCGCCGAGGGCATCCAGCAGATGCGCGTGACGGCCCGTCCCGGCTATATCGCGCTTGCCGCACTTGCCAAGGCCGACCTTTCTACCATTACGGCCGACGGCCTGTCGTTTTCGCTCATCCCTCGTCTGAATGCTGCCGGCCGCATGGCTGATCCCAAGCTGGCGCTCGACCTGCTGCTTGCCCGTGATCCTATCGAAGCAAGTGCACTGGCAGCCGAGCTCGAGGAAATCAATCGCCAACGCCGTGAGATCGAGGCGGAGCTCACGCGCGATGCCATGGCGAAGGTCGAGGAGACTTATGACGGCGGGCGCGCAATCGTCGTGGGCGGCGAGGGCTGGCACGAGGGCGTCAAAGGCATCGTGGCGAGCCGCTTGACCAATCGCTATCACGTGCCGGCGCTGCTGTTCTCGATCGAGGACGGTATCGCGCGCGGATCGGGTCGCTCGGTGGGCAAAGTTAACCTGTTTGACGCCGTCGAGCGTTGTTCCGACCTGCTGATTCGTCGCGGCGGACATGCCGGTGCGGTGGGTGTGACCATCGAGGCATCCAAGCTCGATGAGTTCCGCCGCCGCCTTTCCGCCGTGCTATCGGAGCTTTCCGCCGAGGACTTTGAAGACACCGACGAGGTCGCCGCCACCGTCGACCTTTCCGAGCTGAATATCGAGACCATCGAGCAGATCTCCCGTCTTGAGCCGTTTGGCCAGGGCAACAAGGTGCCGCTGCTGGCTGCCGAGGGCGTGACGATGTGCGACCGCGCCGTGGTGGGCAAAACCGGCGAGCACATGCGCTTTGTGGCGACCGATGGCGCCGCGAGTGTGCCGGCCATTATGTTCCGCGTGCCGCAAATCGATAAGCTCATCAACTGCGATAGCGCTGTCGACTTGGTGTTCGAGGCCGTTGCCGAGCATTGGCAGGGGCGTGTGAAGCCCAAGCTCATGATCAAGGATGTTCTGGTCCGCGATACCACGCTGCCCAGCGTCGACGATCCGGCATGCGAGCTTCGTCGTGGCGTGCGGCCGGTGGATTCCGGCCTGCGCCTGGAGTCGCGTAAGCGCGAGACGCTCGCCCAGCTTTCCTATACCGAGCTCACGCGCTCGCTCATTCACAGCTTTATCGGCTCGAGCCAGCCACACCGCGCGCAGGTTGAGGCGCTCGATGCCTTGGCCGATCACCAGAGTGTCTTGGCCGTTATGGGAACGGGCCGCGGCAAGTCTCTCATCTTCCATGTACATGCCGCGCGTGAGGCGGTGCTTCGCGGACGTGCGAGCATCTTTGTCTATCCGCTGCGTGCGCTCGTTGCCGACCAGGCCTATCACCTCTCGTCGACGATGGCAGCGCTTGGCATTGGTGTTGGCGTGCTGACCGGCGAGACCGTGGAGGCGGCGCGCGATGACGTGTTTGCCGGCTTGGCTTCGGGCCGCACCGGCATCGTGCTCACGACGCCCGAGTTCCTGTCCATTCACCGCGATCGCTTTGCGCGTTCGGGGCGCATCGGTTTTGTCGTTATCGATGAGGCGCATCATGCCGGTCTTGCCAAGGGCGGCGACCGCAGCGCCTATCTCGACATGCCCGACATCCTCAAAGTTCTGGGCGACCCGGTCGTTATGGCTGCGACGGCCACCGCGACGGCTCCGGTCGTGGCCGAGCTTGCCCGCATGCTGCCGATCACTCGCACGGTGGTCGACGAGACGGTGCGCGAGAACCTGCAACTCGAGGACGATCGCGACCTTGCAAGCCGCGAAAATCGCCTGGTGTCGATTGTGGCGACGGGGGAGAAGACCGTCATCTACGTCAACTCGCGCGACCAGTCCGTGGCGCTTGCCAAGACGCTGCGCAAGCGCGTGCCAGACTGTGCGACCCATATCGCGTTCTATAACGCTGGGCTTGCGCGTTCCGATCGCCGCCGCGTCGAGGAGGCGTTTCGAGATGGCAGCCTCAGTTGCATCGTCTCGACCTCGGCCTTCGGTGAGGGCGTCAACCTGCCCGATATCCGCCATGTCGTGCTGTAC
This sequence comes from Collinsella sp. AF36-3AT, assembly GCF_003475205.1. Taxonomy (NCBI): domain Bacteria; kingdom Bacillati; phylum Actinomycetota; class Coriobacteriia; order Coriobacteriales; family Coriobacteriaceae; genus Collinsella; species Collinsella sp. AF36-3AT. Next base: position 13,979 of record NZ_QROZ01000008.1, on the reverse strand, counting down.
CACATGCCGTTTGGCGCCATCGAGTTCAACCAGATGAGCGGACGCGCCGGTCGCGATGGCCGGCCCGCTGTGATCCATCTGCTCTATTCGTCGCGCGACGCCCGCATTAACGAGCGCCTGCTCGACTGTTACGCGCCCGAGCGCGACGAGCTCGTCACGCTCTATCGTGCGCTGCAGACCATGTGGCGATCCAACCGTGGCAAGACGGGGGACGATTCCTTTAGCGCGAGCGATATCGACATCGCGCAGATGTGCCTTGCCATCGATGCGCGCACGCCGGTCGACGAGCGCTCGGTGGAAAGCGGCCTGGGAATCTTCGAAGAGCTTGGTTTCTGTCGCGTTTCGGGGTTTGACGACACCCGTCGCATCGCGATGGCCGAAAACCCTGGCCGCGTGCAATTGAGCAGGTCAATTCGCTATTTGGAGGGCTTGCGCTCGCGCATGGAGTTCTCGGCTTTCCGGAGCTGGGCGCTCGATTCGTGCGCTTCTGATATGCTAGCCAAAGTTAACCGCCCGATCGTACCGCGGGCCTAGGGGAAGGGGACCTCGATGGATGCCGCAGCCCGTACCGCCCATGATTCCACCCTCCAGCCGTTCTCGGAGATGGAGCACTATAAGCATGCCGATGAGCTGCCGCCCGAGATTATGGCGGACAGTTACGACAAGCTGGAGCGTCTGTGCCTCAAATATATGAATGAGGATGACTTCTCCATGGTGGAGCAGGCCTACTGCTTTGCCGCCGAGAAGCATTGCAACCAAAAGCGCCGCTCGGGTGAGATGTACATCAACCATCCCGTCGAGGTGGCCATCATTCTGGCTGATCTCAAGATGGACTGCGATGTGGTGTGCGCCGCGTTGCTGCACGATACCGTCGAGGATACCGAGACCTCGCTTACCGATGTTTCCGGCCTGTTTGGCGATACGGTGGCCGAGCTCGTCGATGGCGTGACCAAGCTCACCAACATCGAAGTCGACAGCATGGACGAGAAGCAGGCCCTCACGCTGCGCAAGATGTTCCTCGCCATGTCCAAGGACATCCGCGTCATCATCGTCAAACTCGCCGACCGCCTGCATAACATGCGTACGCTGGCGGCCCTGCGCGAGGACCGCCGTCTGTTTAAGGCGCGCGAGACCATGGACGTGTATGCGCCCCTGGCCGACCGCCTGGGAATGAGCTCTATTAAGTGGGAGCTCGAGGATCTGTCCTTCTTCTATTTGGAGCCCGATGCCTACCAGCGCATCGCGCGCATGGTGGCAGAGTCGCGTGAGGTTCGCGAGCGCTATCTGGCCGAGACTATCAAGACGCTCACCGATGAGCTCAACCGCATTGGCCTGGAGGGCTTCCAGATCAACGGTCGCTCCAAGCACTATTGGTCCATCTACCAAAAGATGAAGCGCAAGGGCAAGGAATTCTCCGAGATTTATGACTTGGTGGCGTTGCGCGTCATCACCCATTCGGTGCGCGATTGCTATTCCACGCTCGGTGCGGTGCATACGCTGTGGCACCCCATGCCCGGTCGCTTTAAAGACTATATCGCCATGCCCAAGGTCAATAACTACCAATCGCTTCACACGACGGTTATCGGACCCACGGCTCGTCCGCTCGAGATTCAGATTCGAACCTACGAGATGCATGAGCAGGCCGAGTACGGCATTGCCGCCCACTGGCTCTATAAGAAGTCGGGCGGATCGTCTGCCTCAAAGACCAATGATGCCCAGCGTCTGGATGATCAGATTAACTGGCTCAAGCACTCACTCGACTGGGCGGCGTCTGACGAGATCACCGATGCCAAGGAATACCTGCACTCGCTGAAGGTCGACTTGTTTGACCAGGAGATTTTTGTCTTTACGCCCAAGGGCGAGGTCATGGCGCTTCGTGCCGGCTCCACGCCGCTCGACTTTGCCTACGCCGTTCACACCGAGGTCGGCAACCACTGCGTCGGCGCTAAGATCAACGGTGCGGTGGCGCCGCTCACACACGAGATCAAGACGGGCGACCGCGTTGAAATCCTGACCAATAAGAGTTCCAAGCCGTCGCGTGATTGGCTCAAGATCGTTAAGACACCTTCGGCCAAGTCAAAGATCCGCCGTTACTTCGCCGCCGCGACCAAAGACGATGACGCTGCTGCCGGCCGCGATATACTGGCCAAGGACCTGCGCAAGCGCGGGTATGGCATCTCTACGCCGCGGTCCACGCGTGCGCTCAATGCCGTGGCCGAGCAGTTTAACTACAAGCAGCTCGAGGACCTGTTTGCCGCCGTTGGTGCGGGTAAAGTCGCCCCACGTGCCGTGGGCAACAAAGTCGAGCAGATCTTGGATCCCAAGCCCGAGGAACAGCTCACCAAGGCCGAGGCTATTGCCGAGGTCGTGAAGCAGCCTGCGCGCGGATCAAACCGCAAGCCGCAAAAGCGCGGCAAGAGCGCCAGCAACGGTATCATCGTCAAGGGCGAGAGCAACAGCGGCCTGCTGGTCCGTCTGGCGCATTGCTGCAATCCGGTGACGGGCGACGACATCGTCGGTTTCATCACGCGCGGCCGCGGCGTTTCGGTGCATCGCGCCAATTGCCCCAACGTCAAGGGTCTTATGGAGCATCCCGAGCGCATGATCGAAGTAGAGTGGGACGGCGCTGCCGACACCCTCTTCCAGGTCGAGATCGTGGTCGAGTGCCTGGACCGCATGGGCCTGCTCAAGGATGTCACCATTGCCATTGGCGATGCGGGCGGCAATATCCTTTCCGCCGCCACGTCGACCAACCGCGAGGGCATTGCAACCCTGCGCTTTATGGTCGAGATCTCGGACGCGAGTGGTCTGGATCCGCTGCTGGCCTCTATCAGCAGCGTTGACTCGGTCTATGACGCACGCCGTTTGATGCCTGGTGAGGGTGGGGCTCAGCTTAAGCGCCGCGTTTAGTTGCGACGAACGTGTCACATTATCGATATTCGCTACACTCGAGGCATCGTTTGATGCCTCGAGTTTTATAGAGAGGAGAGGGACATGAGTGCTGTGCCCTTGGATTTAACTCCCAAGGGATCGGTCGAGATCGAGACGCTCGTAAACGGTCCCATTCAGACCAATAGCTATGCTGTTATTTCGGACAATGAGTGCGTGATTATCGACCCCGCATGGGAAGGCGAGCGCCTGGTGGAGCATATTCGAGCCGAGCATCCCGGCGTACGCGTGCTTGGCGCCGTATGCACTCATGGCCATGCCGACCATGTTGGTGGTGTTGCCGGGGTTCGAGCTGTCATTGGTAACGGCGCATTATATGAGTTGTGCGCTAAGGACGTGACGGTACCTCGCGCAAATATCGAGGAGCAGCGCGCCATGTGGGGTATCGAGACGCCCGATCCGGGTGAGCCGACGCGCCTGCTCGCCGAGGGCGATGCTATCGAGGTGGGCGATATCTGCCTGCAGGTCATCGAGACACCCGGGCATACGCCGGGCGGTATCGTCTTGTTTGCTGCCACCGAGCAGGGGAACATTGCCTTTGTGGGCGACACGCTATTCCCGGGCAGCCACGGCCGCACCGATCTTGCCGGTGGCGACGAGGCAGCGATTCTGCGCTCGCTCTCCAAGCTCGCCCGGCTTCTCCCACCCGATACCGTTTGCCTAACCGGCCATGGCGATTCGACCACCATGGCACGCGAGCTCATGCAGAACCCTTTCATGCAGATGTAGCTTAATAGTCGGCTTTTGAAGCACGAGAAGCGTCCAAACGTCAAGCTATTTTTCCCCAACGGGCCGATTCCGTAGGGCAAACGGTCAAAAAAGTCTGTTTGGACGATATTCGTGAACAAACGAACGTTTATGCTCGGGTGCGCCGTGGTAAAATCTCAGGCGTTATCGGAGCAACCTTACAGGAGGTTTCTTTTATGCTCGTCAACGCAGCAGACATGCTCAAGAAGGCCGAGGCCGGCAAGTACGGTCTCGGTGCCTTCAACACCAACAACCTCGAGTGGACCCTGGCTATTCTCCAGGCCGCCGAGGAGGCCAAGTCTCCGCTGATCCTTCAGTGCACCGCTGGTGCCGCTAAGTGGATGGGCGGTTTCAAGGTCTGCGCCGACATGGTCAAGGCTGCCGTCGAGGCCACGGGCGTTACCGTTCCCGTCGCCCTTCACCTCGATCACGGTTCTTACGAGGACTGCTTCAAGTGCATCGAGGCCGGCTTCACGTCCATCATGTATGACGGCTCTCACGAGGAGACCTTCCAGCTTAACCTCGACCGCACCAAGGAGCTCGTTGAGCTTGCCCACTCCAAGGGCATGTCCATCGAGGCCGAGGTCGGCGGCATCGGCGGCACCGAGGACGGCGTGACCTCCAGCGGCGAGCTCGCTGATCCTGCTGAGTGCAAGCAGATCGCTGACCTGGGTGTCGACTTCCTCGCCTGCGGCATCGGCAACATCCACGGCGTGTACCCCGCCGACTGGGCTGGTCTTTCCTTCGAGCGTCTGGGCGAGATTAAGGCCCAGACCGGTGACCTGCCCCTCGTTCTGCACGGTGGCACCGGCATCCCCGAGGATCAGATCAAGAAGGCCATCTCCCTGGGCATCTCCAAGATCAACGTCAACACCGACCTGCAGCTCGTCTTCGCCAAGGGCGTCCGCGAGTACATCGAGGCTGGCAAGGATCAGCAGGGCAAGGGCTTTGACCCCCGCAAGCTCCTCAAGCCTGGTCGCGACAACATCGTTGCCCGCACCAAGGAGCTCATGGAGGAGTTTGGCTCCGTCAACAAGGCGTAAGCGTCGCTAAACTTCCCGCCGGAAGCCCCGTCCCCCTACACTGTTTCCTTTGCGCTCACCTGGCTTTGCCAGAAGTCGCGCCAAGAAAACAGCTCCGGGGGACGGGGCTTCCTTCGTTTAACGCCGCAGGGTTACGAGGCTGAATTAAGATGGCTACTGGCTTTGCCAGAAGTCGCGCGACGGAAACAGCTCCGGGGAAACGGGGCCTCCTTTGTTAACTTGCTACAGGGTTACTGGTCTGATTTTAGTTATATGGTTACCGTTCAGCGGTGTTGATGGCTCCCTTGTTGGGGCTTTCTTTTTATCTCGCTACAATGGGCTTCAAGCGTTCTAGTGACTTGGAGTTTTGGTATGGCTGTTATTAATGTGCTGCCTTCGGATGGGAAGGTTATTGACGAAGGTCCTGTTGGTTGCTCTGTTGATGTCTGCTGTGATGATTTTCGCCATCTCGATATTGGGCTACCGCCCGAGATTCTTCGTCTTAAGGATGCGGGGTATTTGACGCAGGCTGTTGCTGCCTGCGATCGCCTTTTGGAGCAGAACCCCGAGCCTTCGCTGGCTGCTTGTGTTCGTGCCGAGCGGTATCGCATGCTCGAGACGCCGCTTCATTTTTCGGTGTCGCGCGATCAGGCTATTGCGATGATTCGCGAGGAGTGGCCAGAGTTTACCGAAGAGCAGTTTGATGACCTGATTAATCGTAAGCGTATTGACTGGCGCTTTATCGATGGCGAACTGTTCGTTCTCGACAACTTCCTCGATTCGCTTCGCGTATATCCCAAAGAGGTTCCCGGCATGCGGCCCGATTCTACGGACGGAGTAGCACTGCGCAACGAGATGCTCAAGGAGATGGAGTCGCAAAACGGATTGGCTCGCGTCATTACGCTTAAAGCGTCCGTGTCTGTCCCCGGCGCTCTGGAAGGGGAGACCGTTTGCGCTTGGCTTCCCGTCGCGGCTGCCTGCCGTCAGCAGTCTCGGGTCGAGATTCTCGACATGACGCCGGAGGGCGCTGTTGCTCCCGCGAATGCTTCGGCGCGTACCGCCTCGTGGTCTTCCTCGAGCGAGCACTTATTTTCGGTGACCTATCGTTATCACATCGATGCTGCTTATTGTGATGTCTACGGTGGCACACTTCCGGTTCACCCGCGTATGGACGCGCCTCTGCCCGAGGATATTTCCGAGGACCGTCCGCACATTGCATTTACGCCGTATCTGCAGCAGCTGACGGCCAGTGTTGTTGACGGACTCGAGGATCCGCTCGATCGCGCCCGTGCTATCTATGATTACCTGACGCAGCATATCGACTATCGCTATCAGCCGCCGTACTTGCTTTTGGGATCTATTGCCGATGACTGCGCGCATTCGCTCCGCGGCGATTGCGGCGTTATGGCGCTCACGTTTATCACCATGTGCCGTATCGCGGGCGTGCCTGCCCGTTGGCAGAGCGGCCTGTATGTTGCGCCCGATTCGGTGGGGTCGCACGACTGGGCAGAGTTCTATACGCCGCAGACCGGTTGGCTCAACGCCGACGTGTCATTTGGATCTTCTGCTCGCAGGATGGGGGAGGAGTGGCGCCGCCGTCACTACTTTGGCAATCTCGACCCGTGGCGTATGGTGGCCAACAATCGATTCCAGGCAGAGTTTGAGCCCTCTTTCGACGGCATGCGCGAGGACCCTTACGATAACCAGATGGGTGAGGCTTCGGTCGACGGTCGCGGATGCCGTTGGCGCGAGATGCTCCGCACGGTCGAACTCATCGAAATGCTCGAAGTTCCATTTTCGGACTAATCGGTAGAAAGCTGTGATAAACTAACTCACGCATTGCGTGCCCGAGTGGCGGAATTGGCAGACGCAGTGGACTCAAAATCCACCGTTGGCAACAACGTGCGAGTTCGAGTCTCGCCTCGGGCACCATTCATGCAAGCGAGCGTTCAAGGGGGTTGCGGCCCCCTTTTTCGTGCCGAACTCGCGTGAGCGCGCGAAGCGTTAAGCAAACAGGCCTGTGGCCTGTTTGTAGCGGAGCGTGGCGAGGG
>NZ_QROZ01000008.1:0-7184 GCF_003475205.1 Collinsella sp. AF36-3AT | reverse complement strand
CCTTCGCGAAGCGAAGGCCCTTCGAGTCTCGTCTCGAGCACCATACATGCAAGCGAGTGTTCAAGGGGGTCAAGGTCCCTTTTTCGTGTACGTAATGTGATAACGCGCTGTACGTGTTATTATTCGCAAGGCGTTGTTCCCGCAATGCCCTAAAGAGGAACCTGAGGGTTCCCACCTTTTGGCGCCAATGAGCAGCTGACTGGTCATACAACTTAGATTCCCTTCCTCAAATCGAGGAAGTCTATGTGTACGACCTGGTTGCTGAGAAGCGCCGGGTTATTTTTTTATGAATGGAGGTAGGGAAAATAGCTAAGTCTGATGACACCCGCATCAACGACGAGATCACTGCATCTTCGTGTCGTTTGATTGGCGTCGATGGCTCTCAGCTCGGCCTGTTCGCCATCCGCGATGCCCAGCGCGTCGCCGACGATCAGGGTCTCGACCTGGTCGAGATCGCTCCCAACGCGGAGCCGCCGGTCTGCAAGGTCATGGACTACGGTAAGTTCAAGTACCAGCAGGCCATGAAGGCCAAGGCTGCTCGTAAGAACCAGTCCAAGGTCGAGGTCAAGGAAATGAAGTTCCGACCCAAGATCGACGTTGGCGACTACGAGACCAAGAAGGGCCACGTTCTGCGTTTCCTCAAGAAGGGCGCACGCGTTAAGATCACCATCATGTTCCGCGGCCGTGAGATGGCTCACCCGGAGCAGGGCCTTAACGTTCTCGAGCGTCTCGCCGAGGATCTCAAGCCTTACGCTACGGTCGAGTCCAAGCCTAAGATGGAAGGCCGTAACATGCTTATGCTGCTCGCCCCGATTAAGGGCGCCTTCGATGAGGATAAAGCGGCAAGCGATAGCAAGTAACTAGTGTTCTGTAACCGATTAAGGAGTATTTCATGCCTAAGATGAAGTCCCACAGCGGCACCAAGAAGCGTTTCCGCAAGACTGGTACCGGCAAGCTTATGCGCGCCAAGGCTTTCAAGAGCCACATCCTGAGCAAGAAGTCCACCAAGCGTAAGCGTGGCTTCCGTCAGGAGACCGAGATCGCCGCTGCCGACCGCAAGGTCATCAAGTCGCGTCTCGCCTAAGTTCGCGTTCCCGTTTTTCGTTTTACCGTCTAGGAGTTGATAGAACATGGCACGTATTAAGCGCGCTGTTGCCGCCAAGAAGAAGCGCCGTACCGTTATGCACCGTGCGAAGGGTTACTACGGTGCCGCTTCGCGTACTTACAAGCATGCTAAAGAGCAGGTCCAGCACTCCCTGCAGTATCAGTATCGTGATCGCCGCAACAAGAAGCGCGAGATCCGTTCTCTCTGGATCACCCGTATCAACGCTGCTGCTCGCCTGAACGACATCTCTTACTCTCAGTTCATGCACGGCCTGAAGGTTGCCGGCATCGAGCTCGACCGCAAGGTCCTGGCTCAGATGGCTTACGAGGACATCGAGTCCTTCAACGAGCTGGCTGCCATTGCCAAGAAGGCTCTCGAGGCCTAATAGATTCTGTTGAATCGCTAGGGGAGTGTCGCGTTGTGCGCGGCGCTCCCTCTTTTTATCTGAAGTGCGGTTTACATTGCTAAAAGCGCGGGTAGATAAACACTTACAGGTGACCGATCTCTATATATTCCTGAACCAAAGGGTCATCATCTGATATGTGCGGAAGATCCGCGCCAGTCTTTCTATTACCTATAGAAAGCGATATGTTGTGTAGGACTTGTGAAGAGCGGAATTGACGTCCCACAAGGCTTCGCGGTCTGGCAATATATCTCCTTGCCGCGCGGCCCGGTCGGACCGGATCAGCCGCCAGGCGTGCACCTTGAGAACCGGATACTGCGAGGATGGACACTTACTTCAGTGTCGCATCCGGGCAGACATCGAACCATTTGAAATGGTCTAACTTGGATTTGTTTTTCGCAAGGCCGCCGAGAGGCGGCCCCGAGAAATTCCTTTTCCTATACTAAAACCATATGAATCGAACGGAACCGATCAGCGATGAACTGAGAGGACCGGACGGGCCCGAAGCCCATATATTTTGGACGGAGAGTTCGATCCTGGCTCAGGATGAACGCTGGCGGCGCGCCTAACACATGCAAGTCGAACGGCACCCACCTTCGGGTGGAAGCGAGTGGCGAACGGCTGAGTAACACGTGGAGAACCTGCCCCCTCCCCCGGGATAGCCGCCCGAAAGGACGGGTAATACCGGATACCCCGGGGTGCCGCATGGCACCCCGGCTAAAGCCCCGACGGGAGGGGATGGCTCCGCGGCCCATCAGGTAGACGGCGGGGTGACGGCCCACCGTGCCGACAACGGGTAGCCGGGTTGAGAGACCGACCGGCCAGATTGGGACTGAGACACGGCCCAGACTCCTACGGGAGGCAGCAGTGGGGAATCTTGCGCAATGGGGGGAACCCTGACGCAGCGACGCCGCGTGCGGGACGGAGGCCTTCGGGTCGTAAACCGCTTTCAGCAGGGAAGAGTCAAGACTGTACCTGCAGAAGAAGCCCCGGCTAACTACGTGCCAGCAGCCGCGGTAATACGTAGGGGGCGAGCGTTATCCGGATTCATTGGGCGTAAAGCGCGCGTAGGCGGCCCGGCAGGCCGGGGGTCGAAGCGGGGGGCTCAACCCCCCGAAGCCCCCGGAACCTCCGCGGCTTGGGTCCGGTAGGGGAGGGTGGAACACCCGGTGTAGCGGTGGAATGCGCAGATATCGGGTGGAACACCGGTGGCGAAGGCGGCCCTCTGGGCCGAGACCGACGCTGAGGCGCGAAAGCTGGGGGAGCGAACAGGATTAGATACCCTGGTAGTCCCAGCCGTAAACGATGGACGCTAGGTGTGGGGGGACGATCCCCCCGTGCCGCAGCCAACGCATTAAGCGTCCCGCCTGGGGAGTACGGCCGCAAGGCTAAAACTCAAAGGAATTGACGGGGGCCCGCACAAGCAGCGGAGCATGTGGCTTAATTCGAAGCAACGCGAAGAACCTTACCAGGGCTTGACATATGGGTGAAGCGGGGGAGACCCCGTGGCCGAGAGGAGCCCATACAGGTGGTGCATGGCTGTCGTCAGCTCGTGTCGTGAGATGTTGGGTTAAGTCCCGCAACGAGCGCAACCCCCGCCGCGTGTTGCCATCGGGTGATGCCGGGAACCCACGCGGGACCGCCGCCGTCAAGGCGGAGGAGGGCGGGGACGACGTCAAGTCATCATGCCCCTTATGCCCTGGGCTGCACACGTGCTACAATGGCCGGTACAGAGGGATGCCACCCCGCGAGGGGGAGCGGATCCCGGAAAGCCGGCCCCAGTTCGGATTGGGGGCTGCAACCCGCCCCCATGAAGTCGGAGTTGCTAGTAATCGCGGATCAGCATGCCGCGGTGAATGCGTTCCCGGGCCTTGTACACACCGCCCGTCACACCACCCGAGTCGTCTGCACCCGAAGTCGCCGGCCCAACCGCAAGGGGGGAGGCGCCGAAGGTGTGGAGGGTGAGGGGGGTGAAGTCGTAACAAGGTAGCCGTACCGGAAGGTGCGGCTGGATCACCTCCTTTCTAGGGAGATACATTCTTAGAGAGACAAACTTTAACTCGAATAGAGGGCAGGAGCCCGTCCGGTGGATGTCGCCCGGGGGAAGTCCCCGCAGCACCCGGTCCCCGGGGTCGCACCCGCGTACCTTGAGAGCCGCATAGCGATAGGAGAGAGATGGAAGATCATTCTTCCAGACTCGATTCTTTTCTGCGATTTATCAGACAGAATGATAGCAATCATTCATCCGATCCAAACAAGAAGAATTCACTTATATATGAGTGAGGAGCATCTGATCGCGAGCACAGTCAACTACTGTGCCGCGGTATGAGATACCCGAATTGCGACATACGAGCGCTATTCATGATATCGATTAATTAACTTTAGCGACACGTGGATATCCCGCGGGCCCGAGAGCGGTCCCGCAAGATACCACGGGCGCACGGCGGATGCCTTGGCACAGGGAGCCGATGAAGGACGCGGCAAGCTGCGATAATCCCCGGCGAGGAGCACACATCCTTCGACCCGGGGGTCTCCGAATGGGCGAACCCATCCGTAGCAGTACGGATATCCCGATCCTGAACACATAGGGGCCGGGAGGACAACCCGGGGAACTGAAACATCTAAGTACCCGGAGGAGAGGAAATCAATCTCGAGACTCCCCGAGTAGCGGCGAGCGAAAGGGGACCGATGGCCAAACCGTCGAGCGGGCATACCCGGCAGGGGTTCCGCCGACGGGGTTGCAGGGCCGCGCATCCGGGGGCTGCCGCCCCCGGGCGCAGGTCCGGCTGGGGAGCGGAACGGCATGGGAGGGCCGGCCGCAGCGGGTGACAGCCCCGTACGCGAACCCAGACCGGACGGCGCGACGCGGTCCCTGAGTAGGGCCGGGCACGTGAAACCCGGTCCGAACCTGGGTGGACCACCATCCAAGCCTGAGTACTACCCTGTGACCGATAGCGCACCAGTACCGTGAGGGAAAGGTGAAAAGCACCCCGGGAGGGGAGTGAAACAGTACCTGAAACCGTGCGCCCACGAGCAGTCGGAGCACCCTTGTGGTGTGACGGCGTGCCTTTTGTAGAATGAGCCAGCGAGTCGCTGGCGCGGGGCGAGGTTAACCGAAAGGGAGCCGGAGCGAAAGCGAGCCTTAACAGGGCGACTTGAGTCCCGCGCCGCGGACGCGAAGCCGGGTGAGCTATCCGTGGGCAGGCTGAAGCGGGGGTAAGACCCCGTGGAGGGCCGAACGCACGTCGGTTGAAAACGGCGGCGATGACCTGCGGATAGGGGTGAAAGGCCAATCAAACCCGGAGATATCTCGTTCTCCCCGAAATAGCTTTAGGGCTAGCGTCGCGCGTTCACCGCCGGAGGTAGAGCACCGGATGGACGAGGGGGCTTCGCCGCCTACCGAATCCAACCGAACTCCGAATGCCGGCGGCCCAGAGCGCGGCAGTCAGAGCATGTGGGCTAAGCTGTGTGCTCGAGAGGGAAACAGCCCGGACCGCCCGCTAAGGTCCCCAAGTTCCAGCCGAGTGGCAAAGGATGTGCGTCCGCCCAGACAACCAGGATGTTGGCTTAGAAGCAGCCATGCATTCAAAGAGTGCGTAACAGCTCACTGGTCGAGTGGACATGCGCCGACAATACACGGGGCTAAGCTGGACACCGAAGCGGCGGGATTTTATCTATATAGAATCGGTAGGGGAGCTTCCCATGGGCGGCGAAGCCGCCGGGCGACCGGCGGTGGAGCGCATGGGAGTGAGAATGCTGGCATGAGTAGCGAGAGACGAGAGAGTAACTCGTCCGCCGTGAACCCGAGGTTTCCTGGGCAAGGCTAATCCTCCCAGGGTCAGTCGGGGGCTAAGGCGAGGCCGGAAGGCGTAGCCGACGCGCAGCAGGCAGACATTCCTGCACCGCGCACGCGGCGCTACGACCGACGGGGCGACGGATGGGGGTGGCTCGGCGGGGTTCTGGACGTCCCCGTGATGGAGCGCGGCCCGCGGACCAGGGAAATCCGGTCCGCACGAGGGCGAGGCTCCGGACGAAGCATCTGAGCGAAGCGAGTGAGCCCGAGGTCCCTAGAAAAACCCCTAGGCAGGCGCGTGCGCGCCCGTACCGCAAACCGACACAGGTGGGTGGGTAGAACATACCGAGGCGATCGGGTCAACCATGGTCAAGGAACTCGGCACAATGGCCCCGTAACTTCGGGAGAAGGGGTGCCCGCGCGTACGTGAACCGGCTTGCCCGGGGAGCGGAGGCGGGCCGCAGTGGAGAGGCCCAAGCGACTGTTTACCAAAAACACAGGACTCTGCAGAAGCCGCAAGGCGACGTATAGGGTCTGACGCCTGCCCGGTGCCGGAAGGTCACGCGGAGGAGTTAGCCGCAAGGCGAAGCCCCGAAGCCAAGCCCCGGTAAACGGCGGCCGTAACTATAACGGTCCTAAGGTAGCGAAATTCCTTGTCGGGTAAGTTCCGACCTGCACGAAAGGCGCAACGACTTGGGCGCTGTCTCGACCATGGACCCGGTGAAATTGCACTGGTCGTGAAGATGCGACTTACCCGCGGAAGGACGGAAAGACCCCGTGAACCTTCACTGCAGCTTGGCATTGGCCGCTGGTCCCGCGTGTAGAGGATAGGCAGGAGGCATCGATCCGGAGGCGCCAGCCCCCGGGGAGCCGCCCTTGGAATACTGCCCTCGCGCGACCGGCGTCCTAACCCGAGGCCGTCAACCGGCTCGGGGACCGTGCCAGGCGGGCAGTTTGACTGGGGCGGTCGCCTCCTAAAGGGTAACGGAGGCGCGCGAAGGTCCGCTCGGGACGGTCGGCAACCGTCCTTTTGAATGCAAGAGTACAAGCGGGCTTGACTGCGAGGCCCACAAGCCGAGCAGGTGCGAAAGCAGGCTCTAGTGATCCGGCGGCCCCGAGTGGGTGGGCCGTCGCTCAACGGATAAAAGGTACTCCGGGGATAACAGGCTGATCTTGCCCAAGAGTCCACATCGACGGCAAGGTTTGGCACCTCGATGTCGGCTCATCGCATCCTGGGGCTGGAGCAGGTCCCAAGGGTACGGCTGTTCGCCGTTTAAAGCGGTACGCGAGCTGGGTTCAGAACGTCGTGAGACAGTTCGGTCCCTATCCTCCGTGGGCGCAGGAGAATCGATGGAGGCTGCCCCCAGTACGAGAGGACCGGGGTGGACGCACCTCCGGTGAACCGGTTGTCGACCAACGGCACGGCCGGGTAGCCGCGTGCGGCGCGGATAACCGCTGAAGGCATCTAAGCGGGAAGCCGTTCCAGGGATTAGTTCTCCTTCCGGTAAGGGCCCAGGTAGACTACCTGGTCGATAGACGGCAGGTGCAAGGGCGGCGACGCCCTCAGCCGAGCCGCACTAATCGCCCGAGCTCTTCCGGAACCGCACCTCGCGGCCCGCGGGACCCAGCGCTCATGCGCGCGGTCCGGGCACGAGGATGCCCCCGAGTCACCTCCCCTATGCGCCATGCGGCCCCCAGGGCACGTGTATGCGATACCGGACACCGTAACGGTGGGCGCCGCCCACCGGTCAGCGGCCAGAGCATGGGGGGCACGCCCGGTCCCGTTCCGAACCCGGAAGCTAAGCCCCATCGCGCCGAGAGTACTGCGGGGCCAGCCCGTGGGAGGCCAGGGCGCCGCTGACCGGTGGACGGCACCGAGCCGT
>NZ_QROZ01000007.1:0-115668 GCF_003475205.1 Collinsella sp. AF36-3AT | reverse complement strand
AGCTGGCCGCTGCGCGGCCAGCAGACTAAAGTCTTGAAAAACAAGATAGCCGCCTTCGGGCGGCTTTTTTGTTGCCGATTTTGAGTGCGTGCGCGCCAATCCAAGCATCGCCACGTCAACAGCGGCCCACTCGGTGGACTTCGGGTTTAATGCTTAGGGGCGGGGATTTACCAAAGTGAAATTTTAATGAAAAGAAACCCAGCTGCAACAATTGCCATGGTGAGGGCTCGAATTGGCCATATAGATCTAAAATAGTCACAATATACAAATGTCGAGAGGCATTGGGGATATAGATGAAAAGAACTAAGGGTTTTCTTTTGTTGGTATTGATGCTGCTCGGACTGTTCTGCCTGAGTGGCCCTTCTTGGGCCGAGGCTGTCTGTCCTGAAGGTGAGCCTCAGCAGTCTTATACGGGCAACCTGCTGATAACTGCTAAGGAGGGCGATGCCGACTCTCAGTCTGGGGTAAATCCCCTTGCCACTTTTGAGGGGGACGGCGGAACGGTCGAGCTTGACCATATTGGTAGCGGGATTTTGAGGTGGCAAGTTCTTCCGGACAAAATTGCGAACGATCCCTTCTCTTTTGCTGGAACGATATATCTATACAAGGTTGTGAGCGGAAAACAAAAATACGTCGATTGCTATCCGACAAACGGGTCTGGAATTGCATTCACCGGCATTTCGGGGCAGATTGATACACATGTACGAAAGGGAACCTATGTGGTGCGTTGGGTTGGAGCTGCTGCAGGCCCGATATGGATTGCGGTCTTGCGCCCCGATGTCCAAATAGGTTTCTCTCTCTAGACGGGAAGTTGCTCATGGACGCCATATATGACGGGGATGACTGGGTCGATCATTATACTTGGCGCCTGGTCGGCTCGAACGACAATGGGGATGTGGTGTTTGATGGACTATGTCCAAAGCATCTCCATCCTTTTGTCTCGTCGTTAATTGAGAGTTCCGCTCGTGTTGCCCCCTACAGCTCGGCATCGCTTCATGATACGGACGTTTTGAAGACCATAAGGGAGTCAATTGACGAGGGCACGATGAGCGGCCCGCTGTTTTCTCGGCTTGTGGGGCTAGATGAGATTGGCTCGAAACGACTGCTTGCGGGCGAAAAAGTGGAACTCACTTATCGGTCGATGATTTCAATCCTGCGGCTAGCCGATGTTCTTCGCAAATAAATGAGGCTTCCCTATTCAAAAACCGAAACCCCGCCAAGCGTGATTCCCCCAGGGAAACACGCTTGGCGGGGTCCTAGCGTGATTTCCCTGGGGAAATCACGCCATCAGACGCGCAACTCAGCCGAGCAGCGCGCTACTCCTCCCAGTAAGCATCTGCAAGAAGCTTAAAACAGATCTTCTTGACCGGCTGCGCGCCATCGCCCGGGAACTCGAGCGTGGGCATGTGAGGCTCGCCGGCAACGAACAGCGCAAACTTGTCGTCGGCAAGATCGCCGGCGATCGAAGCGTCGGAATCGACCAGATCGTAGTCGTCCTTCTCGTCAAACTCCTGAACCAGCGTCAGGCTGCCCGTGGCGACCTTAAAGGCCTCGCGACCCTCGACGTCGATCTGCAGGTCGTGATAGCGCTGATGCGTCTCATAGTGAGCCTCGGCCTCGGGACGCGTCGTGGGAGCCATGACGTTCGCATAGACCTTGTCGCCCAGAATCGGATGGCTGCCGACCTCGAGCTCTGCCGGGTCGTTCTCCTCGAGCCAGTCGATCAGCACGTCGAGGCCCTTGAGCATTCCGCGGTACTCCTCGATATCGCCCAATGCACCGTAAATCATCTAAATCCCCTCTCGGATCGCTTCTTTGGCGGCTAATCGGCAAACGCGTTACCGATGCTGTTGCCACCCACATACGCCTCGACCAGGGTAAGGTCGGGATTGAACACGACAAACTCGGCGTCGCGCCCCAGCATAATGCTACCGCACTTGTCGTCGACATGAGCTAGCAAGCAATGCCGGGGCCGACGCCCAGGCTTTTACAGCTCGGTCACGACAACGCCGTTGTAGACCTCGTCCCAACGGTCCATAACCAAGTGGCCGGTCATGGGATCCATGGCATTGAGCTTGCCGCAGGTGTTGGCGGTACGCAGCACCGTCTCGTCGTCCGCGCCAGCAGCAATGGCATGCGCGAAGCCAGCGATAGTGGAGTCACCAGAGCCCGTAGCGTTAACGGCAGGGATATCGGGCGTCTTTGCGCGGAACGCACGGCCATTGTGGAAGCCAACGGAGCCGGCAGCGCCCATGGACACGACGACCCAGGGGATATCGGAGAAGCGGGCATCAGAGGCGAGCGCGGCGCGGAGCTCGTCCACATCGTCGGTAGTAAAGCTCGTACCCAAAAGGCCGTTGATCTCGGTCAGGTTAGGCTTGACCAGCTCGGGCTTAATTTCGGACTTAAGGGCGGCCTCGAGCGAAGCGCCCGAGGTATCGAGCAACACCTTGGCACCGGCGTTCTCGGCAATGCCCGTGATCTTGGCATAGTAGTCTGCCTCGACACCGCGGGGCAGCGAACCCGAGATGGTAACGACAGCGGCCTTGCTCGCAAGCTCGGCGAACTTGGCGGTAAAGGCATCGAGCTCCTCGGGGGCAATCGTCGGGCCGCTCTCGAGTAGCTCGGTCTGGTTGCCGGCGTGGAGGATGTTAAGGCAAATGCGAGTCTCGCCCTTGATGGGTACAAAATCATTCTTAATGCCGTTGGCATCCATGAGCTCGGCCATGTAGGCGCCCATGTGGCCGCCGAGTAGACCGGTTGCCACAACGTCGTCGCCCAGCTGACCCAGTACACGGGCCACGTTGAGACCCTTGCCGCCGGCGGTCTTTTCGGGCGTCACACGGTTAACGTCGTCGATAATGAGCTCATCGAGCTGATAGCGTGTATCGACGGACGGGTTCATCGTAACGGTGAGGATCATTTTTAGCTCCTTATCTCGCAGGCTCCTTGTGCCTCGCGATACGAGTCGACAAAACGGAATTACAGAATCTCAATCGTGAACGAGCGAACGACGGTCTCCTTGGGCTTGGCGACAAGGCAGCCACGCTTATGCTCAAGCACGTCGTCCTCATCGGAGCAGGTCGAAAGGCCGCCCCAGGGCTCAACTGCCACAAAATCGCCCTCGGGCTTACTCCACACGATGAGGTACGGAAAGCCCTCGAAGCTCAGGCGAACGCCCTTGTCCTCGCCCTTTTTGGAAAGCGTGACCTGACGACTCTCGAGTACGTCAAAGATGGTCTCCGCAAAATCGAAGAGCTCGTGCGACAGGGGCAACGTCTTCCCCACCATGGGGTTCTTGGAGCGGTTTGCCACATCAATCAAGCCAGTCGAAGGAACGGCGGTGCAGAGCTCCGCAGCCTCGTCCTTCTCAAAGCGCAGCTCGTAGTCCGTATAGGCCTCGCCCTCGTCGAGCGGGCACCTAAAGCCGGGGTGTCCACCGATAAAGAACGGCATGTCCTCGGTGCCCTCGTTGGTCACCTCATAGGAGACGCGCACGGCAGCGTCCTCGAGCGTATAGCGGGCGACGAGCTTAAACGGATACGGATAATCGCTCAGCAGCGCGGCGTTATCCTCCGAAGCCAGGCACATAGCCAACTCGTTCTCGCCTTGGCTCAGCAGCTTCCACTCCTGCTTGCGCGCAAAGCCGTGGCGAGCGAGCTTTACATGATGCCCGGCAAACGTCATGGCGCTACCATCACGCAGGCCTCCGCAAATCGGGAAGCAAATCGGTGCCTGGCCGGACCACACGGCGGGATCACCCTGCCACAGGTACTCGCGACCTCCAGCCTCAATCGAGGTAAACGAGCCGCCGGCCGTGGAGACCTTGATAGAAATCGAATCGTTGGAGAGAGCGTATTCCATTGTCCATCCTTTCGAACAACTGCTTTTTGCTCGCAAGAACCCGTCTCGGCCCTGACCAAAGGACAAACCCGCACGTTCATCGATGCGTCCGGTATCCCAGCCATGCAACGGGGTACCATACAGACATTGATGCAATTACAGCTGAAAGGCCTTCTTATGCGAACCATCATCCTTTATGCCTCACGCCACCACGGCAATACGAAAAAGCTCGTGGACGCCATCGTCGAGGCGCACCCCGAAATCGATACCCTCGACGTCAAGGCGCTCGGCAAAAACGAGTATCCCAACCTGCACGAATATCATCTGATCGGTGTCGCCACGGGCATCTATTACTCCGAGATCGACAAGGACATGGCACGCGTGCTCACGAACGTGCTGCAGCCGCAGGACAAGGTGTTTGGCCTTATGACCTACGGTGGCAAAAACAAGTGGTACGGCAAGGATATCGATGGCATCTGCCGCATGAGGCAGGCCATCTTTATGGGCGTCTACGGCTGCCCCGGCTTTGATACGTGGGGGCCGTTCAAACTCACCGGCGGTGTCCAAAAGGGGCACCCGAACGCTGAGGAAATTAAGGGCGCCGTCGACTTCTTCGACAAGATCGAAGACGAGTATGGTGACATCATCGTCGAAGAGTATGCCAAGCGCGAGAAGCGTCTAGCCTACGAAAAGGAGCATCCTGCAGGAGGCCTGGTGGCCGGCGTTAAGCGCACGGCAAAGAAGATCGCTAACAAGCTGTAACTGTAAAGGTGCTTTTGAGCGTTTAACCCATACGGCGGGTCCGAGCAGATTCGGGCCCGCCGTCTTTTTCTATCGTTATTCGGTAAAGGCGTTACCGACGCTCTGACCGCCAACATACGTCTCGACGAGGGTGAGCTCGTGGTCGAACACGACAAAGTCGGCGTCGCGACCCGGCATGATGCTGCCGCACTTATCCTCGATGTGCGCGGAGCGTGCCGGCACCTCGGTTGCCATGCGAATGGCGATATCGGCGCTGGCGATGCCCCAGTCGACGATGTTCTTGACACCCTGGGCAAGCGTGAGCACCGAGCCGGCAATGCTCTTGCCGTCGGCGAGCCAGCACAGGTTGTCCTTCATGATGACGTCCATGCCGCCACTGGTGTAGCTGCCCTCGGGCATGCCGCCGCAGCCCAGGCAGTCGGTGATGAGTACCGTGTGCTGCCAGCCCTTTGCCTGCAGCAGCGCCTTGATGGCGGCAGGGTTTACGTGCTTGCCGTCACAGATGATCTCAGCGTAGGTCTCGGGCGTGGACATGGCAGCACCCACGACACCGGGCTCACGGTGATGCAGCCCGCGCTGGCCGTTATAGGTATGCGTAAAGCAGCTGGCACCGGCGTTGATGGCGGCGATGCACTCATCGTAGGTGGCGTCGGAGTGACCGATGCTGGTCACGACACCCTTCGCGTTGAGGGCGGCAGCATAGGTGGCAGCGCCATCGCGCTCAGCGGCCATAGCGCTCTTGACGATACGTCCGCCAGCAGCCTCCTGCCACTGGTCGAAGACCTCCTCGGAGGGATCGATCAGGTAAGCGGGGTTCTGCGCACCCACGTGCTTCATGGTAAAGAAGGGGCCCTCCAGGTAGATGCCCTGAATGCGAGCGCCGCAGAAGTCGGGGCCGCGACCCTCGTCCGCCTGGGCGATAGCGGCGCAGGCGTCCTTGATCTGCTCAACGCCATCGGTGAACGTCGTGGGCAGCCAGCTGGTGGTACCGCGACGGGCAAGCTCGGTCGAGCTGATATCGATGCCTTCGGGATCGTTATCGGTAGTTGAGTGGTTATAGAAGCCATGAATGTGGGTGTCGACCATGCCCGGTGCGATCCACGATCCAGTGTAGTCCTTAATCTCGCAAGAGGGCTCGTCGGCCTGCCAGGCGCCAAAGACGCCATCCTCGACCATAAGATAGCCGCCCAGTTGCGGGCCTGCCGGCAAGAAGAACTTGTCAGCCTTAATTGCGTACGTGCTCATATGCACTCCTTGCTTCTAAAGCAGTTGACTGTGGTGATGCTTATACCCATCTCAGGTAAAACAAAAAGCGCCCGCCCGCCGTTATGAGCGGACGGGCGCCCTTACAGGGGGACGCGATTAAGCGGTGAAGGGGTGAATCGTCACGCCCTTAACCACGCGGTTGACCGTGCCGGTGGGGCTCGGCGTATCGGGCGTGTTGCCCACGCGCACGGAGTTGAGCAGGCTGATAGCCTGGGCAAACATCACGAACGGCAGAGCAAGGTAGCCCTCGGGAAGCGCCTCGTAGCCCTTAAAGGTGAAGGACTCACCCTCATAGACGGTGGCACCTTCCTGCTGAACGGCGACGGTGTGCTGAGCGATCTTGTCGCCACCGATCTCGTTGAGGATGTCGATGTCGTACTGACGGGTGTAGGCGTCGTTGTTGACGAACACGAAGACGAGCGTCTTATCGTCGACGAAGGACTTAGGTCCGTGACGATAGCCCATGGAGGTGTCGTAGGAAGTAGCGACCAGACCGTGAGCGAGCTCGAGGATCTTGAGCTGGCCCTCCTGGGCAAGGCCACCGAAGGAGCCAGAACCCAAGTAGGTCACGCGGTTGAAGTCGCCAGCGAGGTAATCGGCAACCTCGGACTCGCGAGCGATAACCTCCTCGCCCATCTTGGCGATGGTCTCGACCCACTCGGCCTTCTGCTCGTCAGAGGCAGTGTCGAAAATAAGGGTGGAGAGCAGGGTCATGCAGGTGTAGGAACCGGTCATGGCGAAGCCCTTGTCGTTGGCGCGCGGGATGAGCAGCGTCAGCGCATTGGGATCATCGGCGGACTCGACGGCAAGCTTGCCCTCGGGAGCGCAGGTAATGTTGAGGAACTTGACGTTGTGGACGAGCTCCTTGGCGACGGCAACGGCGGCAAGGCTCTCGGGGCTGTTGCCAGAGCGGGCAAAGGAAACCACGAGCGTGGGATCCTCGGCGCGCAGGAAGTCGCGCGGAGCGCTCACGATGTCGGTCGTGGCGATGGGCTTAAAGTCGTAGAGATCAGTGTTGCCAGCGTGACGCAGGTACGGGGCGCAGGTATCGCCAACGTAGTCGGACGTACCGGCACCGGTGAAGACAACGGACAGACGGCCCTCGCCCATAGCGCGAGCCTCGGCCAGGAAGGCCTCGATGGCCTCCTTGTTCTCGCGATAGATGTTGAGCGTATCACGCCAAAGCTCGGGCTGCTGAGCAATCTCGGCCGTGGTGATCTGGGCGCCGAGCTCGGTGAGCTCCTCGACACTCTTCTCGAACATTTCTAATACCTCTCTCTAGAAGTAATCCTCTGACGTGCAATTATACACTTCGGTTGGTTATCTGGTAGTAACCAGTTAAATGCAAAGAATCACCATATGGAAACGATGCGGACACTAGTTGCTACGCTGGTGGTAAACCTTGTATTTAAACTGATCGGCACGAGCAACCGAGAGTGTATACTCCACAACCTCGTTTGACTCGTTATACGTGGTTCTGACCAAATCGAGCACAGGCGAACCCTCGACAATTCCCAAAAGGTGGGCATCGGTAGGACGGGCTATGCTCGCATAGAACTCCTCTTCGGCCACACGTATCTTTTGCTGAAAGTCTTGCTCAATCACATCGTAAAGCGGCTTACGCTCCAGCAGCGGTCGCTTTAGGGACAGAAATTGACGAACCGGTAGATAGCTGCGTTCGACCATCATGGGCATGTTGTCGGCAGAACGAAGGCGCTTGAGCTTAAAAATGCGATCACCGATACGCAATCCCATGTGCTCGGCCAAATTCTTATCGGCCTCCATCTCGCAAAACTCGAGAATCGTGGTCTCGGGGTCGCGACCCATCGCGCGCATCTGCTCGGTAAAGCTGTAGGACTGCATAAGATTGGTTGCCTTTGCCGAACGGTCGGTCACAAAGGTACCGCGACCGTGCTGCCGAACCACCAGCCCTAAACGCTCCAGTTCCTGCAGAGCCAGGCGTACCGTAGTGCGCGAGAGACCATAGCGCTCCGAAAGTTCGCGCTCGGAAGGAATCATGTCACCGGCGCGATATTCATGGTCAATCTTTTCGGTCAGAATATCGACCAGCTGATCGTACAGCGGTTGCTTACGCGCTCCGATCGCCATCCTATCCTCCCTTTTGATCGAATTCGGCTAACTACCTAAGGTGTTAAGCATTATCTGTCTGCCACACCCGAATCATCAAGAAAACAAAAGCCGCGCGCTCTTTCGAGCACGCGGCTTTTAACATACACATGGCTTAAGGGGTCGGGGTGTGAGCCGCGTAGGGACACACCCCTCAAGCTAGAGCCTTACCAGATGCTCGGCCAGAGACCAAGCGGGCCAGCGCCCAAGATGCCCAGAACGAAGAGCAGCAGAATACCCTTGGTCGGGGTCCAGCTGTGCTTAGCGAACATGTAGTAAAGCAGCAGCGTAAGCATAAGCGGGACGAGCTTCGGGACGATGGTGTTGAGGGTGTCGGCAACGGAGAAGTTGACCGGATCCTCGGTGACGGTGCCGTAGGTAACGGACTCCATGCCGTTGCCCAGATCGGTGACGCCGCACGTGACAGCGTTGCCGTCGGCATCGGAAGCGGTGAGGGCGTTGCCGTCCTCATCGGTCATGGCGATGGTACCGGCCTCAGCGGTCTCGGTATCGATGCCCTCCATACCGGTGAAGTTCTCGGCCTCCTTCTCGGAGACGATCACGGTAGTAGCGGAGAGGCCACGGGTGGTGCCGTTGGGGATCTGGAGGTTGATCTGGGTGCCACCCATGGTGACGACCAGGCAACCGACGACGAAGACGCCCATGATGGAAGCGGCACGCGTGAAGGCCTGCATATTGGCGGTCAGAGCGTCAATAGCGCTGGTGCCAAGCTTGTAGGACCAGTTCATGAGCCAGAAGCGCAGAGCGAACTGGACGACGTTGAAGATCACCAGGAAGATGATCGGCGCAGCGGCGTTGCCGTTGATGGCCATGTTGGAGGTGATGCCGGCCGTGATAGGCACGAGCGTCAGCCAGAACAGGGCGTCACCGATACCACCGAGCGGGCCCATTGCGGCGACGCGGACGGCGCGGATCGTGGGGATGTCAACCTTGTTCTGCTCGAGCGAAAGCACGATGCCCATAACAAAGGTGACGAGGAACGGGTGAGTGTTGAAGAACTCCAGGTTGTGGCTCATGGAAGCCGCGAGGTCGTTCTTGTTGGTGTGGATCTTCTCCAGACCGGGGATGATGGAGTAGAGCCAGCCAGCGGCCTGCATACGCTCGTAGTTGAACGAGGCCTGCAGGAAGCAGGAGCGCCAAGCCATCTTGTTGAGGGTCTTCTGGTCGAGCTGCGGAGCAGGAGTGAGATCCTCGTAGTGCTCCGGGATCACATACTCATTAGATGCCATCTTCGAAGTCACCTCCGTCAGAAACAGCTGCACCCTTCAGCTCGGTCTGCTGCTGGAAGTCCCAGAAAGCGATGCCGAAGCCGATGAGAGCGAGGATGAGCAGAGCAGGGGTTGCCAGAGAATCGTTGGCAACGGTGATGAGCGCGAGGCCAAAGCCCATGAGGAAGAAGCCCCACATATCGCGGTTCATCATAACCTTGAGCAGGACGGCGAAGCCGACGAAGCGCATCATGCCGCCTGCAGCGGAGAGACCGGTCTGCAGCCAAGTCGGGATGGCGGAAGCGATGGTCTGACCGATGGTGGCGCCAGCGATGAAGAACAGGGTGACGACGACGGCGAAGATCAGGCCGAGCAGAGCCATGGCGAAGTAGTTCAGACGCTCGATACCCTTGGTATCAGCGTTATGAGCCATGTTGTCCGCGGAGGACATGAGGGGCGACATAAGCGTGAAGACCAGGGTAACGCCGAGCTGACCAAGCAGAGCGAACGGAATGGCAAGGCCGACTGCCGCGTTGGGCTCGAGGCCCGTAGCGATAGCGAGAATGGCTGCCATGATGCCGCCGATGACGGCGTTAGGCGGCTGAGCGCCTCCGATCGGCATGTTGCCGATCGTCATGAGCTGATAAGTACCACCCACGAGAAGACCGGTGTTGAGGTCGCCAAGGATAAGACCGATGACGGCGCCGGTGACGATGGGCTGATAGAGAGACTCGAGGAAGTTGAACTGGTCGATTGCCGCGACGAACGTGACGATGAAGACCAGAGCGACCTGGATGATCGAGTATTCCATCTTGCTCCTCCTTTCAAAATGTATGTACGCACTTTGGATTTCACGTACAGAATGTCAGGGTTTCATTCCTGACAGCGTGGATCATGAGGATTACGAGAAGAGCTTGCTCGTGTCCTCAACAGGCGTGCTCGGAACGCGCCTGATCTCCAACTCCACCCCCAATTCCTGCAGCTCTTTAAACGCAGCGACATCCTCGTCGTTAACTGCGACGGAGGTGGCGACTTGGCGCTTTCCTTCCGACATGTGCATGTTGCCGATGTTTACCTTCTTTATAGGCACACCGCCCTTGACGAGCGTAAGCACGTCTTCCGGTGTTTCGGCCACGATGAAGATCTTCTGGCGCGGGCTCGCCTTGCCAATGACGTCGATGGTCTTCTGCAGGGAGAAGAAACGCGTAGCGACGCCGGCGGGAGCGGCCATCTTCATGAGGTTCTGGCGCATGGTGTTGGTCGACACATCGTCGTTGGCGACGAGGATGAGGTTGGAGCCCAGGGTGGAGTTCCACTGGGTAGCGACCTGACCATGGACCAGTCGGTTATCGATGCGGGTAAGAAGAATGTTGGGTTCTGCCATGTTGATCAGCTTCCTTTCGTTATTTGCTGACGACAGTTACTTGATCTCCTGAATCGCGTAACGCGAAACATCTACGACGGCACCGGATCGGACTTTGATCTGGACCTTTTCGCCTTCGATGCCCTTGACGGTTCCGTAGATACCGCCGGCGAAAAGAACCTCCTGACCCGGCTTGAGCTCGGTGTGCAGCTCCTTGAAGTACTTCTGCTTCTTCTTCATGTTGATTTGCGACCAGATGGTGTAAATCAAGCCCATGACGACAAGCAGGCCTAAAAGGGCAACCGAGGAGCTCAGGACGTTGGCTCCGAAATCGGCCATTAGATGCCGTCCTCGTCGCCGAAGATATCCTCTTCCTCGGAGCCGGCAACGGATGCGACCGTCTGGGCGGTGATGCCCGTCTGGCCAACGGTCACGGCCTGCTCGCCAAGCTCGGCGAGCGTGGCGTTACCGCGGAGGAACAGAAGCTCAATAACCATGGGAAGGTTGGTGCCAGTCAGAACCTCGACGTTGTCGACATCCTGGGCAATCATCATCGACTGATTGAACGGAGTACCACCGAGCAGGTCGGTAAAGACGAGCACGCCATCGCACTCCTCGCGCATGGCGGTAATAGCGGCGCGGAGATCCTCACCGTAGGAAGCAGCCTGGTCGCCCTCAAAAGGAACGACGGTAAAAGCGGGCTGGTCGCCGGCAACCATAGCGATAGCACTTGCAAGGCCGGGTGCGAACTGTCCATGACCGGTAAGAATAAAGCCAACCATTCAAATTTCCCTTCCGAAGGTGTGTACGATCTGAGTCCGATGATTTTCGGAAGCCAGCGGGCAATCGCCCTTAAAGCTTCTTGGAAAGCGTTCTTTGAGAACCAGTGGTCTCTCAACTGGTAGTAACCACGTGACGTGTTGTTGTCACTATATCACCACAGAAGAGGTTGCTTTCGTTGATTCATACAGTAAAACGTTTTTGCACCGTTCACGGTAAAAAATCGACCGTTTACCGCTCGTTAACACTTCTACCTGCGGTTTTGAAACCGTATCGAAATACTTTGACGAAAGATCGGAACCTTTTCTGTGTCTAAACAACGCAGGGTGGCTAAAAATGGCGTGTAGAAAAATTGCAGGTCATTGTGAAGATTTGTGAATTGGTCTTTTTGACTTAATACCAGTTAGAACCAGTTTCGATATTATCGGTGAACGGTAGTTTTCGACCGTTCACCGATTATTTGCAATCGTTTGCAGTTGTTTTCCCATATGAATCGGGGAAACCCGATGAAGCGTTTGTACGATCACTGGAAGTTTTGACATTTGTCCTCATCCCCCGCGCGTCAAACTCCGGCATTCAAAATGAGCCAATAGCTCACGTTAATCGTTTTCAATCATTACTTACTCAGTATCCGTAATTATTTATCGTTTATCGTTAATTCTGATATGATACAAATATCATCCAAAACGCCGATTGGAGGGGTTATGGTCCATCGAAACGCATCTATATCGAATGAAACCATCAGCCGCGAACAGACAATAGCCAAACTGAGGAAGCTCGCTCGTATCTGCAAATGGGCCACGATCTGCATTACCACCGCGCTCGCTCTGGGACTCCTCGCAGTCATTGCGATTGACCTTCTACTCATATTGCCTGGCCTCTCCCAAGGGTCGTGTCTCCAATCCGTAGAACTTCAAGCCGGCGAAGGGCCGTGCCTTGCTATCGTCGGTACCGATGCGCAGGCCCCACTTATGCTCGTTGCACACGATGGTCACACTGCCATAGGGAGCCTCTTGATGACATGTCTCGCGCTTACCATCGCGATAAGTGTGCGCAGGCTTTTCTTCAACATTGAAAAGGAAGGCAGGCCCTTTGACCTTGAATGCAACCAGACACTTCGTCGAGTAGGACATTTATTCCTTATCGGCGGCGTTGCCGTGAGGCTTCTTGGTGCCGTAATCACAGGAATGATACTCTCAGGATTTGGCGGCAGCTTTACGGATGCGTTCGTCGGCCAGCTATTCGAGCCCTCCATGCTCTTTGCAGGCCTGATTATTTGCCTGATTGCCAGCATCTTCCGCTACGGGTATATCCTGCAAAAACAAGATGACGAGTTGCTCTAGGGGGAATCCATGATTATTCTGCGGCTTGACCGCATGCTCGCCGAACGCAAGATCTCATCCAAAGAGCTTGCGGAACGCGTGGGCATCTCCCAGGTCAATATGTCACGCATTAAGACGGGCAAGGTTTCTGCCATACGTTTTTCAACTCTTGACGCGATATGCCGGGCACTCGACTGCCAACCGGGCGATGTACTGGAATATATATCCGACGATGAAGCCGATAGCCTTTTTGGACTTAAAGATGAATAGCCATAATTAAGCCGCCAATCACGCCCTCAACGCAAATTGCCCGCCAGAACGACTTCCGTACTGGCGGGCAATTTGTTTTCTATCAGCTAGATGCTCGATGAGCCGTGCAACTCTTTACGCAAACAGGCCGTAGATGCTGATGTTGGCCTTGGCGTAGAGGCCGTTAGCATACTCGGTCCACTTGGAGCTGGCACTCGAAGCCTGCGAGGAATACTGCTGGTAGGCGGTGTAATAGGCGGTCATGGCCTGCTTATAGGTAGCGCTATCGGCCGTAAAGGCATCGTCAGCGAAGGCCTTGGCATAGGTGCTATCGGCGTCCTTCCAGGTGCCCTTCTCGCTATCCCACTCGTCGCCGGCAAGGTTGATGATGTAGTCGGCGTAGTCCTTGCTCGCGGTCTCCTCGTTGCCGTCAGCAGGCTCGGTCGGGGCGGTTGGCATGCTTGCGGAGCTATCGCCGACCTTCTTCTTGTAGAGCTTCTGCAGCGTCGCGGACTGGCGGACGATCTGCTTGGCCTGGTCCTTGGACACGCCGTACTGTTTTGCCATGGTCTTGTAGTCGGAGGTGCCGATGGAATCCTCGGCGTACTGCTTCATCTCCTTAGAAGAGACGGTAATGCCCTCGTCCTCGGCAGCGTCGAGCAGGATCTTGTTGCGCACATAGGACAGGATGACGTCGGCAGAAGGAGCGGTGTAGTTGCCATCGCTATCCTTGACGGTATCGAGGCTGTACTGGCTCTCGATGGCCTCGCGCGCGGTGATGTCGCTCTTCTTGCCGTTGTAGCTATAGCTTGCCACAGTCGAATCGAGCTGGTCCTCGGTGAGGATCGCCGAGCCGACGCCCTTGCCGCCAAAGCCGCCGTTGCCGATAAAAAAGCCGACCACAGCAGCGATCACGACAGCGACCACAAAGGCGGCAATCATCGTCTTCTTGTGCTTGGATGCATGGTCGTCCGCGTCGGCGTCAGTTTCGTCCTCATCCTGGGCCTCGGGCATCAGATTCTCGTCAGCGGCATCCGCGGCAATCTGAGCCTCCAGTCGGGCGTCCTCCTCCTCGGCCGTCGTGCCGGCGGCAATGTGCTCGGCAGACGTACCGGCGACCAGGTCGATCTTCTCGTCCTCGTCACCGTCGGGGCCTTCGCCGCGCTCGATGATCTGGATGCCGTCGATCTCGTCCTTCTCGTCCTTCTTTTGAATCAGACCCATATCGGTTACTCCTTGTTAGGAAACATAGTCCTCAATAGAATACGCCCGACGGAGCGCCGGGCGTATTGATTCTTAGGTTATACGCAAACACTTAAGTACTATTTAGGCGTTTGCAGCGTGCATGTCTTAGGCCAGGTGCGCGATAACGGCATCGGCAAAGGTCTGCGTGCCCACAGCGCCCTCAACGGAGCCGGTCTGGGCACGACGCACGTCACCGGTAACCTGCTCGCCCTCGTCGAGCGTGGCAGATACGGCAGCACGGATGCGATTGGCAGCATCGTTCTCGCCCAGGTGATCGAGCATCATAGCCGCAGACAGAATCTCGGCCGTAGGGTTGGCGATATCCTGACCGGCGATATCGGGCGCGGAGCCGTGCGTAGCCTCAAAGATTGCGCAGTCGGCACCGATGTTGGAGCCGGGGGCCATGCCCAGACCGCCCACCAGGCCGGCGCACAGGTCGCTCACGATGTCGCCGTACAGGTTGGGCAGCACCAGGACATCGAAGTCGTTGGGGTTCTGGACCAGGCCCATGCAGGTGGCGTCGACGATTTTGTCGTTGAACTCGATATCGGGATAGTTGGCGGCCACCTCGCGCGCAACGCGCAGGAACAGGCCGTCGGTCGCCTTCATGATGTTGGCCTTGTGCACGGCCGTCACCTTTTTGCGGCCGCAGCGGCGGGCATACTCAAAGGCATACTCCACAATGCGGCGGCTCTTGGCGATGGAGATCGGCTTGATCGAGATCGCGGAATCGGCGGCGAAGGTCTTTTGGCCCGAACGCTCGACAAGCTGCGAGAGCTCCTCGACCTCGGCAGCGCCCTCATCGAACTCGATACCAGCGTAGAGGTCCTCGGTGTTCTCGCGCACGATGACCAGGTCGACGTCGCGGAAACGCGAGCCGTCGCCCGGTTGCGACAGGCAGGGGCGCACGCAGGCGTACAGGTCAAAGTGCTTGCGCAGGGCCACGTTAACACTGCGGAAACCCGTGCCGACCGGCGTGGTGATGGGGCCCTTGATGGCAACCTTGGTCTCGGCGACCGCATCGAGCACGTGCTGGGGCAGCGGCGTACCAAACTCGTCCATGACGCCGGCGCCGGCCTCCTGGACGTTCCAGTTGATCCGGACACCGGTGGCCTCGACCACACGGCGCATGGCCTGTGTAATCTCGGGACCGATACCGTCACCGGGAATCAGGACTACATCGTGCGCCATAATCTGTTACTCCTCGTCTTCGGCGTCGTCAGATTTTTTAACGCTAGCACGCTTCTTCTTTTTGGAGAGATCCAGGCCAAAACGTTTAACAAGCATTTCGCAAATCTCGCTCGAACGGGCCTTGAGATAGCTGCCCTTGCCGTTCTCGGCATCGAACTTAAGGCGCAGCGCAAGCTTCTCGGCAACCTCGGCGTCGATCTCGCCCTGGCAAAACTCGTACAGGCAACCGAGCATATCGCGATACTCAAGGTCGCCGTGGTAGCACTGGATGGCCTCGTCCAGGATGGGCCAAGCCTCGCGCGAACGCTCGACACTCGTGGCGCCCCACACGCACAGCAGGCGGAAGGCGGCATAGCGCAGCGTGGAGGAAATCTCGTCGAACAGCGCGGTCTCGGCACCCTCAAAGGCATCGCCCAGCTGTTCGGGGCAGGTGGTGGCGAGCGCCGCCAGGGCATCGAGGGCCTCCCAGCGGGTCTGCGCCTCGGAGCGGTCGAGCGCCTCGATCAGCGCGGGCACGCAGGGCACGACGCACTGCGGATCGCGCTCGGCAAGCAGGTGCAGCACGCGGGCGGCAAACTGGCGGATGCGGCGCGTGGGGCAGCCGAGCTCCTGGACCAGGCGGTCGACGGCGTTCTCGTTCTCCTCTGCCAGCTGAAGCTGTGCCAGCTCCTCGTCGGTGAGCTGTTCGTCTTTGTTTTCTGCCATAGTTACCTCTTCTTACTATTTCTTAGCGTGCTTGCCAGCACCCTTGCTGTCATCGGTGACCGAGATGAGCTGTCGGTCGGCGGCGCCATTACGACGCGCGCGGCGGCGCTCCTCGGCGTCGCCCGCGTCGGCGGCGGCGCGATGGGCCTTGTTGACGTTAAAGACCTCGTCGTGCTTGCGCCACGGACCGACGGACTCGCCAAAGCTCATCTTAAGACCGGCGATAAAGCCGCCGAGCCAGCCGATCGGCGCAAACTGCACCAGCGGGAACAGCGAGAACACCCAGGTCAGCAGGACGACTGCCGCCGCGCCTGCAAAATTGGCGATCCAGTAGTCGCGCTTGGTGATCACGCGCTTTTCGCAGGCCCACTGGCCGCACAAAAAGCCAATGTAGATCGCAAAGAGAAAGAGCACCAGCGCTAGTACCACGAACGTCCAGCTCATGGGCGCTACTCCCCGTGATGGTGGCCGCAGCAGCACTCATGGCCGTCGTCATGGCCGTGGCCGCCGCAGCACTCGTGGTCCTCGCCGTGATGGTGACCGCAACCGCACTCATGGTCGTCGCCGTGCTCGCCGCAACCGCAACCTTCCTCGTGAGCGCCATGCTCCTCAGGACGATACTGCGACCAGTCCAGACCGGCGGCGATGGCGTCGGCCTCCTCCTTATAGAGGACCGTGATGGCCTGGGTGCCCAGCTTGGCACCACCGATGGCATCGAGCATGTCGTAGAGCGTAAAGGCCACGTCGGCGCCGGGCAGCGCAAGCTCGCGATCGTCGGCATAGGCGAGCGCCAAGCGCAAGTCCTTAATGAAGTGCTCGACCATAAAACCGGGCTTGTAGTCGCCGTCGAATGCCTTGGGCGCCAGGCTCTCCATGGCGCCGGACTTGCCGGTACCGCCCAGGATCATCTGGCGGGTCTTCTCCAGGTCAAGGCCGCTCAGCTCGGCAAATGCCATGGCGTCTGCCATGCCGACCATGCAGGCGCCCAGCGACACCTGGTTGGCGAGCTTGGCAGCCTGGCCCTTGCCGGCGCCGTCGAAGCAGCAGATGTTGGCCGCGAAGGTGGCAAGGATGTCGCGGACCGGCGCGATGTCGTTCTCGGTGGCGCCCACGATAGCCGTAAGCGTGCCGGCGATAGCACCAGACTCGCCGCCGGTGACGGGGCAGTCAAACGCCATGCGACCAGAAACCTGGGCGGCCTCGGCAATGTCACGGGCGAGCTCGGGCGAGCTCGTGGTGAGGTCGATCAAGACCGCGCCCGGCTTGGTGCACGCGAGCAGGCCGTCGCCCGCCAGGTAGAGCTCCTCGACCTCGGAGGGATAGCCCACCATGGTAAAGACGACATCGGCGTTAGCCACGGCATCTGCCGGCGTATCGGCCCAGGCGGCACCGCGCTCGATAAGCGCGGCGGCCTTGGACTTGGTGCGGTTGTTGACCGTGACAGGATAGCCAGCATCCAGGATGTGGCCGGCGATGGGGGCACCCATGATTCCGGTGCCGATAAATGCGACAGAGAGCTTGTTTGCCATGAAACCTTTCCTTTTGGGTTGGGTGTTGTTACCAGGTTGAATACTCAGCGCCAGCGCTTGAGCTGCGAGGCGCCCGTGGTCGTAGCGCCTGTCTACTCGCCGCGCACACGGCGCGCGATGCGGTCGGAAAGCGAGGCTTTCTCGGCGCGGTTCTTGCCCCAAAACGCAAGTGCCACCATGCCGGGCCCCACGTGCGAGCCGATGGTAGGACCGACGGAACTACGGATAATCGTGACGTCGGCGCAGCCCTCCTCCTTGCGAACGGCGGCCTCGAGCCAGTCGCCGTCCTTCTCGGCATCGGCAGTCATAATGGCGATGGGCATAGTGCGATCGGGCACGTAGTTCTCACGGAACGACTTGAGGATGGACTTGAGCGCCTTCTTGCGGCCGCGGTTGACGCCGATCAGCGACAGCGAGCCGGCCAGATCGTAGGAGAGCTCGGGCTTGACATCGAGCTTAGCCGTGAGTTGCGCCGCCGCGGGCGGAATGCGACCGCCGGCAGCCAGCGCGTCAAAGCTCTCGAGCGTAAAGTAGCCGTGGACATAGGTCTTGGCCTCGTTTGCCCAGTCGACCAGCTGCTTGGCGGTGAGTCCCGCCGAGCGTTGACGGACGGCCTCGAGCGCCAAGAGCTCGCCGGTCGCACAGGGCAGAGCGTTGTCGACCACGTACAGCTCAAAATCGGGATACTCGGCGCGCACGGCGTCCGCCGCCTGGCACGCGGAGTTGTAGCTCGACGACAGCGCCGAGGTAAAGCACAGGTAGACCGTAGGCGTGCCCTCTTTGGCGCACTCGGTAAAGAACTCGATATAGCGACCGAGCGACACAGCCGAGGTAGACACGCGAGCGCCGGCACGCATGCGGTCGTAGAACTCCTTAGGGCTCATGCTCGACCAGATATCGTCCGTGCGCTCCTCGCCATCGATGATAAAGGGGAAGCCCAAGATATCGACATCGAGGTTCGCAGCGACCTCGGGGCTAAAGTCGCAGCAGGTATCGACGACGATGCGGCAACGGTCCGAATGACCGGCGGATGCGGCCTTGTCCATCAAAGCGACTCCTTACGTAAAAAAGGCGACCACCCGCATGGGATGGCCGCCAACCGTTAACTCATGCAAGTTAACGTATTTTACTCGTCAAGTGTTTCGATGCGGGGCTTGATGATGCCATATCCACCATTCTTACGGTGATACACCACATTGATAAGGCCGGTCGTCGCGTTCTCGAACACGTAGAAGTCGTGACCCAGCAGATCGGTCTGCACCAGCGCCTGCTCCTCAGTCATCGGGGTGACGTCGATAACCTTCTCGCGGACGAGCAGGTCGTCCTCTTCCTCGGGCAGCAGCAGGTCGGCCAGATCCTCGACGCGCTCGACCGGCGCAACATCCGCGGCGCTGGCACCGCCCTGGCGGTTGTCCACGACCTTGGTCTTGAACTTACGCAGCTGGCGGGTGACCTTATCGGCGGAGAGGTCAATGGCGGCGTACATATCTGCACCGTGCTCGGCAACGCGAATCACCGAACCGCGGGCACGAACCGTAACCTCGACGATTGCCGGGTTGGGGTTCGAGGGGTTCTTCTCATAGCGAAGTACAACGTCGACCGTCATGGGCTCGATATCGAAAACCTTGAGCGCCTCGCCGATCTTCTCATCCACATGCGCACGCAGAGCATCGGTTACCGTCGTCTTGCGTCCAGAAACCTTGATATCCATACGTGGCTCCAATCTGCCTCGGGGACTTACTGTACTGGCTATGTACCCATTGCCATGCATTTAATCACGCGGATTCTCAAAGACCCGAATAACGATTGCTTGATACCGCATACCGAAGTCTCGCACTTTTCCGTGGCAAAGTGCGCTATAGGAGGGAGCCGACGGCTTTGTATTTGGTCCCGAAAAATGGCTTTGACCTGCTGGTTTTATAGGGATGAAAAAGCCGGACTCCCCTATTGGGAAAGCCCGGCAGTGCGTGTTGAAACCGTGAAGAGGTTTCCTTTCCAACGTATAGGAGACACCACCCCTAGCAATAACTAGCTATTGAGTTTGTTAATGTCGTCGTCGGTGATAGTGCCTTCCTGGCTGGACGATTTGTCCTCGGAGGATGCGGTCTCATTGTTGGAATCGGAGGACTCGCTGCCGGAGAACATGGCCTCACTGGACTCAGAATCGCCCGGCTGCACGTTAGCGCCCGAAACCGTCTTAGTGGTGAGGTCGTAGGGAATCTGGCCGTACCAGACGCAGTGAACCGCCTCGAGCGTGCCGTCGACCGTGATGTCGTCGAGGGCATCACTCACGGCACGGCACAGTTCGTCATTGGACGATAGGCCCGCAACACCAAGCGTCGAGGGCGCCTCAAGCGCACCGACATAGGAGACCTCGCTCATCAGGCGTGCAAGATAGCCGCCGGCTGTGGAGTCGCAGATCACATAGTCGACCTCGCCGGACTCGAGCGCCTCAAAGCACTCGTTGATGTTGGAGTAGGTCTTTTGGTTGGCGGTGATGCTCTGCTTAGCAAGCGCCTCCTGCGAGGCCGAGGACATCTGGACACCCAGAGTAGACGTGTTAAGGGTATCGGTGGAAACGCTTAGCGACCCACCATCGCTGGTTTTACCGAACACGGAAGCGGCATCGTACAGGCAGGTGCCGAGCGAGCTAACGTCCCCGTCCGTGGAGTTGATCTCGCCGATAAAGATATCAGCCTTTTTGTCGCCGAGCGCGGAACCTGCCGAGGACGCATCGACAAAGGCGACCTTAAGGCCCATGCGGCTTGCGAGGGCGCGGGCGGCGTCAACCGCATACCCCGTGAGCTCGCCGTCGGCGTCCTGCATGGCCTGCGGCGCATCGGAAGTATCGAGGGCGACCGTCAGGGTTCCGGGAGTGACCAGGGCATCGTCCGACACCGCCGGCGTGACGGTCTCGTACTCGATCTGGTCGATCGTGGGAGTCGTGAACGTAGACAGCGGGTTGAACGCGCATCCGCTCAGGCCCAAAACGGCGATGACCGCTGCGGTCCCAGCACCTAACCGAGCCGCGTGCATCAAGCTGCCCCTCACCATGTCCACTACCCTGCCTTCTGTGTCGTATACGATCCGTGCGTTGCGCGGAATATCAGGTTGTTCCCACCAGCTGACCTGGTATTTGACCCCACACTTGCGCACCGGGGCGTTTGCTCGGGAGGCCGCAGCCACCTTCACGACTGGCCCGCTCGCCCGCGAGGCGGTATTGCCCCAAAGAAAGTAGAACGGACGGTGCGGCTTACATCTAGGACGCGCCATGATCGCGCCGCGCGCACGCGGTCGCTTACGTGGATCCCTTTGACCGCGTCTGTCTTGGACTAGGGCGGGCATTTCGTCCGTCCGCAACCACAGCCTGGTAGGAACGTAGCGCATTATAGCTAAGTTCAAGCTAAAGTTTAAGGTTAGGGGCGTCATTCGCATCGCGAGTACAGATTTCGCAGGTCGGAGTGGGCTATTCGTGCCTCTGTGAAGCCCGGAGCTCCCCTATGGGGAGCTCCGGGGCACCCTTCCTAGGGTGCCGTGGCCAAAAAATGGCAAATATGAGTACTGTCACCAATTTAGTAACAGGCAATTTTGGCCTCTCGGACAGATTTTGCGCTCAGTGTCGCCAACCTGATGCTTAGTTATTCCACATTTGTTTATTATCTTCTTACTTTATGCCGCCTCCGAGTCCTAAATTCCTTGATTTTGCTGTTACTGATTTAGTGACAGTACTCATATTTGCCATATTTTGGCCAGGGCATATGATTAACCCCCTATTTTCGACGTGAATTAGACCGGCTTAAGCCCAAAACACGCCCGCAGCGTGTTAAGCAACGCCTCTTGCTTCTTCCTGCGAGCATCGACACGATTCCGGTACCGCTTTCGCATACGCTGGTGCATGCGCCATGCGAGCGCTTCCATCGCTTCCATGTCACAGAGCATTTCGCTATTGACCGTCGCGACCTCGATTCCCATAGTAATCAAGCCCGTGTTGCGCTTTTCATCATGGATACGTCCCCTCCGAGAGGAATGGCCCAGCTCACCGTTGTATTCCAGGTCAAACCGGGCCGCTTCTTGATACGCATCGCAAACTGCATGAGGCATCCCCGAGATTGCCTGCGCACGGTCATCGAACTCGATCTTGTAGTCGGTCTTAAAAGGTCCGCAGGCAAACCCGCCATAGGAAAACGGAAGCGAAAACAGAGCGAGCATGATGCACTCCATGGGCGAGAGCAGGTTTTCTGACAAGTAGGGACACAGACGCTGCAATTGTTTGGCCGTGCTTCCCTTGCATGTCGTAAGGTAATCTGCCAGGCGATCGGGCGTCAGCACCGGTTCGACTTCAAAGTAGCCCACGTCTGCTGGCTGGTCCTTGTCCTTTGCAAGTTTATTCGTAACAGGCGAGGTGTAGGGAGGCAGATACTTCCCGCGGTCGCTCAGTGAAATCTTAGAGCACAGCTCCTGGGCCAGGGCAAACGCCTGGATGCAGCCGACCTCGCGCGCAACGGCAACACAAAGGGCCTCGGGAGATAGGCTGTACACCCCCGGTTCCACCTCTAGAATCGAGCCGGCGGGCAACCCGGAACACACGGACCAGCCTACGCCAGGCATGCGGCGGCGCTGCGCCGCAGATCCCACCAGCAAGCACAGATCTTCTTGCACCTCGCCACTTTTGGCTCCAATTCGCACCAAGTCAGGAAGATAGATGTCCTCGGTCGAGGGCGACGACGTGCGCAGCACACGGCGCTCTTCATCGGGATTAAGGTCCTTCCAGCTGATATAGCCCATCTGCCGGCGCTCGGCGCGCATCATGCGCAGCGCTGAAGCGCCTGTTAGGATTACGGAAGCCGCTAGCTGTTCGCCTGTCGGCTCGTTGCGCCGCTCAATCTTCACTGCCACAAAACCACCCCTACCAAACACGTGCGATAGCAAGGCCATCGACTGCCGCAGCGCCGGCACGCTTGAGCTCCGCCGAGGCTGCTGCCATGGTCGCGCCCGTGGTGATAACGTCATCGATAAGCAGTAGACGGCGGCCGCGCACGTCCTCAACCGTCTCGTACATGCCTTGGGCACGCTCGCGACGCTCCTCACGACCGAGTTCGCGCTGGTCGCCATGCCCGTACTTGACGAGAGCATCGAGCAGGGGAACACCCGACAGCTCGCAAAATGGACGCGCAATAGCCTCCATATGATCAAAGCCACGCCGCCGAAACGCTGCCGCCGTCGCGGGCACAAACACCACCGCATCCGCACCGGACAGCACACCTCCTAAGCGTTCGGGCGCTACGACCTGGGCATGCAGGGCAGTGTCGTAGAGCAGCTCCGCCAGATACGGCGCCAGGCGTCGCTCGCCCGCGTCCTTGTACGCTTTAATGATGCGCGGCAGCGGATGCGCATAGACGGAGCACGCCAGGCAGCGGTCGAGCGCCTCCGCCATTGCCGAGGACGTGCCCTCGACCGAACACTCAGTGCACAGCAAATCCCCAAACGGGGCGCCGCATCGGGTACAGCTATGACGTGGGTCGATGAGCGTGAGCGCGGCCAGGCAGTCTTGGCAAATAAGCGCACCGGCGCGCTCGCAGCCGGCACATCGTGTTGGCGACAATGCCTCGAGTGCCTCGCGTGCCGCCCGCTCGGCAAACGGCAGCAATTCGTCCGCAAACGGTAGGGCGCCGGCACCCTGCAGACGGCTCAATTTGTTCAGATGGCTCTTCAAGACACAACCCTCCCTACGTTCGGTCGCAGGGAGGGTTGTTGATTCAGCGCTATGGTACCCCGACGCGATTGGGGTAAGGCGGGTTAAATCCGCTCGCGGGCGTTATTCGCCGGCGGGCGGTTGTGGTGCGGCCGAAGACGGGGTCGAGCCCTCGCCACCATCCTGGCGCGGCTTGCGGGAACGGCGACGGCGACGGCGCTTTTGACCCTGGTCGGCCGAGCCCTCGCCACCGCGATCCTCGCGCGGCTCGCGCTCGTCGCGAGCGGCGCCACGCGAAGCCTTGGCAGCAGCTCCCCCGCCATCTCCGGGACGACGGCGCGTGACCTTGACCTCGCCATCCGAGACCTGATCGGCCACGGAGGGCACTGAAGGCTTCTGCTGTGCGCCCGAGGAATGGCGACGGCGCGGACGCGGCGCGCGCTCCTCCTCGCCACGTGACTTGCCGCCCTTGTCGACAGGCGCATCGGAGGCCGAGGGACCCTTGGAAGCGGCACCGGCCTCGCGAGCAGCTGCGGCGCGGAAGGCATCCTCGCGCTCCTCGCTCGACAGGTGACGGCGGCGACGACGCGTGGGGTTCATACCACCGCCGCGATTCTGCTGCTGGGACTGCTGAACCTCGCGCTCGCGGGAGGCGTTCTTGCCTGCAGCTGCAGCCTCGCCGACATCGCCCGAGCCCGCGCGCTTGCGACGACGACGGCCACCGGCGGCCTCCTCGGCCTCAGGCGTTGCGGCATTGCCACGGCCCTTTCCGCGGCCACGGCCCTCGCCCTGCCCCTGACCGGCGCGAGCATCGGAATCGGCATCGCGACGACGGCGCTTGGGCATCGACGTACCGGCCAGACGGTCGGCGCTCGACAGGCCATCGCCCACGTCGACGCCGTTCTCGCGGTCGAGCTCCATGAGCGCCAGGCGCATCTCGGGCGACTCGATGCGCTCGAGCACGTCGCGCGTCACGCAGTCGGGGCGGCAATTGCAGCCCTGCTCGGCAGCCTTCTTTTTGCAGCCCTCCGAGCACGTCATATCGGCCAGGTTGACCTTAAAGACCTTGCCGTTCTCCAGGCGCAGCACCAGCTGCTCGCGCGGCGTGTCATATTCCTGAATACGCGCCTTGCCGAGCGGCGTATCGATAAGCGTCTTCTTTTTGGGCGCGCGGCTCTTAAAGTCCTTGTAGGCCTCGAACTCGTAGCGCAGGCAGCACATCAGGCGGCCGCACACGCCGCTGATCTTGGAGGAATTGAGCGGTAGGTCCTGCTCTTTTGCCATGCGGATCGAGACGGGCTCAAACTGTCCGCCAAAGCGCGTGCAACAGAGCTCCTGGCCGCACTGGGCATAGCCGCCCACCAGGCGGGTCTCGTCGCGCACGCCGATCTGGCGCATGTCGACGCGAATGTGCAGCGTCGAGGACAGATCCTTGACGAGCTGGCGAAAATCGACGCGCTCCTCGGCGGCAAAGTAGAACACGGCCTTCTCGCCGCCAAACAGGTACTCGACGCCCACCGGCTTCATCTCGAGATCGAGCTCTTTGACCAGACGGCGGAAATCGACCATCGCCTCGTCGCCCTGGATGGCCAGGTCGTCGGCAAGCTGCAGGTCGATGTCGCTCGCCACGCGCAGCACGGGCTTGAGCGGCTGACCGATCTCGTCTTGCGGCACCTCGAAGGGATCGGCCGTAACCAAGCCGATCTCGGTTCCGCGCTCGGTGGAGCAAATGGCATAATCGGCCTCGAGGATATCCAGGTCCTGCGGGTCAAACCACAGGTCGCGCGAGGCGTAGGTAAACTTAACGGGTACGACTAACGGCATTTCAGTGCCTTCCTGATATCGAACAGCATGACCTCGATGGCCAGCTGGGGAGTAACGTTTCTGGCGATGTTGCGCTCGGCGGTCGCGACCGCCTCGAGCGCCTGGGTGGCACCCGCAACATTGGTCGCGGCGGCAAGCCGACCGATCGTGTCGCGCACATCCTCGTTCACCACGTCGGCTGCCTCGTCCTGAAGTGTCAGCAGCACGTCGCGCATGAGCGTCCGCGCGCTCGCCAGCGCTTCCATGATACCCGAACGCTCGCGCGCGTTGAGTTCGCGCTTGTTGCGGTCCTCAAGCTGCTTCAATGCTCCACGCGACAGGTAGTCGGCGTTTTGCTCGAGCACCTTTTCCTGCGTGGACTTGACCTCGGCGAGCGGCGCCTTAACGGCAACGATGAGTGACTTGGCGCGGCTGAGCACGTCGGCCTCGTCGGCGGCGATGAGCGAATCGATGGCGCGAACCATCTGGCGGCGAGCATCCTGACGCTCGGCGCTCTTGAGGAACTCGATGCCACGCGTGGGGCTTCCCGCCACGGCGACGGCCATGCGACAACGCGCGATATCCTGACCGGTGGCGCGGCTCACGGCCTGCGCGGCGACGGCGGGCGACACCAGCCGAAACGGCACGCACTGGCAGCGGCTCACGATGGTGGGCAACATCACGTCTGCCGAGGTGCCCAGCAAGATAAACATAACGCCCTCGGGCGGCTCCTCGAGTGTTTTGAGCAGTGCGTTGGCGGTGTTGGCGCGCAGTTGCTCGGCACGGTCGATGATGTAGACCTTGGCCTTGGCGCGAATGGGTGCCAGCGGCACGTCATCGAGCAGCTCGCGGGTCTGGGCAATAAGGTAGCCCGTGGCGCTCTCGGGCGTGTAATAGTGCACGTCGGGATGCGTATGCCGAGAGACGCGCACGCAACTGTCGCATGCGCCGCAGCCGTCCTGCTCGCACAGGAAGGCTTGGGCGAGCGCCCACGCGGCATCGAGCTTGCCCGCGCCGGGGGCGCCCAAAAACAGGTAGGCGTGCGATGCACGGCCGCTGGCGACGGCATTGGTCAAAAAGTCGCGCACGCGCTCTTGGGTGTCGAGCTTGGCCAGCAGGCTTGCCTGAGCGGGGGCCATGTTACTCGGCCTCCTTGGCAAGCGCGGCGGCGACAGCATCCTGGGGGATATCGAGACCGTACGCGCGAACCTGCTCGACCGTCTTCTCGAAAACTTCCTCGACGGTCGTAGTGGCGTCGATGAGCTTTACGCGGTTTGGCTCCTCGGCAGCAATGGCACAAAATCCCTGGTACACAC
Organism: Collinsella sp. AF36-3AT; assembly: GCF_003475205.1. NCBI lineage: Bacteria > Bacillati > Actinomycetota > Coriobacteriia > Coriobacteriales > Coriobacteriaceae > Collinsella > Collinsella sp. AF36-3AT. Next base: position 89,246 of record NZ_QROZ01000007.1, on the reverse strand, counting down.
GCTCCTGGAATGCCATGCCCTTAGCCTCCATGCGATCTGCCGCGCCACGGGCTGCCATGCGTAGCGCCGCCTGCTCGGGCGTGATGTGGTAGACGAGTGTGAGCGCCGGGTGCGTTCCCGCGACGGCCAGGTTGTTGGCGTCGCGCACCATCTGGCGGTCGAGGCCATCGGCAAACGCCTGGTAGCAGGTCGTGGAATCGTAGAAGCGATCGCACAGGACCACCTTGCCGGCCGCAAGGGCGGGGGCTATGACCTCGTGCACCAGCTGGGCACGCGCAGCCTCGTAGAGCAGCAACTCGCAGGTGTCGCCCATCGCCATATTGGCGGGGTCGAGCAGCAGGGCGCGGATCTTTTCGCTGATGGCGGTGCCGCCCGGTTCGCGCAGGCTCACAACCTGATAGCCGGCAAGGTCGAGCGCGCGGGCCAGCAGGCGCGCCTGCGTGGACTTGCCGGCGCCGTCGACGCCCTCGAGCGTAATGAAGCTATGTTGAGCGGGCTCAAAAGCCATGGGCGCAGCCCCTTCCTACAAGGCGCGAAAATGCAAGTTATAGCAACCAAGCCATGATACCCCAGTGCTCGGTGCGTCCCAAATCCCACCTAGCCATTGGGGACGTTCTTAAATGACTAGGTGACAGTTAGGGACGTTCCTAAAGTGCCGGCAGAAAAGGAACGTCCCTAACTGCCGGCTTTTTGGGATGCTGGGTATAATCGTCGTATTGCATTGAAATGTGGCGAAAGGAGTGGCAATGTCTCGGTATTGCGCCTCGTGCGGCAAGCTTCTTGCAGATGATGCCAAGTTCTGCACCTCGTGCGGTGCACCCGTTGAGCAAACAGCCGCGAGCGATAGCCAGCCCGCTTTTGAGCAGACCGGCTCCCTTGATACGCCGCAAGCCAAGGCGGACGACTCCCTCGCCTATAGCCCCGACCCCGCCGCAAGGACCGAGGCCGTCGAGACCACGCAGCGCATGCTCGTCGCGAGCGGCTCGCCCCAACAGCAGCCGGCTCCCGCATACGCGCCCGCTTCTCCACAGACCCCCGCTCCCAAAAAGAGCGGCACCGGGCCGCTTATCGCCGTTATCGTTGTGCTGGTGGCGATCATCATCGCCCTGGTCATCTTCTTTGCGATCAGACCGTTCGACAACGCCGCCACGCAGACGACTGCCGAGGTAGCTAAGCTGCACCATGACGTCGACGACGATGACCTAAAGCCTCTCGGCAATCCCAACAGCCTGTACGACGATGATGACGATGACGACGAGGATGGCGGCGAAGCAACGCTCTCCGAGCAGAACCTCTACCGTCGCCTGAGCGAATACTACGACCTGCTCGAAGATCTCGACAGCCAGGTCCGTGGCTGCGCGCAGAACTTCAACGGCAACTATCTGGAAGAGGATCGAACCACCCGTCAAAATCTCGCCGACGTCGCCGAGCGCACGGAGGACACCATCGAGCAGTATTACGACATCGTCGAGGACCTGGACGTCCCGACGAGCTCCAAGAACTACAGCTCCTGGAAGGATATCATCGCCCTGTACGACGACCTGGATCACCGCATTGACGCAATCTGTGATGCCTGGGAGATCAGCCTGAAATACGCCAAGCCTGCGGACCACAAGAATGAGATCGTGGCGCCGCTGTCGCGCGACAACGTGGCGGGCACCAATGACAATAAGTACCGCCTAGACTTTGAGGAGCGCTATCCCGGCGCTAAGCCTGTCGAGGTGAACTAGCGCTTTGTCGTTCCCGAGCCGGCAGTTAGGGACGTTCCTAAACTGCCGGCAGAAAAAGAACGTCCCTAACTGCCGGTCAAAAAAACGAGCGAGGATCGCGGGGTCCTCGCTCGTTTTTTTGGGCAATGTTTCGACTGCGCCGTTACTTGTCGGCGGCTGTTTTCTTGGCAGTCGACTTCTTCGCGGTCGTCTTTTTGGCGGCAGTGGCTTTCTTAGCCGTCGTCTTCTTGGCCGCCGTCGTCTTCTTTGCCGTGCTCGCCTTGGTTGTGGTCTTGCGACCGCGGGCGGGCTTCTTCTCCTTGGTCGGGCAGTCCATGTTGACGCAGATACGCCACGGACCGCGCGCCGTGTTGACCACCACGATGGGGGCGCCGCACTCGGGACAGGTCTCGCCCGTCGCCTCGAGCTTGCCACGCGCCGGCAGCGGATAGCTCACGCCGCAGTCATCGTAGTTGGTGCAGCGGATAAAGCGCTTGCCGCTCTTCTCGCTCTTGTGCGCGATCAGGTCGCCATGGCGTCCGGCCTCGGCACACACCTTGCACTCGCCCACTTTAAGGTCGGGCTCGTAGTTGGTGGGGCACGTCGGGTTCACGCAGATCTCGAAAGCCTTCTGGCGGAACGGCTGACACTTGATGCGCGGCGCACCGCATTCGGGGCACACGGCGGCCTCGCCCTCGAGCGGGCTCACCTTGACGCCGCTCGGGACCGGATAGGTCACGTCGCAGTCGGGCCAGCCCATGCAGCCAATGAAGCTGCCACGGGTCTTGGCGCTCGTCTTCATAACCAGGTCCTTGCCGCACTTGGGGCAGGCGCCCACGCGCGCATCAGCCGTGACGGCGTCGCTGATGGCGTCGCCGAGCTCCTGCGTATGCTTGAGCAGCTCGTCGAGCACGCCGGCCAGCAGCGCACGCGAGTGCGTCACGACATGCTCTTCGGTGTCCTCGCCGCGCTCGACGCGAGTCATGTCGCCGTCGAGCTCGCTGGTCATATCGGGGCTCGTTATGCGCGGGGCAAACTGCGTCAGCGCGTCGATGATGGCGATGCCCAGCTGGCTCGGCTCAACGGGATCGTTTTTGAGATAGCGCACGGCATACAGGCGCTCGATGATGCTCGCGCGCGTGGACTTGGTGCCCAGGCCGCGCTTTTCCATCTCCTGCACGAGCTTGCCCTGGCTGTAGCGCGCGGGCGGCTCGGTCTGCTTGGCCTCAAGCTTAATGTCGAACACGTCGACCGTGTCGCCCTGCTCTAGCGGCGGCATCTGCTCGTCGCGCTTGAGTCCGTACGGGTACGCCTCGCGGAAACCCGGGGTCACGAGCACATCGCCCGAAGCCACGAACGGCTCACCGTTCACGTCGAGCTCGAGCTTGGTATTCTCGATGGTCGCGGGACCCATAAGCGTCGCCAGGAAGCGGCGGGCGATGAGGTCGTAGAGCTTGCGCTGGCCGCCATCGAGCGTGGACGGATCGCCTTCGCCCGTGGGGTAGATGGGCGGGTGGTCGGTGGTCTCGACTTTGCCGCGCGTGGGCTTCATGGGGCCGGCGAGTACCTTTTTGCACACGGGCGCCAGCGCCGGGTTGATCTTTGCCAGGTCGCTCACCACGGCGCCCAGATCGAGCGTCGCGGGGTACACGGTGTTGTCGACACGCGGATAGCTGATGAGGCCCGCCATGTAGAGGGACTCGGCGATGCGCATCGTACGCGCAGGCGAGATGCCCTCGGCCGCGGCGGCAGCCTGCAGCGAGGTCGTCGCAAACGGCGTGGGCGGCTGCTGCTTGCGGGAGCGCTTGGTCACCGCGGCGACGGTTGCCGTCGTAGCGCCGTCGACGTGGCCGTACGCCGTCTCGGCAGCATCTTTATCGGTAAAACGTGCCGTCTTGTGCGCAATCTTAAAGCGGTCATCCTCGGCAGCACCCTGAGCGGCACCCATGCCGCGAATCTGCCAATAGTCCTCGGGCACAAACGCCATGCGCTCGCGCTCGCGCTCGACCACCAGGGCAAGCGTCGGCGTCTGCACGCGGCCGGCGGAGCGCACGTTGCCAAAGCCGCCAAACTTGGCGAGCGTCAGGTAGCGCGTGAGCACCGCACCCCAAATGAGGTCGATGTGCTGGCGGCTCTCGCCGGCATCGGCCAGATTCTGGTCGAGCGAGACAAGATTATCGAAGGCCTGCGTAATCTCGGCCTTGGTAAACGAAGAATACTGAGCGCGGGCGACCGGCAAGTCCGGCGCGACCTCGCGCACCTTGTTGAGGGCGTCCGAGCCGATCAGCTCACCCTCGCGATCGAAGTCCGTGGCGATGATGACGCTGTCGGACTTCTTGGCAAGGTTCTTGAGCGAACGAATGAGCTCCTTCTCGGCCGGCAGCTTAATGACGGGCGCCCAGGTAAGGTAAGGCAGGCTCTCAAGCTTCCAGCCCTTGATGGAGATACCATCGGCAAGGAACGGCTTGCGCTTGGTGTCGTACGGCGGGCGGGCCAGGCCATCGGGCATATCGGCCGGCAACATCTCGCCGTCCTCGGTGACCGAATACCAACCCAGCTTTTTATCGAACAGCACACTGTCGCAAAAATCGGGAGCCAGGATGTGACCGGCAAGGCCGATGGTCACGCACTCCTCGCCCTTCCACTCAAAACGGTAGATGGCGGTGTTGTACACCTTGTCCTTTTTGGGCTTACCCGTGGACAGCCGCTCGGCGATTTGACGCGCGGCATCGTTTTTCTCGGCGATGATGAGCTTCAAAAGAGGCTCCTATCTCGTGTCTCTGCGGCTACGCCCGCCCGTATGGCGGCCGACTTACGCCCTTGCTTGCTCAATCTGCCCGATGAGCCAATCGCACCAGGCATCCATGCCCTCGCCCTTGCGCGCGCTCACGGCAAACCGCGGCGCCTGCGGATTGAGGTCATCGAGTGTCTTAGTATACCTATCCATGTCAAAATCGAAAGCCGGAGCCACGTCGACCTTGTTGAGCAGCTGCGCGCCGGCGTGTTGGAAGATGCCCGGGTACTTGATGGGCTTGTCGTCGCCCTCGGGCACCGAGAGAATCATGATGGACAGGTTCTCGCCCAGGTCAAAGTCGACCGGGCAGACCAGGTTACCCACGTTTTCGATAAAGATGACGTCGATGTTCTCCAGACCCACAGCCTGGTCGAAGGCATCGACAGCCTCCATGATCATGTTGCCCTCGAGGTGGCACAGACCGCCCGTGTTGATCTGGATGGCGGGCATGCCGGCTTCCTTCATGGTGATGGCGTCGACATCCGAGGCGATATCGCCCTCGATGACGGCACAGCGTAGGCCGGCCTTGTCACGCAGGCGCTCGTTGGTGCCCAGAATCGTGGTGGTCTTACCCGAGCCGGGGCTCGACAGCACATTGATCACGTAGGTGCCTGCCTCATTAAATCGCTGACGCAGCTGATCTGCCAGGCGCTCGTTGCGCGACAGGATCGGCGACGCGATATCAATCGTTTTCTCGGCCATACTTAGCGCTCCTTACTTTGGCCCCTTTATACCCCATCATTAGATGGCTAGCGGGCTAATCGTCGGGGGTTTCGATTTCGATACTTGCGATATCGAGCTCGCGGCCGTGCAGCAGGCGCACGTTGGCGCCGCCACACTGGGGGCAGCGACAATGGAAACGGTCGTGCTCAAAGACCTCGCCGCAGTCCAGGCACTCGCTTTGTGGATGGACCTCCTCCACGGCAAGCTCGCAGCCGCGCGTGAGCGGGTCCTCATCGCGAAACGTCTCCCACGCAAAGTCGAGTGCCTCGCGCACGACCTCGGTCATATCCCCGATACGAAGCGTTACCAAAACGGCGCGCGAGGCCCCCGCCCCACGCGCCGCGCGAATCACTGTATCGAGTATGCCGTTGACAATGCCAACCTCGTGCATACCGATTTACTCCTCGTCGTCCTCGTCGTCCGAGAACAGGTCCAGACGGCTCACGAACAGGCCCTCCTTGCCCTCGCGCGCGGTAATGACCACGCGAGCGATGGCGAGCGAAATCTCGTAGAGCGAGAGCAGGGCGCCATACATGAGACCCAGCGTAACGGGCGAGCCGTCGGGCGTAATCACAGCCGAACCCACGAGCAGGCCTACGTACACGTAGCGCCAGGCGCTGCGGAAGGCCGCATAGGACACGATGTGGAAAACGGACAGGTAGAAGATGATGAGCGGCAGCTCAAACGCCACACCAAAGCCGATCATAAAGAGCAGCTCCATGTTGACGTAGTTCTCCAGATCGGGCAACGCCGTAGCGACAGCCGAGGTCTCGCCGATGAGCCACTCAAAGCCCGCCGGGATGATGATGAAGTAGCAGAAGATGGCACCCAGGAAGAACAGCACCGTCGAGGCGAGCACCGTGGGCACAACCCACTTGCGCTCGTTGGGGCGCAGTGCCGGCAGGAAAAATGCCAGAATCTGCCAGATGATCATGGGCGTGCACATGACCACGGCCATCTTGATGGCAAGCGAGAAGCGCAGGCCAAAGCCGCCGAGCGTGGTGGTGATGTAAAACTTACCGTCCGGCACAAAGGAGCGGATGGGGTCCTCAAGAATATCGAGCACCACGGGCGTGGCAAAGTACAGCACGATGGCGGCGGCAAACACCGAAACGACCACGATGGTCAGGCGGCGACGGAGCTCTCCCAGATGATCGAAGAGCGGCATGCGCGCAGGTCCGATCGGCATTACTCATCGCCTCCCTTCGGGGCGTCGGCGGCAGCAGCCTCGGCATCGTCCTCGACCTCGAGCTCGCGAGCGAGCTGGTCGACGACGGCCTTGCGCTTGCGGGGACGACGGGCGTAGAGGTCAGCCGTCGTGGGCTCTGCCGGCTCGGGCTCGGGCTCTGCAGCAGGCTCGGGCTCGACGGCAGCAGCAGGCTCTGTACCCTCGGCCTCATCAACAGCGCCTTCGCCCTCAGCAGCACCCTCGCTTGCGGCCTTCTCGGCAGCAAGACGGGCGCGACGCTCGGCAAAGGTCTCCTTCTTGGCGGGCGCTGCCGTCTCGGCGACATCCTCGTCCGCATCGGAATCGTCGTCGGTCGCAGCAGTCTTCTTGGGCTTGACCGGGGCCGACGCGACCTCGCTCACCGGATCGATAATCTCGGACTGAACAACGGCCGTCATCTTTTCCTGCGTCTCGCGGAACTGACGGATGGCACGGCCGATCGTACGGCCCATCTGCGGGAGCTTATCCGGGCCAAACAGCAAAAAGCCGAAGACCACGATGATTGCCAGCTCACCTTCTCCAATACCAAACACACATACCTCCAAGGCTCGATGTGATTCGAGCCCGCACCGCGCCATTCGGCCGGAACTCGTCTATTCATTCGGTCAAGTATAGCGCCCGGACGCCAAAACGTCCGAGCGCATCACAAACATATGCCAAACGGCACGCCCTTTTGGGGCAAAGATTATGCAGCGGTGATCGAAATCTCCTGGTCGACACCCAACAGCTGAACCACGCGCATCACCGGGGGCTGCACATTGGTGCAGCTAAAGCGCTTGCCGTGGTCAACCGCGTGGTGCGCGGCGCCCACGAGCACGCCAATGCCCGTCGAATCAATGTAGCTCACCTGGGCAAAATCGAGCTCAACGGCCTCGGTGGGCTGCTCGAGTGCCAGGTCGATGGCATTGCGCAGGCTATCGGCGTTAGAGATATCGATCTCACCGGTCACCTTAATGGTGTAGAGCTCTGGCGTGGGGTTTGTGGAAATACCCAAATCCATGTATACGCTCCTTTACGTATCGAAAGTGCGGATAGTACTAGGCGCGGACTTGCGGGGCCCTACGCGTTAGGCGCGCTCGGCACGCGCAAGCTCGGCAGCGACAAGCTTAACGGCCAGCACCAGCACATCGAGCGCGGCCTCCAGGTCCTCGACCGTGGGATAGCTCGGCGCGATGCGGATGTTGGTGTCGCGCGGGTCCTTGCCATAAGGCCAGGTGGCACCGGCCGGCGTGAGCTTGACGCCCAAGTCGGCGCAGAGCGCGGCGACCTTTTGGGCCGAGCCCTCGGGACCATCGAAGCTCACAAAGTAGCCGCCGCGTGGATGCGTCCAGGTGGCGCAACCCGTGTCGCCCAGGCCCTCGGTGAGCTTGCGCTCAACGGCCTCAAAGCGCGGGCGCAGGAACTCGGCATGCTTTTTCATGTGCTTCTTGACCGCCTCGATGGTGGGAAGGAAGCGCACGTGACGCAGCTGGTTGAGCTTGTCGGCGCTAATAAGACCAGCCTTCAGGCGCTTGGAGAACTCGGCGATGACCGCGGGGCTCGCACCGATAAAGCCGATGCCGGCACCCGGGAAGGTGATCTTGGACGTCGAGGCAAAGGCCACCACGCGGTCCTCGGTGCCCGCCGCGCGGGCAAGATCGAAGATGTTGGCGAGCTCGTCGGTCTCGTCGTACAGGTCGTGCACGCAGTAGGCGTTGTCCCAGAAGATGCGGAAATCGGGCGCGGCCGTGGGCATCTCGACCAGGCGGCGCACGGTGTCCTCGCTAAAGGTGATGCCCGTGGGGTTGGAATACTTGGGCACGCACCAGATGCCCTTGATGGAGTCGTCGGTGGCAACCAGGCGCTCAACCTCGGCCATGTCGGGGCCGTTGTCGGTCATCGCGACGGGGACGTTCTCGATGCCCAAGTCGGCGGTGATGCCAAAGTGGCGATCGTAGCCGGGAACGGGGCACAGGAACTTGACCTTCTTGCCGTTGTGCGCGGCCTCGTAGGCGTCCCAGGGCTCGCTGCCGCACGAGCCACAGCGCCAGAACATGCCGGCGATGTCATGCTCGATCAAAAGGCTCGACGAACCCAGCACGAGCGTCTGCTCGGCGGGGCAGCCCAGGAACTCCCCTGCCAACTTGCGTGCCGAAGGAATACCCTCGAAGCAGCCGTAGTTGGAGCAGTCGACGCTGCCGTCGTGCAGATCGGCATCGGCGTTGAGGATATCGAGCATGGGGCGCGAGATGTCCACCTGGGAGGGCGACGGCTTGCCGCGGGCCATATCGAGCGCCAGACCCTTGGCCTTGACCTCGGCGACCTCGGCCTTGAGCGCCTCGATGGCGGCATCGAGTTCGGTGGTTTCCATCTTCTGGTAGATCGTCTGCATGGGTGCGACCTTTCGCGAAGCGGGACGTTGCAGTTCGTCTAAGTATAGACCGCCACCGCCGCAACGTTATGAAGCCGTGATAGATTAAGTCCATCGCAATAAATTACGAATCGCCGCGCATGCCGGCGTGGGGCGCCCAAGGAGGCACTATGGAGTACGGATTGTTCCAGGCCGAGGAATTCGGTGACCTGCAGCGCCTGGTCGACGGACTGTTTTACGACCGCCACGCCATCGACCGGCTTGACCTAATCGTGCAGGCCGAAATCGTCGACTTGGCACCCGACCTCATGGAAATCGTGAACCTTTTGCCGCCCGGCTGCTACGATCGCCGGTCGCTGTGCGACCAGCTCAACTCCGCCTTGGCTGCCCACGGCTGGGGCGCCGTCTACGGAACGGTGGAATAAGCCTCGAGGCCGGCGATTTGGCCCGCTTCCCGACCTTGGCGAGGCTTGTTTTAGGGCTTGTGGCCAAAAAAGGGCAAATATGAGTACTGTTACCTTTTTAGTAGCAGCGATTCTTGGTCGAAATCGGCAAAACTCGACTTGAAACTTCCTAATCACCGTCAGCTAGCGCCAAATTGGAAGTCGATGGTCACTCATTAACTTACAGTTCTTATAACTTTGTTCATTATTTTCCGCACCTAAAATGATACGCCGTTTGTGACAGTACTCACAAACGGCGTTTTTTGACCACTGGCGTGTCTGGCAGGCGGCAAGCACCGCCCGAATCCGCATTTTGAACGCGCCCGAATCGGTTCTGGAGCCGGTTTTCGCGCTCTTACTCGTCCTTGGTCGCGGGGTGCTTGCAGATCACACTCATGTAGATCATGCCAAGCACGGCTGCGGTGACCGAACCGGCGAGAATAGCGGCCTTGGCTGCAAGAACCTCAAACTGGGCCGTCGGGAAGGCAAGGCCGCTGATGAGAATCGACATGGTAAAGCCGATACCGCCCAGAATGCCCACGCCGGCAATCATGTGCCAGTTGACATTGTGCGGCAGCTCGCAGGCCTTAAGCTTAACCAGGGCAAACGTCATACCAAAGATGCCGATCGGCTTGCCCAGCAGCATGCCAAAGTACACGCCGAGCGTCACCGGATCGGTGAGCAGCGTGCTCATGTCCACGCCCACTAAGCGAACCTGAGCGTTTACGAACGCAAAGATCGGCAGGATCACAAAGTTGACCGGCGTGGAGATCAGACGCTCCATGCGGATAAGCGGCGGGGTCACGCGGTGCATGACGCGCTCGACCTTGGTTGTCGAGACGGTAAAGTCATGCTGGCCCAGGATGTGTGCCTCATCATCGTAGCGGTCATCGAGCAGCGGCAGGCACTCGCCCAGCCAATCGGTGAGGCTATCGAGCTTGACGCCACACTTGGCCGGGATGGTAAAGGCCAAGATGACGCCAGCAAGCGTAGCGTGCACGCCGCTCTTGAACATGCAGAACCACAGCAGCAGCCCCAGTACCGAATACGGGACAAGGCGGTAATGCTGCGTCTTGTTGAGCCACACGAGCGCGCAGGTCACAAGCGCGGCGGCGCCCAACCAAAACGGATTGGGGCTCTGACCGTAGAAAATGGCGATGGCGGCGATGGAGATCAGGTCGTCGGCGATGGCGAGCGTCGAGAAGAACACGCGCACGCCGTTGGGCACGCGATTGCCCAAAAGCGACAGCACGCCCAGCGCAAAGGCAATATCGGTTGCCATGGGGATGGCCCAACCGTTACGGGCACCGGCATGGTTAAAGATCAGGTAGATGCAGGCGGGAACGACGACACCGCCCACGGCCGCCAGCATGGGAAGCATGGCCTGACGCGGATTCTTGAGCTCGCCGACCGTCATCTCGTACTTAAGCTCAATGCCCACCAACAAAAAGAAAATCGCCATGAGGAAGTCGTTGACGAAAAGCTCAACGGTGAGACCAGCCGTAAGGTTGCCCAGACCCATATACAGCGGGGTCTCCAAAAAGTGATGGATGGCCTCGTAGGCATCGGTATTGGCGCAGATGACGGCGGCGATAGCGGCGATCACCATGACGGCGGCAGAAATGGTGCCGTTCTCGGCAATGCGCTCCCAAATGTCGTGACGTTCAAAGCGCTTGCGCTCACGAACGTTGAACAGCTGCTCAGTTGCTGCCATGGGCGGCTCCTTTCACGGGAAAGTTCCCGTCTTAAAAAAGCACGGCCCGCCCAAGTGGCGGCGCCGCGCTCTATCGTATTACGCTTGCATCTAGCCTACCCTGCACGACAAGCACGCAGGCGTGGCCGAAAAGCGGAACCACAGGTTGAACATTATTTGCTCAACGGCACGGGCGCGCCTGCCCAAGAGACGACGCAGCGCCGTGCACAAAAAACGACCGGAGCGCGGGGCGTCCGCGATCCGGTCGTGGCGTTCGGTCAACTAAACCTAGCAGGCGGCCATGATGGGGGCAGCGACCTGCTTCTTACGGGAGAGGACGCCCGGCATCCAGACGCCGTCGTGCTCATCGGCAATGCCCAGGCCCTTCTGAGCGGCCTCGGTCTCGCCCTCGAGCAGGACCTGCGAGCCCTCCTCCATGATGTCGGTGATGCACAGGACAATACCGTCGGCACCCTTCTCGGCGGCGTAGGCGCGCATGGCCTCGCGGATCTCGTCGATCATGCCGAGTGCGCGGCTCTTGTCGACGGTCTCGTACTGGCCGATGAGCAGCTTCTTGCCAGCGGGCTCGAACATCTTGATGTCGTTGCCGACCATCTCGGCTGCGGTGAAGGAGCCGGACGGACGGGTGAGGAAGACCTCCATGCCAAACTTGACCGGGTCGACGCCCACCTGCTCGCCGAGCTTGGCGGCAACGGCGCGGTCGACATCGGTGGTGGTGGGGCTCTTGAGCATGAGCGTGTCGGTCATCATGGCCGAGAGCAGCAGCTTGGCCTGGACGTCGGAAAGCTCAACGCCGAGCACGCCGGCGAGCTTGGTGACGATGGTGCAGCTGGAGCCCCAGGGCAGGCAGATGTAGCGCAGCGGGCCGGCGGTCTCGAAGTCGCCGATGCGGTGATGATCGACAACGCCAAAGACCGTGGCGTCCTTAAGGCCGGCGACGGACTGGGCAGACTCGTTGTGGTCGGTGAGGACGACGAGCTGACCGGCCTCGACGGACTCGATCACGCGGGGCTCGGCGATGCCGGCGTCGGCGAGCAGCTTGGCGGACTCGGCCGGAAGCTGACCAAGGGCGCAGGCCTCGTAGGTGTTGCCGGCATACTCAACCTGGTTGAGTAGCTGGGACAGGACGACGGCGCTCATAATGGCGTCGTTATCGGGGTTCTGGTGACCAAAGACAAGAACGTTTGCCATGGATATCCTCCACTTGATATGTGTACTTGGACGTAGCTATGGTAGCACGCCGATGCCGAGCCTTCGCAGACGGAAGGGCTACGGCATATTTTGGGGCAGGCATGGGGGCCAAGGCTGTCCCTTTTGCACCATGTTGGTGCAAAGTAACCTGGCCCCCTTGCACCAGCTATTTGCCGGCGGCGCGCAGGGCTACGTAAGCGGCACCGATGATGCCGGCGTCGTTGCCGAGCGAAGCGACCTTAATGGGCGTCTCGCGCGAGGCGGAGAGCGCGTACTGCTTAAAGTGCTCGCGGACCTTGTCGAGGTAGACATCGGCCGAAGCGGAAGCACCGCCGCCGATCAGGAACATCTCGGGATCGACCACGTTGGCAATAAGCGCCAGGGCGCGGCCGAGATAGTCGGCCATGGTATCGGCAGCTGCCAGCGCGAGCTTGTCACCCTCGCGGCAGGCCTGGAACACGTCCTTGGAATCAGAAGGCCCGGTGAGCTCGATGGGCTCGACGCCTGCCTTCTTGCACTCGGCAAGGTAGTTACTCACCACGCCGGTGGCGCTGGAATACTGCTCCAGATGGCCATGACCGCCACAGCCGCAGGTGCGCTCCTCTTCGGGGTTCAGGCACATGTGGCCAATCTCGCCGCCGGCACCCACAACGCCCGATACCACGTCGCCGTTAACGATAACGCCACCGCCCACGCCGGTACCGATGGTGACCATCACCACGTTCTGTACGCCCTTGGCAGAGCCGAGCCAGGCCTCGCCCATGGCAGCGGCGTTGGCATCGTTTTCGTACTTAACGACCGCGTCGGGGCAGTGCTCCTGGATGGCAATCCTCAGTTCAGGCAGGTTGATAGCAATGTTGGCCTTGACCTTGGCATCGCCCGAAGCCGGGATGGGGCACGGAACGGCCAGACCAATGCCCGCCACAAAGGCGCGCGGAATCTGAGCCTTGGCGACCACCTGATCGATAGCCTCGGTCACCGCGGCAAAGCCCGCGGCGTCAACGATAGGAGGCGTGGGCACGCTGGCCTTGGCAAGCAGGTTGCCGTCCTCGTCGAACAGGCCTTCCTTAACCGAAGTGCCGCCAACGTCGATGCCGATGTAGTACTGCTTAGGTTCCATGGGAGCCCACCTTTCTCGTTTAAACATTGCCTGTATGGTACCGCTCCCCAGGCAAAAACCTGTCAAAAAGGGACAGGTTTGTTTTGGCAGGTTTTATCTGGGAAAACGCAAGGCATGAGATTCGGTTCGCTGGGCGGCAAAACGGCCCAACCCCATCTTCGAGCCGATCAATTTGCTCAATACCACATTATTCGAATGCATATTCATTTAGAGCGCTCTAGTTAATATAGAAAAGCGTTTTTTGATTATATCTTTCTCGAACTTTTCAAAACGCAATAGGGATGCTTAGGCGTGGACTATACTTTCGTTTGTACTCAATCAAGCCGGAAAGGAGGTTCCATGATTCCCAAATACGAGGCAATAGCTGCAGATATCCGTCGAAGCATCGAGGACGGCGCTCTAAAGCCGGGCGACAAGCTGCCCACCGTCGTTGAGTTCTGCGAGCTCTATAGCGTTTCCAAAATCACCGTCAAACGAGCTATTGAGCAGATTACCGATGAAGGTCTTGTTACCAGCCGGCGCGGATCGGGCACCTACGTTAAGGACACGGCGGGGCTTCCCGGCCAGGCGTTTTTCCAGGGCAAGAACGATCGCTCCCAGGGCTTTTCGTATGAGCACCGCGGGGAGAAGGTGACCTCGGTGGTCTACGATTTCTCGATTGTCAATCCGCCAGCAGACGTCGCTGTCCAGCTGGGAATTGCCGAGGACGACTTTGCCTATCACATCGTGCGTGTGCGCCAGGTCGACGAGAAGCCCATCGTTATCGAGTACACCTACATGCCCCTCGAGCTGATTCCGGGCCTTAAAAAGAAAGACCTGTATGGATCGGTCTACAGCTTCATCCGCAAGCAATGCGGGCTGAAGATTTCGAGCTTCCACCGCACCATTCGCGCCGTAGCGGCAACCGAGGAAGAGGCTGAGCGCCTGGACACCAAACCCGGCTCTCCCCTGCTCGAGCTCAACCAGATTGGCTTTTTGGATAGCGGCACCGCCTTTGAGCATTCGATCTCGCGCAACGTTGGCGACCGCTTTGAGCTGCACAACGTAACGTTGGCATAGGTTTTTGTAGTCATGCGGGCGCTCGTTACGGCTCGTTTAGAGTGGGCGGCCGCGCAACACCATGGGGGTATGAACATGTCCGATTTGATTAAACTGACGCCGATCTTTCACGAGAAGATCTGGGGCGGCCGCCAGCTCGAAACCGTATTTGGTTATGACATTCCCGAGGGTCCCATCGGTGAGTGCTGGGCCATCTCGGCACACCCCAACGGCGACTGCCAGATCGCTGAGGGCCCGTATACAGGCCACACGCTTTCGTGGCTGTGGGCCGAGCACCGCGAGCTCTTTGGCAACTGCGAGGGCAAGGAGTTCCCGCTGCTCATTAAGATTCTGGACGCCAAGGACGACCTTTCGATCCAGATCCATCCCAACGACGAGTACGCCGCCGAGCACGAGAACGGCAGCCTGGGCAAAACCGAGTGCTGGTATGTGCTGGACTGCGAGCCCGGCGCCACAATCATCGTCGGCCAGCGCGCCAAGGACCGCGCCGAGGCTGCACAGATGATCGAAGACGGCCGCTGGGACGACATGCTCAACGTGCTGCCGATCCACAAGGGCGACTTTTTCCAGATTGATTCCGGTACCGTCCACGCCATCAAGACCGGCACGCTCATTTTGGAGACGCAGCAGTCGAGCGACGTGACGTATCGCCTGTACGACTACGACCGTCCCGGCACCGACGGCAAGCTGCGCCCGCTGCATATTGAGCAGAGCCTCGACTGCATCGACTTTGATGTTCAGGCACCGACCGACGGCACCGTGACCGCGCCCGAGGTCGACGGCGTGACCGAGCTCGAGTCTAACTCCTGCTACACCGTCGATCGCGTGCGCGTCAACGGCAGCAAGACCCTCGACCAGCACTGGCCCTTCATGTGTCTGTCGGTCATCGACGGCGAGGGCACCGTGTGCGGCGAGCCCGTTCACAAGGGCAGCCACCTGCTGGCCCCGAGCACCGTCAGCTCCATCGACCTCGAAGGCAAGATGGAACTGATCATCAGCCACCTGTAAGCTACCGGTCCCCGAGCGCTCGCCGGGACGGGGCGCGGGGTTTGGTCGCCTGCTCGGACAGTCCCGCTCGCACGGAGAGCACATTAAGTGCTCTCCGTGCGAGCAGGACTGCCCGAGCAGGCGATGTTGCCCCATACGCCCGCCCAGGTCCGCCGGGATTACGACAGCTTGACGATCGGTGCAAAACCCTTCATAAGCTTTTTGGTCTGGCCGGTCTTTTCGAATTGGACCTCGATCATGTCTCCAGCGACCGAGATCACGGTACCCGTGCCAAAGGTCTTATGGCTCACGGTATCGCCCGCGGCAAAGTCCTGCGACGCGCTGGCGCGATCGACCTTGCGCTCCACCGTCGGTGACACCTTAGACGACGGCTTTTTGGCTCGCGGCGCGCCCGAGCCAAAGGTCGAGGCAACACGGCCGGCGTCGGGCGAAACCCCACGATGGCGCTCGGTCCCGTAACTGCTGCCGCCAAAGAAGTCGTCAAAGCTCGATCCGCCGCGCGAACCGGAACCGCCGGTCGAGCGCGTATGCGAACCGAACACCTTGCCGCCATACATGTCCGAGCCCATGCCCGAGCCAAAGGTGCCGTGACGGTCGCCGCGCTTTTCCCAGCCCGTGCCCTCAAAACCGGCAGAACCGATGCCGCCAAACTCGATATCCTCAAACGGAATCTCGTTGAGGAAGCGCGAGCGCGGGTTGGCAGAGGTCGAGCCGTAGGTGCGACGCGTGGCCGCATAGGTCAAGAACAGGCGCTTACGGGCACGCGTGATGGCGACGTAGGCCAGGCGACGCTCCTCCTCGAGCTTGCCCGGATCATCGCTGCCGCCAAAGTCGTGCACGTGCGGGAAGATGCCCTCCTCCATGCCGGCCACGAACACCGCGGGGAACTCCAGGCCCTTGGCGGAGTGGATGGTCATCATGGTGATGGCATGCGTTTCGCCGGCCAGGGAATCCAAGTCGGAGCGCAGGGCCAGCCACTCCATGAGTGCCGGCAGCGCCTTGCAGGTAAGCGGACCGTAGGTGCGCTCGATCTCGTCGGCATGCACGGCGCCCGCCGGCAGCTCAGTCGGCGCGGCATAGGCGTTGCCCGCGATAGCGGCAGCCAGGGCATCCTGCGGCGAGAGCGCCGGGGCCGCCAGGCTGTCGAGCGGATTGGAACCCGCGGCATCACGCGCGCCAACGAGCGCCTCAAACGAGGATGCCGGGGCAGACGGCCCCGGTTCGGGCGCAGGCGCGCTCACCACGACGGGCTCGGACTCGGCTCCGGCCGGTACATCGGCAACGCCAGCCGCGCGCAGCTCTTCCAAGCTCTCGAGCGTACCCTCGATATCCTCGTGCGTCTCCTCAAATTCGGCCGCAACGCCCAGGAATTCCTGGATGTTCTCGGCGCGGCTCTCGGACTCCATGGTGCCCTCGGCGCGGAATGCCTGCAGCAGGCCCGTCTTGTCGACAATCATCTCGACGACGTCCTTGAGCTCGCCATCCATGCGACGGCCCTCGCGCACCAGCGACACAAAGCTCGACAGGCCATTGCGCACCTTGGCGCTAAACATACCGGTTTCGGCGCACGCGATCTCGCAGGCCTGGAAGAACGAGCAGCGGTTGTCGCGCGCCAGCTGCTCAATTTTTTGAATCGAGGTGGAACCGATGCCGCGGCGAGGTGTGTTGATGACGCGCTTGACGCTCATCTCGTCAGCCGGGTTCACGATCATCTTGAGGTAGGCCATGACGTCGCGGATCTCGGCACGGTCGAAGAACCGCGTGCCGCCCACGATCTTGTAGGGCACGCCCGCGCGCAGGAACATATCTTCGAGAATGCGCGACTGGGCGTTGGTACGATAGAACACGGCGATATCGTCGTAGCTCGTGCCCTTGGAGTGCAGCTTCTCGATCTCGCCGGCAATCCAGCGGCCCTCGTCGCGCTCGTCGCTCGCCTGGAAGGCCTGGATCTTCTCGCCATCGCCCTCGGCCGTAAACAGGCGCTTGTCCTTGCGCTGCGAGTTGTGGCGCACCACGGCATTAGCGGCGCTCAGGATGTGACCCGTGGAACGATAGTTCTGCTCCAGCTTGACGGTCTTGCAGTTTTTAAAGTCCTTCTCAAAGTCCAGGATGTTGGTGATGTCGGCGCCACGCCAGCTATAAATGGACTGGTCATCGTCGCCCACGACCATGAGGTTTTGGTACTTGGCGGCCAGCAGGTTGGCGATTTCGTACTGGACGTGGTTGGTGTCCTGATACTCGTCGACGCTAATGTAGCGGAAGCGTTCCTGGTACTTGTCGAGCACCTCGGGGCGGGTGCGCAGCAGCTCGAGCGTGCGCACGAGCAGGTCGTCGAAGTCCATCGCGTTGGCGGCGCGCAGGCGGCGCTCCAGCTCTAGGTAGACCTGCGCGGCCTTTTTGTCGTTGGGGCTATCGGCACTCTTGAGCATGTCCTCGGGGCCGATCATGGCGTTTTTGGCCGAGCTGATCTTGCTGCGGATCATGTTGATGGGGAACTGCTTTTGCTCAATGCCGAGCGCCTGCATAATGTCACGCACCATGCGCTTTGAGTCGTCATCATCGTAGATGGTGAACTGACCGGTGTAGCCCAGCAGGTCGGCGTCCTCGCGCAGCATGCGCACACACATGGCATGGAAGGTGCACACCCACATGCCGCGGGTACCGCTGGGAATGAGCGCCGCCAAACGCTCGCGCATCTCGGCCGCGGCCTTGTTGGTAAACGTAATGGCAAGAACCTGCCAAGGCTTAACGCCCAGGTCGCCGAGCATATGTGCGATGCGGAAGGTCAGGACGCGGGTCTTGCCCGAGCCGGCGCCGGCGAGCACCAGCAACGGGCCCTCGGTGGTCAGAACCGCCTCGCGCTGGGCGGGATTCAGGCTGTCGATGTCGACGAGCGGCTTGGCGGGTTTGGGTGCCGGCGCAGGAGCGCCGTAGATGTCGAGCGGGACGAGCTCGGGCTCCGGCGCTGCAGGGGCGGTGTATGCATCGAGCGGCACGGGTTCCGGCGCGGGCGGCACGGGTACCGTGGCGTTCTTTTCCCAGGGCAAGGGCTGGGTCATGGGCGACTCCTCATCTGACGGACGGCGCGCCTGCGGGCGGCGCCATAGTTTGAGCCGTACCAGTATACCGAGCCGCGCGGACACCGACGCAAATCACACCACGACTCCGTGCGCCACCGTCAGGCCCACCCCAGCGGATTAGGCGCAATGGGGTCAGGTTAGTCTGCACCAATCAATTGACAATCACGAAACCGCCGATGTCATGGCAGCAGCAGCGAGCGGTGGCCGGGGCGAACAAATTGGCATGAAAAGGGGCGGCATAGACCTTCTGGTCATGCCGCCCCCTTTGAATGACAAGTTGTCGCCCCGGCCGCCGCGCAGCGTCGACTAAGTTACAGGCCGAGCATCGGCTCCAGGACAAAGAAGTATGCGAGCACTACGATGCCCAGGATGATGCGGTAGACGCCGAAGCACTTGAAGTCGTGACGGCGGACGAAGCCCATAAGCCACTTGATGGCGATAAGCGACACCACAAAGGCGACGACGCAGCCCACGCCCAGGATGGCGATCTCGTTGGTGCCGAAGGTGCCGCCCTTAATAAAGTACTTGACCAGCTTGAGCGCACTCGCGCCAAACATAACGGGAATAGCCAGGAAGAACGTGAACTTAGACGCCACCGAGCGCGTGCAGCCCAGCAGCAGGCCGCCGATGATGGTGGAGCCGGAGCGCGATGTGCCCGGAATCAGCGAAAGCACCTGGAAGCAACCAATACCCAGCGCGGTCTTCCAGCTCAAATCCTCGAGCGTAGTGATGGATCCAAAGTCCAGGTTATCGTCATCGTCTGCAGCGGCAGTCGCAGCGGGCGCGGCAAAATGCGCACCAGCGGGTCGTCCGCCCGCCACCACGGCACGCGAACCAAACGAACCGGCAAGAGCGGCCTGGTCGCGCTTGTTCGCGCGCCAGTTCTCGATCACGATAAACAGCACGCCGTACACAATGAGCGCCAGCGCCACGACGGGAGCATTATAGAAATGCTCCTCCATCCAGTCGTTAAGCGGCAGACCGATCGCCGCGGCGGGAATGCAACCGAGCACAATCTTGCCCCACAGCACCCAGGTGTCGCGACGGCCCTCCTTGCCCTTGCTGGGAGAAAACGGGTTGAGATCGTAGAAGAACAGGACGCAGACGGCCAAAATGGCGCCAAGCTGAATCACGACCAGGAACATATTCCAGAACGTCTCGCTCATGTTCATCTTGACGAACTCGTCCACCAAGATCATGTGACCGGTCGACGAAACAGGCAGCCATTCGGTGATGCCCTCGACCAGGCCCATGAAGGCAGATTTTAGAAGCTCGATGATATCCAAAGGGACCCCCTCGTTAGACACCCGCCGATAGTTGTTCTGCGGACGGTTGCGGGCGATGTCCCATTATCAACCGTTGGAGGCGCGCCCGCGCCTACCCTTACCAAAAAACTCGCCCGTTCACAGAATTGCGAGCGGTCAAACCCAAATCCTTGGGTATAACTGCAACAAGATAAAGTGTCCGGCGGCCACGCATCCGCGTCCGCCCGATGCACGAGCCCCACGCCCGTGCGATAGACCAAGGAGGAAACCATGAACGAGGGCTACACCAAGGTATTTGTTTCACTCGACGGTACTGAGCAGCAGGATTTTGTGCTCGCACGCGCCATCAAGGTTGCCGCGAACAACGGCGCCAAGCTGATTATCGGCCACGTTATCGATTCCACGGCACTCGAGAGTGCTGGCTCCTATCCGGTCGATCTGGTCAACGGCCTAGAGGAGGCATTTAAGAACTCCATCGCCAAGCAGCTCGAAGAGGCCAAGGCCAATCCCGACATTCCCGAGGTCGAAGTCATGATTCGCGCCGGCCGTATTCGTGAGACGCTCAAAGACGAGATGCTCGACGTGGTCAAGCCCGACCTGGTGCTCTGCGGCGCCCGCGGCCTGTCCTCGATCAAGTATGCGCTGCTGGGTTCGATTTCGACGTTCCTGCTGCGCAATACGGACTGCGACATTTTGGTCGTGAAGTAGCGTTGCTCCCACCGGCCGCGGGGCCTGCGGGGTTTCCACGGGCACGTCCTCGCCGCGTTGCGGCTGCGGGATGTGCCCTTAGGAAACCCCTCCCGGCCCCGCGGCCTTCGCAGCCTTACTTCAGCGAGTTGGCTGATAAAAGATAGCGTGCCGCCCCGTTTGGGGTGGCACGTTTTGTTTGGGCTGCACGTTTTTGTTTGGGTGGGCGTCTGCCGCGTGCGTTACTCGAAATATTGAAACTTATTCGTTGAAAACGCGAATGTTACGACGAAGCCTTCGCCGGGATCGGATGCTGCGGTGACGTCGATGCCCATCTTGGAGCACAGACGCGCCACCAGGTAGAGGCCGATGCCCGTTGCGCGCTTGGTGGTGCGGCCGTTGTCGCCGGTAAAGCCCTTCTCGAACACGCGCGGCAGGTCGGCCGCGCTCACGCCACAGCCGTTGTCGGCAACGGTGAGCTCGATGCGTTCGCTCGCCAGGCCCTCGTCCAACAACGCGCCCGAAAACACGATCTTCGCGCCGTCCTCGCGCGCATATTTAATGCTGTTCTGAATGAGCTGGCCCAGGATAAATTCGAGCCATTTTTCGTCGGTAAAGACCTCGAAGTCAAGGTTCTCGCACACCGGAGCCACGTGCGCCGCAATGAGCTCGCGCGCGTTGGCCTTAATCGCACCCGTCACCAAGGTCTTAAGGTCCCAGCGGCGAATCAGGTAGTCGCGCTCCACGACTTCCGAGCGCGCGTAGTACAGCGCCTGGTCGATATAGCGTTCCACGCGAGCCAACTCGCGACCCAGGTCATCGACACGTGTTGGGTCATCTGCGCCGCCGTCGAGGTTTTCCAGAATCAGGTGAGCCGCCGCCAGGGGCAGCTTGGCCTCGTGGACCCAGCTCTCGATATAGTCGCGATAGTCTTCGGTCTGACGCCGGCCCTCGGCAACCTCGTCGCAGGCGGCTTTGCCCACCCGGCACAGGACCTCGTACTCGAGCTCGCCCTCGGCATAGGTTGGGCATTGCACCATCTCCTGCACCCATGCGGGACTCTCGAGCTCCTCTGCCGCGCGCTCCAACTGACGCAGAAAACGGCGACGGCGAGCGTACTCGATCACGATGCCGAGCATACCGAAGATAAAGGACACGCCAACCGCCACGACCACGATAGAAACGGGTGCGCCGGCGACCGTCAGCACAAAGCAGCTCAGCAGCACGCCGCACGTCCACACGGCGACGGGAAGCAGTGCATCTTTAAAGAACTTGCCAAACGACATAGCCGGCCCCTAGACCGAATAGCCTTGGCCGCGATGCGTCGTCAAATACCCCTTGATGCCGATTTTTTCGAGCGTGGTGCGCAGGCGGTTGATGTTGACGGTGAGCGTATTGTCGTCCACGAAGGCGTCGGAGTCCCACAGGTCCTGCATGATGGCCGAGCGCGAGACGATCTTGCCCGCGCGGCTCAGGAGCAGCGAGAGGATACGCAGCTCATTTTTGGTGAGCTCGGTGCTGTCGCCGGTCGCCGTGTTGGTGACCATAGAGCGGGCGAGGTCGAGCTCCAGCCCCTTGTGGACGAGCGTGCTGCGCTCGCCTGACGCCGCGGTGCGACGCAGCAGTGCGTTGATGCGCGCCACGAGCACGCGCGCGCTATAGGGCTTGGGAACAAAGTCGTCCGCGCCGAGCGTCATGGCCATGACCTCGTCGATCTCGGTCGTGCGCGAGGTGAGGACGATGATGGGGACCTCGGATTCGCGGCGAACCTCGTGGCAGATATGCTGGCCGTCCTTGACGGGAAGCGTGAGGTCGAGCAGCACCAGGTCGGGCGCGGCGGCGAGAATATCGCGCGAGACATGCTCGAACGATTCGCAGGCCTCGATTTCAAACCCGGCGCGGGCAAGGATGTCGACAAGCTCACGACGAATGGGCTCGTCGTCCTCAACGATATAGATTAGCGCCATGGATTCCGCTCCCCTCTTGATTGTCTTGCCACCATTATGGCTGCGAAACTGCAGGTGCGCGCCACGCACATCGCCAAGGTGACAGAACTGTTCGCGAGCGGGGGCGTTTTGTCCGCCTCGCACTCGCAGCGGTGGCGGGAACCAAAATGATTCTTTAATCCCCGTCCCAGAAAAATCACTTAGCGGCGGGCGCGAAGCTTTTCGTAGCCGTCGGCAAAGAAGGCGACCGTCGCGGCATCAGACTCGGCGGCGTCGGCGTCGGCGGCAGGCACCACGCCGTGCTCGTCGCTTACCAGGAACAAGGCGCCCTTGAGCTGTGCGGGAATGTCTACGCGCGTGACCGGGATGCCCTTGGTCTGGGCCAGCTGCTCTATGAGCGTCGCCGTGCCACACAGGCACTCGTCCGCCGGCGCCACAAAGGCCAGCTCGCCGTTGTTGACGGCAGCGAGCAGCTCGGGCGCCACGCCGGTTTCGTCGGCCTCGGAGCGGGCCTCGGCGGAGCGGGCACGCAGCGCCTTGGCCGAAGTATCGGCCAGCGGCGCGTACTCACCCACCGTCATGGCGGCATTGCCGTTAACGTCGATCACCAGCATGAGCACGCCGTCGTGCGCGGTGTAATCGCCCTCGGCAAGCGACCACTCAACGTGCTGCTTAGCCCAGCTGAGCATGTTATGGGTGAGCGCCTCGCCCTGCACCAGGCGCTCGGACAGTGCGCGAATGTGGCGGTTGAGCATGGGCACCTTTTTGTTGGACATGCGCCAACGGCAGACAAGCGCGGGCTTGTCGAGCGTAAACTTCTCGACCGCCTCCTGATTGGCGCAAAAGTCCTCGTACGCACGCTGATCCTCGGCATTGCCAAACAGCTCGGCATCATCAATCTGGGGCATGGTCATACCTTTCGTGTTAGTCATTCCGTCCTCTTATACCAAAAAGACGGCCCTCCAAACGGAGCGACCGTCTTTTGCAGAGATAATTTTAGAAGCGAGGCGGTCCAAGGGACGAGATAACATCCCATCCTCCCCAGTCAACCTAACAGGTCGGCGAGGGTTGCCCAGGTGCCGCAGATTGCCGTGAAAGAGGAGCGACGCGTACTTGGGTACGCGGGCGACGAATGAGCGGCAAGGTGCGGTGGTTGGGCAAGCCGCAGCGCCACCTCCCTACTTAATGGCGGAAGTGGCGCGCACCCGTGAAAACCATCGCAATATTGTGCTCGTTGCAGGCCTGGATGCTCTCGTCATCGCGCTTGGAGCCGCCGGGCTGGATGATGCAGGTCACGCCGTGTGCGGCAAGCACGTCGACGTTGTCGCGGAACGGGAAGAACGCGTCGCTTGCGCAGGCAAAGCCGCCCTTCTCCACGCCCTCGCGCTCGCAGAAGTCCTCGGCGCGCTCGCAGGCAAGCAGCGCAGAGTCAACGCGGTTGGGCTGACCGGGGCCCATGCCAATGCCGGCCTTGCCCTTGGAGACCAGGATGGCGTTGGACTTGACGCCCTTGCAGACCTTCCAGGCAAACTCGAGCTCGGCCATCTCAGCGTCGGTGGGCTTGCGATCGGTGGGGAACGTAAAGGTCGCGGGATCCTCGGTCACGTGGTCGACCTCCTGCACCAGCATGCCGCCGTCGATGGAGCGCAGCTCCACCTGGGCACCGTGGTCCACGCCGCCGGTAGCCAGCACGCGCAGGTTGGGGCGCTTGACCATGCGCTCGAGCGCCTCATCGGTGTAGCTCGGGGCGATGATGACCTCGACGAACTGCTTGTTCTCGTCGGCAAAATGCTCAACCAGCTCAAAGGGAACCTCGCGGTTGCAGGCGATGATGCCGCCGAAGGCGCTCTTGGGATCGCAGGCGAAAGCGCGGTCGTAGGCGGCCGTGATGTCCTCGGCAACGGCGGAGCCGCAGGGGTTCTGATGCTTGAGGATCACGCAGGCCGGCTCGTCGAACTCTCGGACCAGGTTCCAGGCGGCATCGGCGTCCAGATAGTTGTTGTAGCTGAGCGGCTTGCCCTGGATCTGCTCGGAGCCCACAAGCGGGAACTGAGAGCTCGCGGTGTTCTCGCAGCCCTCGGCAAAGCGATAGACCGTGGCCTTCTGCTGCGGGTTCTCGCCGTAGCGCAGGTCGTCGACCTTCTCCAGCGAGATCTCGAGCTTGGCAGAGGTGTCCGCCACGTCGCTTGCCTGGGCGGCGAGCCAACGGGAGATAGCCGTGTCGTAGGCGGCGGTAGTCTGGTAGACCTTCACCTGCAGGCGACGACGGGTGGAAAGCGTGGTGCAACCGCCGGTCTCGCGCATCTCGGCAAGGACGGCGTCGTAGTCGGCCGGGTCGGAGATGACGGTAACGCTCGCGGCGTTCTTGGCGGCAGAGCGCAGCATGGAGGGGCCACCGATGTCGATGTGCTCGATGGCATCCGCAAAGGTGACCTCGGGGTTGGCAACGGTCTTCTCGAACTCGTACAGGTTGACGACGACCAGGTCGATCAGCTTAATGCCGTGCTGAGCGGCTTCCTGCATGTGCTGCTCGGAATCGCGACGGGCAAGCAGCGCGCCGTGAACCTTGGGATGCAGCGTCTTGACGCGGCCGTCCATCATCTCGGGATAGCCCGTAAACTCCTCGATGGGGGTTACGGGAACGCCCGCGTCCTCGATGGCACGAGCCGTGCCGCCCGTAGAGATGATCTCGACGCCAAAGTCGTCAACCAGCGTCCGTGCGAAATCGACGACACCCGTCTTATCGGTAACCGAGATCAACGCGCGTGCGATCTTCACATCAGATCCCATGCAGTCCTCCTGTCTGGTACGCCGCCGTGCTCTGTGAGTCGGTGATACGTCGATCTGCAGCGCTCGCGCAGCGGCATTGAAAATACTGATTTAATGTAGCGCATCGAGCGCATCGATGCACCCCGCAACGCACGGCTGTGCAGAAAAAGTTTGCGAGCGGAGGGGATGGACACGGCATCGGGCACGGTGAGTTCATGGAACACAGGGGCACCATAATTAGATGCCAATAGCGTGGTAGAACTGTGCTCGATATGCATCCGCAAAAGAAAGAGGCACCATGGTCTCGCGGGTTCTCTACCGACCGTTTGATACCGAAGACTTCGACGCCATCGCGCTGATTCTGCAGCAGCTTTGGCATAACAATTCGGATAACGATGAGTACAACCGCCTCGAGGCCGCGTGCGACCTCGCCTATTGCCTTTCGTCATCGACGTTTTCGCAGGTTGCCGTAATCGACGGTCAGGCGCGTGGCATTTCGCTCGCGCGTGCGGGACAGAGCTCCGGCGCCACCGTTAAGGAACATTGGATGGATACCGAACGCGCGCTGCTATCGCAGATGCGTGAACTGGAGCCTGATGCCTGCGCCGAGTATCTCTCGTTTGTGCGTGCAACCATCCGAACCAACAACCGCCTGCTCGAGAGCAGCCCGTTGCCGCACGACAACGAAGTCACGCTGCTCGCCGTCGATCCCGATGTCCACGGCCTGGGCGTTGGCTCGGTTTTGCTCGATGCCGCGGTCTCGTACCTGTCCTCGCGCGGGGCGACAAGGGCGCACCTGTACACCGACTCCAACTGCTCGTGGAAGTTCTACGAGTTGCACGGCTTTAAGCGCACGGCCACGCACCGCGCCAACCGCGAAGAGCGCCGTCACGACATGCCGCGCGAAAGCTTCCTCTACGAACTCGATCTAACAGCCTAAACCTGGCAGCTAGGGACGTTCCTTTTGTGCCGGCACCCCGGGACACTCCTTGGCAGCAACCGCACCTAGTCGTTGGGAACGTTCTTAAATGACTAGTTGCTGGGGACAGTCTTCGTAGGTAGCGCGTAAAAAGGGGATGGGCTTTCCCCGACGGCTGTCGAGAAAAGCCCATCCCATAATTTACGACCGTTAGAACGTTCCGCCGCCGCCTCCGCCGACGCCGCCACCGCCGCCACCGGAAAAGCCGCCGCCGCTGCCGCCGCTCGAGCTATCGGAACTCGAAGCCAGCTCGCGGATGGTCTCGTGGTACACATCGTTGAACGAATCGAGCGGGGACTCGTTGCCGTAGTGATGGTAATACCACCAGTAGCAGGGGTAGTTGTCGTAGAAATCGTCGCTGTTGCGCAGATCCGCAGGCACGGCCTCGGCCAGCTGTCGCAGCACTTCTTTCGAAACGCCCAGGGCAACGCCCATCACCAGCAGTTTGTTCCACAAGATCAGGTCGCTGGGGATAGCCTCCTTCAGGCGCGTAAAGTCCTCGAGCCAATGCTTGAGCGCCTTGCAGCGAGCCGCCACCTCGGCGCCCTCCGGCGTGTAACGGCGGAAGGTGCAGCTCAGGACAAAGCCCACGATCGTGACGGGAATCGAGATCATAGCGGCGCCGACGTTGGCGTCCGCAAAGTCGGTATAGATCAGAGAGCCCAGAATGCCAAAGACAATGATGATGCCGAGAACCAAGCCGGCAACCAGGGCGATGGTGCCGTCCGAGGCGATAAACTCGCGCGTCTCCAGCTTGCCCTTAACCGTGCTCTGATAGTCCTCGAGCTTGTCGCCAACAGATGTGGTGCGCTCGCTGGCATACTCCTCCAGCTCGCTAAACGTGCGTGAACGGACGCCGTCTTTATCGGGCTTAACGCCGGCGAAGAAGACCTTGAGCACATCGCGATCGATGCCGTCCTTCTTGGCAGCCTTCCAGGCCTCGTCGGTCACTGTGATGCGATACGTCTGCTTCTCTTTTTCGCGACGGAGCAGACCCTTCTTCTTGGTCTCGGTCGCTTCTTCCAGCTTGATCACGCGGTCGTCGGTGAGCTTCATAAGCGTGGCGATATATGCCTGATCGGGCACGTCGTTCCAGCTCATGAGAGCTGCAAGCACCGCGGGATGGTCGGCCGAGGGCACATCGCGGAAGTACTCGTCCTGGAAGAGCGGCTTGGGCTTGGGCCTGCGCAGCTTAAGCATCACGATCACACCGGTATAGGCAACCGCCACGACAACACACACCACGGCAATCGCGCTGGCAACCGCACGCGCGTGCTCACGGCGGGCGTTAGCTTCGTCGGCCCATTCCTTCTCTTCGCTCAGGATCGTTGACATGCGCTCTTCGCCCGAGGCGGCAAGCTGCGGCACCCAGTCGCTGGGGAAGGCGATGCGTGCCTCGGCGAATTCGCCCTGATGCACGCAGGGAATGGTATAGGTGACCATGGGCTCGTCCTCATCGAGCGACACGTCGCCCGTCAGCGGACCGTGGCCCCATGCGCGGAAGTTATCGCCCTTGACGGCAGCCGTCCCGGCAGCGGCATTTGCGAAATACACTTCCATCTCGACGTCATCGGAATCCGCCGACCAGCCGTCACCCACAAATTTCCAGTAAAGCTCGGCGGTATCGGCCCAGTTCATAACCGCACCGGTCATGGAATAGCTCACGTAGTAGATTGCGCTGTCGCCGCTCTCGTGGGGGCTGAACACCTTAATCTTTACGCCGTCGTCGGACTGTTCCACCGTGTAAACGCCGTCGTCGCCTTTGTTTGCGCTGTCGACCTTGTTAAACGCAGTGTCGTCTTCCTCGACGCTTAGCACATTGACGACCACCGAGCCGCCTTGCTGGTTAGAGCCTGTATTGATATCCCAATACACGCCGTTGATGTCGTCGTCGAAATCGAACTGGCGTCCCTCGACAACGGTCAGCGAGCCATCGGCCTCAACCGTGGCGCCGATGTAGGTTTGGCTCATGGAGTAGCCGTCGGCGTGCGCGGCGGCAGGCAGCAGCAACAACGCAAGCGCGACGAGTGCGCAGACGGAAGCGAATCGCGCAAACAGGCGGCGCTGCCGACAGGGCTGGGCAACGGGGGCGTTCATAGGCACATCCTTTGTCTGTGGTACCAGTAGCGTCATTGTCCCACGTTTGCGGGCTCATGTGACGAACATCTAGGCCAGCGGAGTATCAAACGGGACGAAAGTCACGTCCACGGCCGGCACTTGGGGACGTTCCTTATCTGCCGGCAGTCTGGGACACTCCTTGCCATGGCCCGCGCCAGCAGCAGACACCACTTCACAGCTCCGTCACAGGTGTAGCGGCTTTGTGTTGCCGCTAAAACGCTGATTGAGCCTGCGGGCGAAGGGCATAAAGCAGTTGAGCGAAAACGGTTTGCCCCTTTCCCGTTCGCTCGAGGATCATGTCCCCCTTTTCCGCGGAAACCCCGGCAGTTGCGAAGAGCTGCCGGGGTTTCTGTCGTCTTAGGTGCCGAGTTGATGGACAGGTATCAAAGCACCGAGTCTGCGACCCGCCATACGCAATGAGGGGCCTCGACAACTTGCGGACCACAGTGACGCCTCCCCATCGCGCCCCGCGCTATACTCGTCCGCATGGATATCAAAGCACGCAACATAGCAACGCCCGCCGTGGCCACGTCGACGGCGACTCCCTCTCCCACCCCCGTCGTGGGCCGCTTTGCCCCATCGCCCTCGGGCCGCATGCACCTGGGCAACGTGTTCAGCTGCCTGTGCGCGTGGCTTTCGGCCCGCAGCCAGGGCGGCAGTATCGTGTTGCGCATCGAGGACCTGGACGATCGCTGCAAGCGTCCCGAACTTGCGGCCCAGCTGATCGACGACCTGGCCTGGCTGGGTCTCGAGTGGGACGAAGGCCCCTACTACCAGCACGATCGCCTGGATCTGTACGAAGCCGCCTTGCGCCAATTGCAAGACGCCGGCCTCACCTACCCTTGCTTTTGCACGCGCGCCGAGCTCCACACCGCGAGCGCACCGCACGCCAGCGACGGCACGCCCATCTATCGCGGCGCCTGCCGTGCTCTTTCGGCCGAAGAGGTTGCCCGCCGCAGCACCCTGCGCGCCCCGGCCACGCGCCTGCGCGTACCCACGGTCGATGACCTCGCCGACGATGTGGTCGAGTTCGTAGACCGCACGTACGGCGCCCAATGCGAGGCGCTCGCCACCGAGTGCGGCGACTTTTTGGTGCGCCGCAGCGACGGCGTATTTGCCTATCAGCTGGCCGTAGTGGTCGACGACGCCGCCATGGGCGTCACCGAGGTCGTGCGCGGATGCGACCTGCTGGGCTCCACGCCCCGCCAGATCTACCTGCAGCATCTGCTGGGACTTGCCACGCCGCACTACGCGCACATTCCGCTGCTCATGTCGGCGGACGGCCGCCGCCTTTCCAAGCGCGACCGCGATCTGGACCTGGGCGAGTTGCGCACCCGCTTTGCCACGCCCGAAGCACTGCTGGGCTGGCTCGCCGGGCAAACGGGCATCGCGCCAGACACCACGCCGTGCTCCGCCGAGCAGCTGGTCGAACACTTTAGCTGGAACGTCATTCGCGCACACCGCGAGAACATCACCATCATGGCCGAGTAACCAAACGCCCCGCCCCTACGCAACGTCCCAGGGCTGGAGTTCATCGCCCAGGCGAACGATGCAGTCGTAGAGCACGGTGTGGCGCTCGGCCGGGTTGGCATCCCGATGAAAATGCCCGTAGTACCAGCGCTTGTAATCCAGGCGGCCTTCTAGCTCGTCGAAAAATGCCGTAAGCCGATCGACATCGGGGTAATTCCAGCCAGGTGCCGGATAGAGCGTGGGCGAGAGCATGCGCGTGGAACAGGTGTGGGTGATTACGTAGTCGACCTTCCAGCCCACGCTATCGAGCTTTGTCCGCGCTTTCTCAAAGTTGCGCTCACCCGGCAGCTCCTGCGGCCACCAGCTGGAATACGGCACGCGGTATTCCTTGTCCACGCTCGTGGCGCCGCCCATGGTAAAGATCGTTGAGCCGTCGAGCTCAAAGACCTCGCCGCGCGTCAGGCGCCGTATGGGCGAGGTGTCCGATAGGCGCTGTGTCAGCCCACCGTGCCACAACTCCATGGGACGCTCCGCCCAGTGATCGAAGCGCTCGTGGTTGCCGTCGACGAACAGCACGGTATAGGGACGCGACTCGAGCCACGCGATATCGGCGCATTCCTCGGCAGAGAAATCCCACGGAAAGCCAAAGTCGCCCGCGATGATGAGATAGTCGTCGCTCGAGAGCGAGTCGCCGCGTTCCCAATCGCGCAGCTTTTGCATGTCGATGCCACCGTGGACATCGCCCGTCACATAAACCGTCATCGGATTGCCACTTCCCTCTTATAGGCTTCGAGATCGCGCTCAACCTGCTCATCGCCCGTGGCGTTGACCCACCACGGCCATTTAGCGCAACACACCGGCTCATCGACCTGCGCAAACCAAGACTTGAGCTCCTCCAGGCTCACCGGGGCGTAGCCGTTGGCGTCCACGCCCACGTCATAGCGCCGCAGCCCCTGCCGAAGGTTGAACGTGTTGTACGCGCCGCCGCAGCTGTGGATATGCCCATGAAGATGCCAGCCGCCGTGCGACATACCCTGCCAGTCGACCATGGGATAGTGGCTCAGCACAATTTTCTGACGGTCGATCTTGAGCACGCAAATGGGCGCCTCGACGATAAAAGCATCCGCCACCGCAGGCTGCGTCCAGTCTTTGTCGTGGTTGCCGGGCAGCAGATGGACACGCTTGCAGACAATGCTTTTGCGCAGCTCGTAGGCATCTTGGACCGTCATCTTAAAGCTAAAGTCGCCCAAGATGTAAAGCTCGTCATCCGCAGCGACCTTGCTATTAATGCTGGCGACCATGGCGTCGTTCATCTGCGCAACAGTCGACCAAGGCCTATCGCTAAGCCGTAGCATGTTCTCGTGTCCAAAATGAGTATCGCTGGTAAACCAGATCACGGGGACCTCCTAACGCTCTTGCTCGGAATAGTTGCTCGTCGCCTCGCCGAATCCGTCAGCACATCGCGCTTCGATCCGCACGATATCTTGGTAGATCAGGCGATGCTTGTCGTCGCGCCATTCATCGTCATGGTAATGGCCAAAGAACCAGGTGCGGTAGTCGAGTCGCCCGTCGAGCTCGCCCAAAAAGGCCTGCAGCGAATCGTCGTAGAACTCGCGATTGCACTCCATGCACAGCTCGTCTGCCAAATCGACCGGCGCCTCGTGAGTCACAACATAGTCGACCTTCCAGCCCACACGATCGAGCGAGGCGCGACAGTATTCCATCTCGCTCTCACTCGGCATTTCCTCGGGCCACCACGTCTTTCCCTCCCGGCGCCACTGTTTGTCATGGCTCGCGGCGCCACCCATGGCGAGCACCGTGTTCCCCGCGATGTCGAACACCTCTCCGCGCATCAGGTGCAGCACATGCGGGCGAGCCTCGTGAACGAGGCCCCCGTTCCACTCTCGGATCGGCAGCCCCGCCAGCAGATGATAGTTCTCGTGATTGCCGTCGACAAAACACGTAGTCCAGGGCTTGGACTCAAACCAGTCGAGCCAGTATTTGTCGGTGTTTGAGCCACTCCATATAAAGCCAAAGTCGCCGGCAACGATCACCACGTCATCGCGCGTCAGCGTACGGCCCAATGGCCAAACGCGCGACGAGAAGCGGCTCGCCCCGTACTCGGCAACACCGTGAACGTCTCCGGTAACGAAAATGGACATTAAGCGGCACCTCCGTGCTGTGCGACTCTAGACAAATCGATGGCAGAAATTGCGGATCAGCCCCGGCATCCGCACCCCTTAGGGCTTACCCCTCGTTCTTCCATCCAAACGGATCAAACACCCAAAAAACTAGATCGAGCACACTGTTGGCGGGCAGCATGTTGGGCAGGGCGTCTTGCCTCGCTTGAGTGCGGTTGCCAATGGCACGCTCGTTTTAATGGCGTTTCGGGACAAGTTTTTGCATCCCGCAGAACGGTGGTAAATCTTGCCGTTCTTGGTGACGGTTACCTTGATTTTTGAGGTATCCACACTGCGGGGCTCGATGGGCGCGGTCGCTTCTCGATGAGCCGACGCTGTTTTCCAAGGCTTGCCTCTCGAAAAACCAGAGTCGCGGAATCGATTGATATAGCTGTCGAAACATCCATCGAACAGCAACCCCGTTGCCAGGCCCGCCATGAATCCGCAGGCGATCGCGGCCTCTCCTCTAATTTGCATATATCCCTCCTTAATCAATCTTGAAGAAAAAGGCGGCGCGCGCCGCAGAGCCCATGCCCCTGCGGTGCGCGCCAAAAACAGCGCGCTTCCCTGTCCCTAACGGATCAGCTGGCGGCGCTTATCGGACAGGAATACGCCGGCGGCCACCAGGACCGTGCCGCCGATCACGAAGGTCTCACCCAGCAGCTCGGACGCATCGCCCGTGGCGGGCATCGCCGTCTGCCAAGTCGTGGCCTCGGTCTTTGCCTCCGCATGCTTGGCCTGGTACGTCACTTGCGTGACGGGCTGGGTCTGCTCGCCGTTTCCGCGGTCGGCGGCCTCTTGGCGAGCGATCTCGGCGTTAAGCTCGGCAATAGCCTGGTCGAGCTCGACCTTGGCGGCGGTGTAGTTGGCGAGCGCCTCCAAGTATGCCGGCGCCACGGCATCCGTCGCAGCCACGGCGGCATCGAGCTCGGCCTTGGCGGTCGCGGCACGCTCGGCGACATCGTGGGCCGCAGCGATCTTGGCGTTGAGCGCCTCGTCCGCATCGTCAGTGCTGCCGTTGACAATGGCTTCGGCAAGATTGATTCTGCGCGGGCGGTCAACCGCGGCGGCAGAGGCGTCGCGGGCGGCAGTCGCATCCGCCACGGCATCGTCAGCCTCCACCACGTCATACTCGGCATCGCTCACGGCCATCGCCGCTGCATCGAGCGCGGCATCGGCAATCGCTTTGTCCCCAGTGGCCTTGGCAAGTGCTGTGGCGGCATTCTTAAGCTGAGAGGCGCGGGCGGCAGCTGCATCAGATTTTGCCTGAGCCGTTGCCACGACGGCATCGGCATCGCTTACAGCCCGCTGCGCCATATCGAGCTCCGCCTGAGCGTCAGCAGCATCGAAATCTGCCTGATTGGCATCGCCTTGGGCAACAGCGAGCTCAGCCTCCGCTTCGCGCTGATTGGCACGGGCGTCTTCGAGCACAGACGATGCCGCATCAAACGCACGCTGAGCAGTGACGATATCGGCTGAGTACGCCGCCAGCTCATCCTGAGCCGCGGCAAGTGCATCCTGCTTGTCGCCAACGCCGGCACGAGCGGCGTCCAGCGCGCGCTTGGCAGCAGCCACCTTGCCCTTGGCAATGTCGAGCTCGCCAGACTTGGCGGCCACGGCGTCCTGCGCTGCCGCAACAGCGTCGTTGGCAGCGCTCAAATCGGCGCGAGCATCGCTGACGGCACGCGCGGCGGCGTCAGCTGCAGCCTGCTTTTGCGCCACGGCGGCCTGGGCTTCCGAGACCTTGGTGGCCGCGGCATCGATGTTGGCGGCAGCGCGCTCAACCTGGGCTTGCTTTGCCGCAGCGGTTTGCGATGCTGCGTCCACCTTGTTGCCGGCATCGTTGGCAACGCCCTGCGCCGCAGTAAGCTCCTTGCGCGCCGCATCCACGCCTTGCTCGGGATTTGCCAAAGAGTCGCACCACGCGTTCAACGCAACCTCATACTCAGCAACCGTCATCGGATTGACGTTGTACGGCTCGTACCATCGACCAGAATATACGAATGTCTGCGCCTGCGTGCTCCGACCGTACAGCGTCCCACGCGTGCAAACGCCCATGCCCGTCACGGTGTAGCTGGGATCGATTACGTTGATGTAATGGCCGACCGAATCACCATGCTTCGCGGCGTAGGTATCAATCTCGGAACTATGCGCCGTATAAAAATCGTAAGCGGCCTTTCCCGTAAGGCCCGTCGCGCCCAGCGAGGCGGCAGCAGCGTCAAAGACGGCCTTCTCCTGATCGACCCACTGCTTAAACGGATTGCTTCCGTAGTTCCACGCCACATTCTCGCCCACGTTAAACTGCTGAGCGTGCGCGACCTTCGTATCGGAGAAGTTCGCATCGGCAATGGCGGTCGCCATCATGGCATACGTCACCTTGAGCTCACCCAGGCCAACGCTCGCGCGATACTCGTTGCACGCCTTGAGCCACACGACCGCCTGCTTCATGTTGGCCAGGCTCGTCGCATCGGCCTCCTCGCCCACCTTGTTGTAGCTAGCGAGTTTGCAGTTGAGGATGATATCTGCCGCGTCGTTGGCGCCCACGCCCTTAAAGAACGCGATAGCACCCTGGCGGTAGTTCTCCGCCGATGCATTCGCCGTTGCCTGAGCGGCATCGAGCTTGGCCTGGGCCTGAGCCACAGCCTGGTCGGCCTGCTGCTTTTGAGCCGTCGCCTGATCGAGCGCCTTGTCGGCAGCGTCTTTCTCGTCCTTTGCTGCCGAAAGCTTGGCCTGGGCATCGGCCAGCTCCGTGAGCGCGGAGGCATGATCGGTCTTGGCCTGGTCGAGGGCGGCGTCGGCTGCTGTCTTGGCGGCAACAGCGGCACCCAGCTTGGACTGGGCTTCGGCAGCGACCTGTTGCTGATCGGCAACTGCCTGCTGTGCAGTCTGCACCTCGCCCTCGGCGGCACTCACCTCTTGCTCGGCAGCAGCAAGCTCATCCTCGCGCTGCGACTGCGTGGCTTTGGCGGCCGCCAGCGCCTCGGACGCAGCGTTTACCTTTGCCTTAGCGTCCTCGTACTCCGGGCCCGCAGCGCCCTGCTCGGCTCGATCCAGATCGGCCTTGGCCGCGTCATAGCTCGCCTGTGCGGCGTCCACGTCCGCATCTGCCGCGGTCTTTGCCTGCTGAGCTGCCGAAAGCTTGACCTGCGTATCCTGCTGCTTGGCAGCGGCGTCATCGGCGGCAGCCTGAGCATCCGAGAGCCTGGTCTGCGCATCTTCGGCCTGTTGCTTTGCCTGCTCCAAATCGATCGCCGCCTGCTCTGCGGCAGCCTGGGCGGCGGCTACGGCCTCGGGCGTGGCATCGGATGCAGCGGCCTGTGCGGCCTCGAGCGCAGACTGGGCATCGCTTGCCGCCTTCCGGGCGGCAGTCAGGGCTTCGTCCTTGTCCGTCAGGTTCTTCTTGGCGGCATCGAGCGCAGCCTGAGCGTCCTCAAGCGTCTTGACATCCAAATCGGCCTTGTCTTGCGCAGCGCCCAGCTGCTTTTCCAGCTCGGCCGAGGCAGCAGAGGCCGCGCTATCGCTTGCACCGCGGGCCGCGTCATAGGCGCCCTGCGCCCGCTGCTGGTTGGCGGCAGCGGCATCGTAGGGAGCAGCAGCCGCTTCCAGATCGGCCTTGGCAGCAGCAGCTTTGGCACGCGCCGCATCAACTGCAGCCTGCAGGTCGGCGACCTTTTGCGCCGCAGACACAGCACCCGCGCCAGCACCGGCGGCCGCAGCGCTCGTCAGCGGCGACATCACCGCAGCCGTTGCGCCCGCAGCGCCAATGCCATCCGCACCCTGCGCCGCCGCGGCCAGGGGCGACAGCAGCGAGCCGCCCGTCATGGCAATCGTCGCCGCAGCAACTGTCGCCACGCGTCCAGCCGCCTTGGCCTTACCCAAAGCCTTGCCGTTCATGTCCTTATTCATGTTCTTGCTCATTGCCGATTCCTTCCCACGGTGAGCCGTTGTTTGCCACAGATAGTCGATCCAACTTGCCCCATTAAAAAGAGGTGATAACGGGGTAATTAAATTGAGCGAATTGAATCGTGATGAAACTGATCTCCGCAAAAGCCAAACTCATAGTTCCGCTCGCGCTCAATCTCATCTAAATACTCGAGTTCTTCGCTGCATGGCTTCTCTTCATCTAGAAATACAAGCCCGTTCTCTGCGCGAGAACCGACAGTGCAACCAAGGATAGTCTCGAGATTAATGTAACTACTATTATCGTTGTTAAAGGAGAAACTGCTGGTGCTCATGCTCAAGTCCCGTCTACATAAACTCAAATTGCTGTGCTTGGCCTCTTTTAGAGACCCCATCTCATACGCTATGACTGCAGTATATGCGCTCCGCTTGTATGTTGCAAGAACAATTTTATTTTTCTAACGCATATAACGGATGTTCATTTCTGTAAACCGCCTCGCTCTCCCCCGCCGCTCCCTCACTTGTTTTGTTACATGTGTTGAATACCATCCCGTACGGACAAAATCTCACGCAGGGCGGTTAAGACAGTGGCGTCCATGCCACCAGAGAAAATAGAAGAAAGGAAAGAGAAGCAGTCGGCGATTACTCGCACGAAGCGAGCAGCTTCTCAAGATCGCACTCCAATGCCTCACGCTCCTCAACGTCCATCACTGCAAGGGCGACACGCATCAGGGACACCTCGGCGGCAAGCTCCTTAACCTGGTCGGGGCGTTTGCTAAAGTGGTCGTAAATCCGCAGGGCCTCCCCGGCCGCCAGGTACTGCCACTTTTCCAACGAAGGCTTTTCGGACCTGCTCATGGCATCGACCCACTCGCCAAGACCCTGAAAACCGTTGCCCGTAGTCGTGCCGTTCATAACCACATCGAGCGGGCTCAGCAAGCAATCGGGCGTTTTTTTGTACACCAATTTGGTGAGCGTAAGCACCTGGGCAAGGTTGCGATACTGTTCCTTGTCGGCATAGAGCACGTCGTTGTAGCAGGCGCACGCCTTAAGCAGCTCGTGGGCGGCAATGCGCTCCGGCCCATCAAACGGAACGCCGCGCAACAACACCCCAGCAAGATCGAATGCCTTGCCGCCCTGCACGATCTTGTCGAGCGCCGAGCCGTCCACCAAATCCGCCAGCCAAGCAAACTCAGGCTGATACGGCTTATACTCGTCCTCGTCCTCATGCTCCATCCAGTTGCTCACCAGCGCAAGGGCTTCAATCTCTCTCCCGTTCAGAAAGGGCGAATTCTTCCCCATCTCTTCCCGCAAAAATCCCCGCGGCTCATGAGAGTGCTCGTACGCAACCGCAAGCTCCCCGTCGCTCACGACCAAGGTCGCACGGGAAATATAGGTATCTTCCCGCATGTCCCTCCAAGCGTACATCATAAGGGGACGCAGCTGACGGAGCATGCCGCGCGCGCCGGCACCTTCCTTAACCGCGCGCTTCGCCGCAAGGCGAGCAGCATCTGCCGTCAGTTCCATCTTGGCGCCATTTCCCATCATGTTGTTGTACTTGGGCAGGTACTGCTCATACGCAATCTGGACCAGATCGTCCACGCTCAGGGCGTTAAAGTTAATCACCGAGCCAATGCGCCCGCACAGCTCGGACATAATGCCCCAGGTCTCAACATCCTCGATGGTCGCACTGTCTCGCAGCTCGTTTGCCGATTTTGCGGCGGTGCGCACGGCGGCATACGAGGATCCGAAGCCGACCGTGGTGCCAGACTTGTCACCCAGGCGCTTGCGCACCAGAGCGTCCAAGCCCATAAAGGCGCCGCCCAAAATGCAGACAACCTGATCGAGGTTGAGCGATTTCATCGCCGTGCCCTTCTGGCTCTCGCATTCAAACGGCATCTCCCCGCCTTCCAAGAGCTTAAGGAACGACTGTGACGGACTAAAGCTGGACGCAACGTCGCTCCCATCGGGCTCGGCACGAACCGCCTTGTCAAACTCGTCAAAGAGCACCAGGCAGATATCGCCGGGATTGGCAGCCTGATAGTCCGCGACCTGCGACAGGCAGTTGCTCATGCTAGCACCGCGCCAGCCCTCTCCCGTCATGGTGGAGACATCGAACACGAACAGCTTGAGCCCCGCGGCATCCGCCACGGCTTTGATGGTGTGGGTCTTTCCCGTACCGGTAGAACCCATCACCAAAATGGCAGCGGGCGAAAGGACTTCGCGCGGATCGGCGCCGCGTGCCAACATCACGCAGCGGTTGACCTCAAAGCTCAGCGCCGTCACAAAGGCCTCCAAGCTTCCCTCGTGGCCAATAACGCTCTGGCGCGTCTGCTCCACCAGGCGCGTAGGCGCAATTCGATTGAGCAGGTCCTGGTAGCGATCGACGCTTCGATACTGCTTCTGAGTCATGGGTGTTTTCCTTTCAAAACTTGCTTTCTTACCTATGACGTGGGCCCAAGCCCTTAAACTCCTACAGCGCCAGCGAGGTCACCGACTCCAAATAGATCACGTTGCCCGGCTGCGTAAAGACCGGAATGTGGTAGAGCAGCTGCAAAATACCCTGCTTGAGCAGCGGGAACAGGGTGGGATGCAGGACTTCGTACATCAGGGCACCAGCCACAAGAGCGGTAAGTACGGCGAGCAACAGAACCTTTTGAGCGCTAGAGATTAGCGACATGGCCGTTCCTTTCTTTATGCGAGCCTCGGCGCGCGTGATTCATTAATGGCTGGCTGCAATGGCGATGGCGAGGAACGCGAAAACTACGGGGATCGCAAGCGATGCAAACAGAATCCCGGCAAATAGGCCTACCACCACCGCGCACACGACGATGGTCAGTGCGGTGGGCACAAGCGCAAGCAGAGGAGTAACCACGCAGGCGGACGCAAAGCGAAGCCCGTGAAACAGGCACTCATGAGGGAATGAAGCCTTGAAGACTCCTTCGATAATTCGCCACTCAACAATCGTTCCAATGGTTAAGACAACAGCCCAAAGCAGGTAATCATTGGCGCGGGAATCCGAAGCCATCTTTCCGGTAACGCCGGCCCACCAATCAAATGCGGCGGCATAGCCCAGCAAACAGACGATCGCGCAGACGACGGATGCGAATGCGCCCGCACCCTCAATTGCACCGAGCAGCTCGCACATGTCGGATTCACGCTCTCCCGTTAACAGCACGATCCATTTGCGGGCAAGCGCTGCAACGACGCCCACGCCCAGTACAACCCAGTACACCCTAAACGTCACCAGACGCCATGAGTGGAGCGGAATCACCGTGTTGCCCTCGCCGATCTCGAACATAAAGCCGCCGAGCCACGTCGTCAGCAAGCACATCATGTCGACGGCGACAACGTACAGCACAACCGCAAATAGGGTTTGCAGAATCATGCCGACAATATTCATCACAGTTGGCTTCTTGGGGATGTCTGGCTCGATCCTGTACATGTCGTATCCGTTCATTAGCTGTCCTTTCGTTGCTGTCGCAATATTGGTCCGAAGGCCAGACCATTTTTAGAATTTTATTTCTAAAAACTTATCGCAGTTGATACCCTCGCGGATTAAGCTATAAACACTCAATTTCAAATTAATCGGAATTAGGCTGATAATATGAATTGACCGCATCGTGCCATTGCCAACAACGGCGCACTCCATATCGCACAACGTATGTCCGAGGAGGCAATCGTGCTTCTGTCTCGCGCAGAACAAGCCAAGCTAGGCCTTTACCATGCCTACAATCAGGAGCCAGAGCCTCATAGCAGCGCATTTCTTGCAAACCTGGTTTCCTTTATGGTCTCAAAACTCCAGCCAACGCTAAGAGTTCATACGCTTATCGAGTTGTGCTGCCGAGATTTTGAGTTTGCCCAGGACTATGCAGATGGATCCGCATGGTCTATTTGGGGCATCGACCTTAAGGACCCCGAAAACATCGAATTTGGAACTCGCGACACATCCGCTGACCCGTCTTTTTCGTTTACCAAAGCCGATGTCTTTGCCTCAACGCCAGAATCGGGCGCCATGCCCCGTACCGATGAGTCCGTGCTCATCTACTGCAGACCCCCCGAGCAAATCCCCCTCACTCAATTTGAGCCCTCGCTCGAAATTGCAAATGAGCATGTTCAGGATTTCCTTACGTCGAGGGCCCATCAACTGCAAACACTTGTCGATGTACCAAGCCCGCTTTCGGTCAGCGAATGGTATTACGTTTTTCTCGCAGCTTCCCTTGCATGTGAACGTCCGAATTCCATTGCGGTCGTACAAGTCTCCAACCGACTGCTCAACCTGGCACGCGCCGCAGACGGGCGCCGTCTGCTCTGCCAGCTTGGACTATTGACAGCGATAGTGTTGCTTCCCAATACGATCGCAGCCAATAGCGATGGCTATGCCCTACTATTTCTAGGCGACCGCAAACCCAACGAGCCATATTTCCTCTTTGATGGGCGGTCATTTGATGACAAGCCCATGACAAGTGAGCTCATGCATCAGATCCAAGACTCGATTAGCCATGCTTATGCCGAAACAACCGATGCAACGCATTGGCATCTCGGCGATCGGGGTGCTGAAAAAATCTGGCCTTTACTTCCGAAAGCTAAAAGCACCTCTTTTGCAGAGGAGTCCTTCGTTCGCTTTGGCACCGTAGCGGACATACGCCGCGGCATTCCGCGTAGCACCCTTTTAAAGGTGCCACAGATGGGTCTTGG
The DNA here is from genome assembly GCF_003475205.1 of Collinsella sp. AF36-3AT. Classification (NCBI taxonomy): domain Bacteria; kingdom Bacillati; phylum Actinomycetota; class Coriobacteriia; order Coriobacteriales; family Coriobacteriaceae; genus Collinsella; species Collinsella sp. AF36-3AT. The sequence goes on along the minus strand of NZ_QROZ01000007.1, from coordinate 48,815 downwards.
CAGAACGGACCGACGAATCGACTGCTACTACTTATCGCTTAAACACTTAGTCGATGGAACGACCATCGGTTTCGAAGATCTACCCGAGCGCGTATCCGATACGGATATTTACGATATGGGCGATACGGATCCAGGTTATTTCTATCGTCTCAAACCGCTGGGCGAGTATGAAACCTGCATAATGATCTCACGCTTCGGACCGCCATTTAAGCTGGCCCTCGTAGTGCCGGGAAGCATGAAGCGCGAGCCGGCACCCCAGAAACCCCAGTTATGCCCTAAGCTCATTGTCCCTTGCGATGTCGTCTTCTGCGCATCCTTTAAAGATGAACTACTAGCACGGTTCTTCTTAGCCTACCTGTCATCCGATGAAGGACAGCAGAAGCTCTTGGCCTCCTCGCACGGAGACTCGCTTGCACAGCTATCTCCCAAGGACCTGCGAAGCATGACCGTGCCTGTTCCCGGGCGAGCGGAGCAGGAGCGCTACGCGCTAGAGTACGAAGCAAAGCAGTGCGCCTACGAGGACGCCCTTAAGCAGGCGGAACATTACGCTGCGAGCAAGGGAACGATGTAGCGACCGAGGCCGGCAGACTGTCCGGACTTTTGCCGACAGTCTGCCGATCAGGCACGCCGTTCAGCGCAGCAGCTAGAGATCCTCAACAGACTTCGAACTGGCTTTGGCCGCCTCTTCGCCCGCGATCAGGTCCCTAACCGTTATATGCGCACTGTACGTAGCATCTTCAATCTTTTCCATAACATCAGGGTCGCAAGTTCCCCAAATATCTTTGAGAACTCGAGCCAATCCCCAAGCAGCGCTGAGCAGGATGTCAACGTCCTTTAGATCTAAGTGGCTGACCGTAAAGGGACAGTACTCGCACTCCAACAGATAGGTGTCAACAGCCTCAATTGTCTCAGCCACATACTGCTCAAGATCGGGATGGGGATGGAAGGCGCACAGCGCCTTGTGCGGATCGGTCGGCTCAATCCAATACAGCGTTGTCGCTTCCTCGCATTTCTCGAGCGGACAACGCTCAGCTGCCTTCTCCCAGCTTTCATACCAGGGATCGGCATCGCCGTCCGTCATCGACCTGCAAAGATTAATCGCCGCAGAAACAGTCGCACACGAATATCTATAGCTGGCGTCTTTCTTAAACTCATCATTGAGCTCGACGTCACCAGACAGCTCCGCCTCCATGATAAGGAACGGACCATCCTCATCCGTAATGCTTATGGGATAGTTGTTGCACTCATAGCCCGGATACATTTTGTCTCCAATCAATCGTTCGGACACATTAACAAGCAATATCGAAACCGCGCTCACGCGGAGGGCCGTCGTCCTCACGCCAATCTGCAAGTTTTTCTCATCGCGTGAAAAGAACTTGCGCTTCTTGCAAGTTTTTCTCACGCGGTGACAAGAACTCGCATGATCGCCCCGCTACCTGCGCCACGAGGCAACAAGGATAACGGGAATCCCAGCAAGGCACACCACCAAGGCCACGGCTGCGAGGGCAAGCGCGATGGCCACGCTCACGACGATATAGGCCACGGCAATGAAGGCCAGCGCCAGCAGGCAGGCAAGCAGCTCGGCCACATAGCACAACACCAGGTTCGAGCTCGCACGCTTCAGCAGGACGTTGGCAAGGCGAACCAGCTCGACAGCGAAGCCGCTGCCAAAATTGCGTCCGGGGGCCTTGGCGAGAAACCACTTGAACAGGCACATCAGGGCGCAGCCCAGCATGATCATGATGGAAACAGTCCATACATTGTGCCCCGACTCAACAAGGCTCTGGTCACCCATCGCGCTGCCGTTGATGAGCCAACTCGTTCCATAGCCCATGAACAGCATAGCCAGCAGCAAACAAGCGCTTACCGCAGCGAGAAGGCGCGACACACGCTTGCTGAACACCGGTGCCTCGCAGCTGAGCCCAAAGCCCTCGCGGACACGCCAGACGGCATGGTAGGCAGGGTACGCCGCAATGAGCACGGCCACGAGCAGCGACGCCCAATCGGACCCGGGCGCCGCCGACGCATACTCCGCAATCGCAGGAACGGGATAGGCGGTGTGGAACGACTCATTCAGGAACAGCGTGACCTCGCCCTTCCAGACGCAATGCGGGGCGGCGACAGAGGCGATGCCGACAATGGCAATCGCGGCAACGGCAGCAAGCAGCGCGCCCTGCACGAGCTTGACGACCTCGCCTTTGGCGGTGCGGGGTGCAGCCTCAACGGCGCTGGACGAAATTAGGATAGAAGTGTTCATGATCTTCCTTTCAGAGAGGCCTGATTGGCTGGCGATTGGGTTTTGGGGTGATTGATGCAAATACAGGGGTTATCTAATTGCCCCAGCAAAACAGCAGGTCAATTTGACCGTTCGTGAAGAAATTGGGCTAGCAGGCGATATCAAGATCGTCGCGGCTCGAGAACTCGGCGCTAGCGACACCACGCGATGGGATGCACGTAAATTCAAACTGGTGAACCAGCGAGACTACCGGATAGTCCTCAGCACCCCACTCAAGCTCAAAGCCCAAGCGGGCAAGCTCCTCACGGCAGTTGTCGAGCATAAGCTCACAAGCGCTTTGACGAGCGCAGGCCTCAATATAGCCAAGCCCACGTGCATCGGAAAGGCAAGCCTTCAGCTCATCACAGATGGTCATAACTTCGCAAACGAGATCTTCGAGTTCATCGCGCCTGGCGGAATTCACCAGTTCAAACAGGGTATCGTCAAACATTTTCCGTCCTCCTTTGGACTTCTTTTTTGCTCGACACCCATTGAACACGACAAAGTGGCACAATAGCACAAGGTTTATTCGATTTTGAAAGTTGTGCAGGTTTAAAAAATATGCAGGGTGCCAATTTAATTACTCTGAACTGGCGCGTTAGAGCTAGCTTCATTCGATTCGGTAGAGACAGCTCTTTATATCTCCGTTGTAAACAACCATCACTTTTAAACCCCAATAAGGATCAAGAATTTGAAGAGGTGGAATTCGAGCAGCATTGGACAGTTAAAGAACTGTTAAACGCGTTGCTAAGAATTGATCTGGAAAAGTTCTATAACGAGCTGTCCTCTTGGTATACCGAGTATCGCGACACCCATGCAGTGCCTGTTCCACACCGTATCTTTTTATCGCTCCAGCGAAAAGCACACCTTCAAGAAGCTCAATACCTCAAAGCCTCAGACTCTAAAACAGCGGCCACGTGTTTTCCTCCGCTATGTTCGGGAATTATTGACGCAGGCGAAAACCTCGACAAATGGCATGCCGAAAAGGCAAATATAACCCGTGAGCTCGGAAAGGCAGTCAAACAATCGCTTGATTCCGCAACAAGCGGCGGTTACTCGGACAGTATCTACCGGCTCTTTTTTAACATTTGTTCCTTGTGCATCGATTCGGCTTATCTTGATGAAATACCCGATGCCTATTTGCCTTCAAGGGTTTTTTCTCTTTGGGCACTAGAGTGCGGGAACATCGCGAAAGTTACTATGCCGGCGCTTGAGCTGCTGAGCAGCTGTAGCACCACTGATTCCACTGCGTCAGACCTAGCCAATTACATTGAAATGGTCTTTGGCCTAAATAGTGGGCCTTTGCTCGCCCGCGGAAGTGAACACTCGATTGTCAATCACCCGATGGCGCTTAAGGCGCCACAAACAAAAAGGGAGTTTTATGAGGCGCACTTCCTCGGTCAATTAACTGAGCCTCAGCTAGCCATCGATATCCATGAGTTGGCAATAGCCGTACTCGGCAACATCATCATTGAGTGTCTTAGTTTATCCAAGAAGATCAACGAAGCCTCTTATCAGGATGACCTAAGCCGTCACGTCTCATTATTCGTGAAGCTGCTTTCCAGCGGGGAATCGATTCTGGATGGCGCAAACCAAATTCGCCGCTTTGGGGAGATAACGTCCTCAAAATGTACGAAACATGCAATCGCCGGCCCGATAGTCCAGAACCTTAAGAGCCTCAACGCTCTGGCGCTCAATCTAATAAATAGCGGGCTTTACAACAAGGTTGAGTTATCGAGGAACTCCGAAAGCACAGTCGGCCTTATGCGGTATATCGTAAATGACGGAAAAGACCTTGTTGTCGATATCAACGACAGCAGGGAGATGCAGAAAGCCCTCCATTTTCAGCATTTGATAGACCGCTCCCACTCATTGATTCATTCTTTTCTTCCAAAATCATTTCCTGCTTTCTATGCACAATTACTATGCGAAGCCCTCCGATCCGGGGCGCTTCCAGCAAAATGCAGCACATGCAACAAGCCTTTTTTTCCAACTGGCAACAATAGCAAGTATTGTTCTGGTTACGACAATGAAACGGGCCTATATTGCAATCCCGCGCGCAACACAAATAACAAGCTTGGTAAAAAACTGCCCCATGCAACTGCCGTTAATTTAAGACGCAAAGCAGATACCGCAAGCGGGAAAGACGGACATAACCCGATGGCCGCTAACAAAAAGCGACAGCTATATTTTCAAGAACTAGCCGATGCCGTTGACCACACCCTTGGACCTTATTATCAACGGTCCCCCCTTGTATCGAAAGCACTCTACGAAAAGTGGCTCAAAGCAATCAATCGGCCCAAGAACCAGCCTTGCACCCAAACGCCTGAAGCGTTCGGCTATCCTCATCCTGTGATTTGGAACGGTTCGCTGGCGGATGGCAATGAAGTCGTTGTTATTACGACTCAGTCAGCGCAATTAGGCACTCTTCCAGAGCTCTTGGACAAACTCGCTGGAAAGAACGCTAGCAGCTGCCGCAAATCGGATAACGGTTGGGCGCTTTCTAAGTTCGACCTGGTTGCCACGGTCATCTCATTAGAGCTGGAGGCTGACAAGACCAGAAAGAAGGGAATCGAGTCAATCAAGCACGTCCCCATTCCCGGCCTATCCAGCTACTGGGATTAACCTTTACTAAAGAGTCAGCAGACATCGAGGAGCGCCTATATCTTCCTGCGCTCGTCGAGTGTCTTGCCGCTCTCGTCCTTCCAGACATTCCAGCCGTTGTTCGAGCAGCCAAGCACAACCCAACCGGCAGTCGAGGGCGACTTCGTCACCACATCCGCTTGCAGCACGCCATCCACAATTGGTGCTGTGCGACGGGCCTCAGGAGTCCAGACCCCGTCGTTGACCGGCATTGCGCAGATAAATAGCGCCGATCAGATGGCTAAGCCCATTCCATTGCTTGGAATTGATGAGCCCGTGTGCGTCTCAACCGACCTGACCGTCCAGGACACATGGAACACGCCCGACGCATGTGTCTGCAGCACCGGCATGATCGATGACCTGGGCTTTACCGTGCATACAAAGGGTATGACCCGCAAAAGCAGAACTGGGCTTTATCCCGTGGCCTCCAGCAGAGCCGAAGGCCACGGAGTGGCATTGGACGCGGACGCCGCCCATCCCAATCTGCAAGTTTTTCTCGCGCGATGACAAGAGCTTGCATAGTTATTCTGAGGCCACCTACCGGCTGCCCCAGATGCAGCACCGACCGAGGCTTGACCGCCATTGAAAAGATTGGCATCGACAGCTCGGACGAAAGAGACCCGGATTCTTCACAAGACGGAAGAGGCGATTTATCGTAGTCTTTCCCCGCCCGATGCCAGCATATTTGGCAATCCGCGCATAATCAGCGCTCGTTGCCCAGTCTAGTTGAGTGTCGAAAGGATCACCCCCTAGCCTCAGTTGCCAGTTAACCGACTTGGCTTTCCCGCTAGCAAGCGCCATCAACCGCAAGTAGTCGGCAAGTATTCAATACCTCTCCGCGAAGATACGCCTCGAACACGACCCCCGCTGGCAGCATTAACATGTTAATGAAATTGTCGAGCGGCTTATCTTCCTCCGCAATCACGCCCGGAAACGACGCCCTCGCCATCAGCTCGGGCCTATCAACGGTCCCCGGCACTAGGAACGTGTTCACCACCCGATCGAACCCGCAAGCCTCGATAAACTCCCGGTATGCACTCTGGTACAGGAACTGCTTGGCCACTGACTCCAGCCCCGGCTGGTGCTCCATCTTGCCATTTGCACTCGGCACATAGTACTTCGCGTCACAGATGCAGAACAGCCGCTCGTCATCGGGTCCATTTGCAATGGCAATGGCGTCAGGGATGAGCGTATCGGTACCTTCGGGCTCAGCAAACCCATCGCCGCGCCAGCGCTCCCACAGGGGCCGTGGAATTATCTCGATCAACTTCTTCCGACTATCAGCCGCCCACTTACCCTCAAGCGTAAGTCCGAGCGCGCCCAGCCGCTTACCAAGCGCATCGCCGAGAGCCGTTTTGCAGGCCTCTTCCCACAGGTGGTAAAAGCTCGTTGTCCCCAGTGCCTGGACCTCATCACTGCGCACCTCGCTCTCACGCAGCAGCAGGTAGCGCTCAAGCAAATCGAGCGTTAAGAGCTTCCAGTCCAAGAACTGGGCCGCGCGCTCGCACTCCAGACGCCAACCTAGCATCTCAACATCGCCGAAAGCCTCGATATCCTCGTCCGAAAGACACACCTCATCGAGCGAAAGCAGTTTGTCGATACCCACTTCCCCGAACTTACGCGAGCACTCGGTCAGCACGGCGCGATGCAGCCGCGTGATAAAGTCAGAGTCATCGCGATACGTCTTGCGTGTCTCGTACACCATGTATATCGGTCGACCGTTCGAGAGAACGGGCAAGTGTCCGTCAATTGTACGGTTCCAGTCAATGTTTCCGTTACCGTTGAGTTCGCGATCTTCCACGTAGTTTGAGTACTCACCGTACTCGCCGTACAGCTCCAACAGCGCCAGCATTACGGACAACTTGTCGCTAGCGCCCTCATCGGCGTCTTCCAAACTCGTCAGCACCGCGATGCCCGCATCACGCTTGAGAACTCGCATTATCAACCTGAGCTCATCAATAACAGGTATCCGGTCGTGGAAGTACTTGGGATAGACAATAATCACCACGCCCTCGGTCATCACCAGGCCCACGAAGCGAAACTGGTAGACTTCAGAGGGAGCGGCGTTCTCCACATCGGCTTCCTCGGGATCGGCTTTCTTTCCCGTCCGGTACCGCACAATACCGCGCGCCATCATGTCGCCAACGAGGGTCTTTGCCCTCGCAACCGTACATCCCAGCTCGTCAGCAAGCCAAGCAAGCGAAAAGGGCCTCAGCTCGCGGACCATCACCGGTTTCATTGCCTATTCCTCGGTCTCTTCTTCAGATTCGGCAGCAACGCCCTCCGATGGCTTGCCAGCGACAACATCAGCGAGCTCGATGCCCTTGAAAATGGCAACTCCATCGCGGTCGAACTGTTTACACAGCTCGAAATAGGTCGCCGTCTCATCGCGGAAAAGCCGTCCGCGCTTCAACTTCCCGACGTCCTCGCATAGATAGAGAAGAACCTTGTCCTTGAACACATCGCTGAATCGATCATTGAGGTCATTGGGCGAGATGAAGAAGGGGCCCAAGAACTTATCCTCATTGATCCTGAGGTCCTTCATCAGTCCGTTAATCTTGCGGCGCAGCTTATCCCAAACGATTTGAGAATCGGTGCCGTTTACCGTAATCGTCACCTCTATCTCGGATATCTTCTTCCCGTCTTCGAGAGGCTTGCCGGCCCCAGCATCGATGTCAATATACCTGAAGTTCCAACGCCGCTTAAATGCGGTGTCCATCGGAAACACCCCTTGGTCGGCGCTGTTCATGGTCGCCCAGATGTACATGTTGGGCGGTAGGGAGAGCTCCTCGCAGGCTATCTCCCTAAAGTCATCGAAGTCCATATCGGGGTCGTAATACCCCTCGATAGCGTCTCGAACATCGGCATCGTCTTTGAGCACATTGAGATAGCTGCCGATGCGGCCAGCCATCTCCTTCGGCGCTGCAACTGGGAAAACACTGTTCCCGCTCTTGTCGCGGTCAAGCAGCTGGAACACGTCACCGAAGACAGCGGCGGGGTTCGCGCGGTTGATTTCTTCAATTAGCAGGACGAAGTTGTCATAGGGGTGTGCTATTGCCTCGAGGTAAGTCTTCAGGAATGGACCCTCAACGAACTCGTAGGATATCTCCTTACTGCCAGGTTCACTATATGGTTTAAAACATCCCACGAACTGCGAGTACGTATAGTCCGGATAGAAGGTCACTCGCCGAATGTTTTTCTTGGCAAAGCCATCCCTGACAAGCTTATTCAGTTGATAGGACTTTCCTGTACCAGGAGCACCAAAGTAAATCAAATTGCGAGGCAAGCCCGCCACTTTTTCGAGAAGTTCAGAACTGTTTTTTACTAGATTCGCCCTGTCTGGTTCGGAATGAGCGCTGTTCGGTTCGCCCACCGGAAAGTACTCCCCAATCGTCGCCCAATCAATACGCGGCTTAACATTTGAAAAAACATCATCGCCAATGCCAATATCATCTGGGAACGGCGCACCCTCTTTCCAGAGAGCGTTTATCAAATTGCCAGTATAGCTTTGCCCAAGGGCGTCCTTAAGGGCCTCCGCAAAAGAAGAGTCATCTTTGAAGGCGGAGTTGCGTTCAACCCACACGGCAAACGCAGTTTTCATTTCCTTTGATGGAAGATAGGCGTCCAAATGCTCATAACAAATTGAATCAGCAAGAAGCACCTTCTTGGAGATAGCAAAAAGATAGCTTTTTGCCCCGCTGGGGTAAAGCTCGGGGTCTTCGCGGGTTGCGCGCTCGGAACGTTGAACAGCTCCTGCGCTAATGAAATTTGAATGGATTCGGGCAGAATCTTTGTCCTTTTTCGGCTTTTTGCCGGTAAAGCCATCAATGTGGTCAGGGACTTCCCCATCTTCAAGTCCGCCAACTTTATGGGCGAAAGAAACAAATGTGCCCTCATCGGAATCGGTATCGCAGTCTCTACCGAACTTGTGAGCATAGTTGTCAAGGGCGAACATATATTGCAGCGCGCTAAAATGTGTCCCAGCTGAAAGCTCTGTGTTTAGTAGGGAGAACGCTGCCATAATTGCATCGATTGAGAAGTATTTACTCACCGTCAGCCTCCAGGAGCTTGTTCGTCAGGGCTTTGGCAATGACCCAGCCAAGCACTGGCGGCACAGCATTGCCGATAACCTTATAACGTGACTGCAAGGGGATCTTGCTGAAATCGTAAGAATCCGGGAAGGACTGGATTCGCGCAATCTCGCCAACTGTATAGCGGCGGTTCTCAACGGGATGAGTGATGCCGCAATTCTCCGGCTGCGCTGAGGCCGTAATCGTACCGTTAATCTCGCCAAAAGCGAACCTGCGGAAAAACTTAGGGGCGTGATAGCGTTTTGGATCGTCGGCAATCTTCTTAAACCTGGGCTTAAGAAGTTCGTAGGGAATATCCTTCCACGACCGGCCCTCAAAGACCACCTCGGGGAGATCGCCAATGGTCATGTCTTCGGTAAAATACTTAAAAGCCTTATCGCCATGAGCGCAGGGACCGATCTGCTCAATCATGGCCTGAGTGGCATCGGTATACGACCAGAAATCCCCATTTTCGTGTTCAACCGAGGGATTTTGAAGGATGGACCCCAGGAGCAACTTCTCAGGCCGCCCAGCAGAAACGGAAGGCAGCTGCTCCGAGTCGACAACGCGATCCATCTCATCGAAATCAAACGTTTTGTTCAGAGAACTATCTATGCCGATAATCAAGAGTCGGAACCTGTTCTGGGGCACACCATAGTTACTCGCCTTCACAAGCCGGTGACAGACGTTGTAGCCAAGTATCCTCATGCGGTTCTCAATCTCAGCAATGACGGGAGTTCCGTCATCCATCTTAGAAGACATGATTCCGCGCACGTTCTCAAAGACGAATGCCCTGGGCTTCTTGCCCGCATTAATTTTCCCCTTTAGGATGCGCTCACATTCCTCAAAAAGGGTTCCACGGTTGTATTTATCGTTTACGCCACCGCGAAGGCCGGCATTGGAAAAGGGCTGGCAAGGGAAGCCGGCAAGGAGAATATCGTAATCCGGTATCTCGTCAAGCTCAACTTGGCGAATATCCTTCTCGATGCAATTAGCGGCGGCATCGTAATTCGGGATGTTCTCATTGAAACAGGTCACGGCATCGCGATCGAAATCGTTGGCATAGACTACTTCAGTGGCCAAACGAGCAAAATGCTTGCCTTGGAAATCAAACCCCCCGGCGAAACCGAGGTCAAGACCACCGCATCCCGCAAAGAGAGAGGCGATGCGATAAGGCTTTGTCTGACGAGTCTCCACGATGTCTATCTCATTTCAATCAGTAATAGCAACATTCTACAAACACAAGACTTTACCATTCAAAAAAGCAGAGCTTTTTAATTCGCCTTATTTCTAGAAATCCACCTCTCGCCTCCGAATGGCAGTTACTACCGTTGTTACCAACCGTGGGCCGCACCACCCGCGCTCACGCCCCGCGCGCCTCAGTCAGAGTCGCTAGCCCCCAATCGCGCGTGCCTAAGCAGCGCGAAGCAGCAGACGGTCGCCTGCGTGCTTCAGCAACTGTTGATGCTCGCTTTGAAGTAGTCCGAAGAGCGCGGATCCGGCGGTGCGGTGTTGAGCTGCAGCCTCACCCTCACGCTCGTGACGGTGAGGCTCAAGTACAACGTGGATTGCGAGTGGGACAAGATGATGTATCTAGATATGTCTAAACTGGAGAGAGGAAGGACGAGCTAAAGGGAAAGACTTAGTTCTAAAAGAGGACGGGGCCGAGGCCGAATAAACCAATTTGCGAAAGAATACCAACGGTGTCCCCTATGCCTATAGGCAGCGACACGCGTTTCTTACCTCTGTCTTTGATTTCATGCAACTATGGCTGAAGCGTCTTTATGTGCTCCAATGCACACAATAGCACGGTCCGATTTCGCTCAAAGCAAAACCGAAACCATGCATATATTCCCAAGACAATCAGGAATAGCGCCCCGAAAATTCCGGCAGAAAGTGGATTGCTGGCTATCAACGCAGACAGATATCCTCCGGCCATAAGAGAGACAATGATGCCGATCAGGCTAAGGACCCAGCTCGTATAATGCGTCTCAGCAACCGCCCGTTCGATTGTTTTGCATTTCTTTTTCAGGCTGATGTCCTCGTCAGCTCCAGCGAGAGAGAAGTCCATTCCTGAAATTAAATCGAATAATTCAGCCTCGCTGTATCCGCTTTTCTTGAATCTTTTAATGAAGAAACCTCCTGGTCCAGGACCATAGATAGGACGGTTTACACGAAACAGTTCCTTATAGACGATTTCCATTGCCAACTCCTTAATGCACAGATTCCATTTGCGCTATCTTTCTACCATTCCGTCCGGACAGATTTTTGTCTGACCGCTAGCAACCATTCACAAGGACATCCCGTTCAGTAAATCCTCGTCAAATTGATCCTCGCGCTCCTCATACCCTCGCTCAAGTTTCTTCCCAAGCTCGGCAGCGCAGCGCTTCGTTTCCTTAGAAAACAGGTCATCGATAGCCCTGTCGATTCGCGTGCAAGTCTGCCGGTGCTCGTTCTTCCAGGGCAGGTTGAGTCCCAAACTCGCATCCCAATAGCCGCCGAGTTTGGCGTTGATCACTTCCTCGGGATACAGCACGTCGCGGCGAATCCCTTCGATCGCCTCGTCCTCGTCCATATCACAGGCTGTCTCGCCCTGCACGAGGCACTTGCGCAGCTCCTTTTGCGCCCGGATGCTGTTCAGCATGCGAACGCACACCACGGCCAAAAAGCGGTAGCGCTCGCACAGGTCCCACTCGCCGCCGAGCCATACGCGATAGCCCAGCATTTCGCTCGCGGACTCATCATCCATCAAGATCAATTCCCACGGACGTACTTTGGCAAGCACATCCTCACCTAGCATTTGAACGCCGCCGCGTGTAAAGATGCACGGCTCCACGTCGTAATAGCCAAAGCCGTGGCCTGCACCACGACGATTGATGACGTGCTTGGGCAGCAGGACGATATTGTCGCTGGGCTCGGGGTCAACCTTGCGCAGCTTTTTGACCTTGCGGCGGGCGCGCTTTAAGCTGCGCTCGTTATCGACACGGCCGCGGCCGTCCGGCTTGCCGCCGTATCGCAGGGCAACCTCGCGCGCCAGGATCTTTGTGTCCGCAGCGCACAGCAGGTCGCTCACGGTGGGCAGGTCTTCCCACTCAATGCCGTCGACATCCCAAATCCTGCTCATGTTCAACCTCTTTCTGGCCGTTAAACTACGCGATCGTTCGCCCCGCTCTATATGCCCACAAGACATGAGCCCCGCTAGAGCGCCTTCTTACTCGGAGCAATCACCTCGTCCACCAGACCCAACTCCAGAGCGCGCCTGGCGTTGCACCAGCAGTCGCGCTCGGTGAGCTCGTGGAACTCCTGGGCGCTCAGGTTGCCATGCTCGGCCAGCAGCTCGTCCAGCTCGGCGCGCATGGCCGCCGTGTGCTGGGCCACGATCTCGATATCGGTCTGCTGCGCCATGCCCGTGCCGCCCATCAACTGGTGGATGAGCACTTGCGTGTGGCGGTATACCTGGCGGTGGTCGCCGCAGGCCAAGATCACCGCGGCCATCGAGGCCACGACGCCCTCGCCCACCGTGATCACGGGGCAGTCGAGCGACTGCATGGTGTCGATGAGCGCCAGCCCCGCCGTAGCGCTACCGCCCGGGCTGTTGATGATGAGGGTGATGGGCTCGGTGGCGCTCTGATGCTCCAACACCAGCATGGACTTAATAAGGCCATTGCAGGTCACATCGTTGACCTCGCCTTCCAGCAGCAGCACGCGGCTGTTAAGCAGCTCACTTGCCATATCGACGGCGGCAACGCGACCGTCCTTGGACTTCTTGATAATGCTAGGCTCACGATACATAACGGACATGGTAATTCCCTTCTAAACGGAATCGGTAAGGAAGTAAAACGAGGCCGCACGGCTAGCGGCCAATGGAAGCCGTGCGGTCAAATAGGCAAGATTGAACGCGCGAAGCTGCAAGGACTAATCCCTCAGCCACTTGGCCGCATTGGGATGGTCGCCGCAAAAATACTTCTTGGCACGGAAGGGGCGCATGCCGGTTACTTTGACCAGGCAGTCGGTACGCGGCATAAGCCCCACCTCGCCCGGGGTTATCACGCAACCGCGCACATCGACGGCAGTACGCTCGGCGCCCACGTAATTGGTGCCCAGAACCGACTCGCCGCACAGATTGCTTATGTACTCCTGTGTCGCGATGTTGCTGCCGCCGCCCATGTAGACCAAGCTGTCGCAGTTATCGAGGATGGTATGAGCTGTGGTTTCGCCATACACACCATCGAGCTGGCTCAACGACTGCGCGCACATCAAAAAGCTCATGCCACGGCTGCGCACGGTCGCAATACTCCGCTCAAAATCGGGGATGCGGCCCACGTTGGGAAACTCATCCAGAATAAACTGCACGCGGCGCTGCAAATGCCCACTAGGGCTGGCGTCGGCGCGGCGCTGGGCCAGGTTAAACAGCTGCTTAAGGGCAACGTTGGCAAGCCATGCATTGGTCGAGTCGTTGTCGCTCACCTTAAGATCGATTACGCGCTTGCCCTCGTCGATACGGTCAAGACGCATTTCATCTTTCTCATAGACGCGCATGAGCTGGGGAGTCTTAAGCCGCGAGATGGTCGCATTGAGTGTGATCAGAATACTCTTAAGCGTCCTATCGGCTGCTCCGCGAAAATCGCGGTACTGCTCAACGCCATACAGGTCCGCGTTCGCCGACTCATACCTGCCAAGAAATTCCTTGGACTCCACCTGCCCCACAAGGTAGTCCAACGGAAATCGGCCCTCGCCATCTCCCGTGACCTTGATGAGCGCGGCCAGCTTAAAGACGTTGTTTATCTTAAGGTAGCGGCGCGGAGCCGTGGGATCCCCACCCGGCGCAAATGTGCCGGCAAGGCACTCCAAAAGGAACAGGATTCCAATAATCGCTCGGAGCAGCAGATCGCTCGCGTTGTCCCAAAACGGGTCGTTCCTAAAGCTGCGCCCATCAGGATCGACCCCCTCCATGATTGCCGCCACTGTGGTGGGGATATCCTCGACATCCATCACGTAACGCAGAGGGTCGTATCCGGCCGACCGCTCGGGATTAACAGTATCGAGAACCGTTACCTCGTAGCCGTCCTCTTCAAAGCCTTTCCCCGTACGGCGCAGCAGCTCACCCTTGGTGTCTGTGACCACATAACAGCATTCGTGGTGATTGAGCAGGTTGGGCAAAACGAAACTCGCCGTTTTGCCGCTGCCGGTTCCGCCAAAGACAAACACGTTGTTGGACACGCTCGTCTCCCAGTGCTTATCGCCCTCGTAAAAAGCAACCGTGGCACCGTGCGCCAAGATCACATCGCGCTGCTCATCGCCGGACGACAGCGCCTGCATTTCCTCCTTGGTCGCCCACTTCTTGGCTTGATACTCCGTTTGCTGTGCGGCCTCGTAGCCGTACATCTTAATGACCGACATGTCACGGCCCCTTTCTTGTCGATGGTTCTGCGTAGTTGCTAGGAAATACGGCCGATGCCTTCGCCCTCCTTGGGGCTTGTCGCGCATGGCAACTTGACCGCGCCGTCAATCAGTCGCTCGGCCTGCGCCACATAGCTCTCGCGCGCCACGGTTGAGACCGTCCCGTCGCGCAGATACGCAAGCAACGACTCGATCATCAGCTTGTCGAGCAGGTCGTATCCCTTGGCCTGAGCGTAGTTGAGGGTGTAGCGGTCCCGAAGCCTCTGTACCTTGGTTGCCAAATCGGTTTCCATCTTTTCCTCCCTGTAATAAAAGTTCTGCCGATTGTCCGAAAGCGCCTCAAACGGGCGTTTGACACATAGCTCGAAGTTGAAACGCGAACTCGCATCGAATACGCGTTGCTGAATCACGCGGTAACGTTCGAAAAACATGACGGCATCGTCTTCGTCCGCCGTAAATCCATGCGATCCATCGCGATGCACGTGGTCGCTGGGTCTTTTGTAGTCGATGCTTCGCACAAAGCGAGACGGAATGCGTCCCCCTTTTTCGGACGAGTACTTCATACCTGTCGAAACCTGCTCAAACATGAGCACGCCGCTCGATTTAAAGCGCGGATTGCTTCCGTGCCGAAACAGGCTAATTAAGATGGCCATGCAGCGCATACAGTTATCGCGCTGGGGAAAGTACAGCGACAGCAAAGCGAGCGCCGCCGCGGCCAAAAGCTCGCGAGCCTCGTGCACATCGTCTCGATACTGCTCGGGCACCAGCCCGGGAATATCGGGTGAATGCTTTTCCAGTACGCCAACAAGCGCCTTAGCGAGGCGTTCAACGTTCTCCTCACCGCAGTACGGATACGGAAACGGCTTCTCTGCCTTCACGTTCTTTTCGCACATGCCACGGAGGTCTTCGTCGAGCGTGTTGAGGAATACCTCATAAATGTTGTCTTCGTTCTTCATGGATGCTTCTTCCTGTCCGGTTGCAAATGTTTGTCGGTAAGTTTGTTCTAAGTTTTAGAATGTTCTGAGGCATAGGTAGTAGTTATTGACCTAACCTGCTGCTTCGTAAGTGAAATTGCCCTGCTCGATAGCGCAGTTTGCCTAAAGGCTGTATAGCGGTTGTATCAAGCAGTTAATATTGAGTTGGCTTTGGATTGCTTCGAGGATAGCACAGTGCAATGTTCTCGTCATTAGAAATTTTCAATTTTTTCTGCTAATATAAACCCACTAAGAAGAAAGGGCTCTATACATGCGTGAAACTACATCATCATTGCCACGCCTCACCGCCGCCGCCCTCTCGCGCGCGCTTAACCTGGAACAAGGCAGTCGCCTGCTCACTGTCCGTCTGCCTGGCGCTGTGGATGCCGAAGATCTCGCTAAGTGCTTTACCCTAAACGGTAACGGCGTGCCCGATATTTGTGAGCTTGAACCCGGCAAGCAGAATGCAAGCGATGATGATGCAGCGCCGGTGTTTGTCGATGCATCAAACTACTACCGCGCAAATAAGCACGATATCGAAAAAGACAGTGCCGCGCTCATCGATTATTTAGAGCCTGGCTACCTTGATTTTTGCGACTGGGGTCCTTTTATTTGGTGCCTGTATGCTCTCGCCCTTTCGGGCCGCACTCGAGCAGCCGTGGTACTTCCCGCCGATTTACTTGATAAAGCTGAACAAGCACGCACGATTTTGATACGCGAAGGGCTCATCGAGAGCGTCGTTTATTTGCCACTTTCCGAGCCCAGGCCCTACATGACAAGCGCGCTCCTCATACTGTCTTCAGGAAATCGCAGCGTTGCATTTCGCAGCGCAATTGAGCCCGGACCGCGTTTTCAATATGTGACTAAAACATCGTATTACTCTGATATCACCTTTTCTATCTCTCCTGACTGGGCCCGCATTGATACCAATACGCCAAGATCGACGCCAATCGAAACGTCCACTTTTGCCACGCGCGAGCTGCTCCAACACCACGCCGCTCTCTCAAAAGGCAAAATCAGCCTCATCGCCATCACCCGAAACTACAGCGCCACACTCGGTGACTCTTTTACGCGAGTCGCGCCATTCATGCCCCGCGAGAGCACGACATCGAACGACATTGACGCAGTCGAGGTGCGCCGAATCTCATCTCAAGATTTTCAAGACGGCAACCTTCTACCCGCAGATGCTGTAGAGAGTGCAAATGGCTCGGATTCCAAAATCGTAAAGGTGAACCCCAGCGTTCTCGATCGATATGAGCTCCGCGCTGGAGATATCGTCATGCCACGCATGCTGGGTCGCTACGGCGCGTCCAACCTGCTCGTCGTCAGCGCCGATGACGCGAAGCAACACCTGGTTGCTTCGCATAACACCACCGTCATTCGCCCGTCGTTCCAAACGATGACCGAAGAGGAGCGCGTAGTGTTTTCGGAGATAATCGTTGGATACCTTACCGAAGGCCATGGGGCGAAGCTGATTCAAGCATTAACTGAAGCAGCCAGCATCCGCGCCATCCGCCCTACCGACCTGTTCGAGATCGAAGTCCCGCCAGCGCTCGACCCGCGCACGCGCGAGTACAGCGAATCCATCAATCGCTTTGCCGAGGTCGTAGAAGCAAAGAAACAAGCCGAGACCGCTGTCGCCCAAGCCCAGCGCAACCTCGAAACCGCAAAGAAGGCCGTCACTCAGGTGGTCGACCAGGCCTGCGAATAGCGCATAGGCAGTAGAAACGTCTTAAGCCGGCGTCAGGAACTGGTCCTGCCGCCGGCTAAACTATCTAGACTATTCCCATCCCGTGGTCTGAGGATTCCATTTGCACATATTCGCCGAACGGTCAAAGCACGGTACGTACAACCGATTGACGATCTCTTCTGCTCCAGTGATACTCCCCGCGAGATCAAGTACCCCCGCCTGCCTAGCCATCTTTACATACTGCGCAGAACCATTTTGTTTCCACCAGAGAGGCGCCACGAACTCTTCCGGCATTGCCACCTTGCGGACAGACGCTTCTTTCTCGACTCTCTCGATAAGTGTAGCCCCATCGATGAAGCAAGTTTTCGCGTACACCAAGATGTCGACTATATCCTTGATTCGCGAAGAGGCACGGCCCTCATGCATCTCTATCATTGCGAGCAATTTATCTGCAAGGGCGCTCTCCACTCGGCATACTCGATAGTCGCAGACTGGGAGCCCCTCGATATTCAAACGATCGATCGGCGCGAGAACCTCAGGCTCAAGTCCCCGCACTTCATCAATTACCAAGTCAATTGAAATTGGCTGTAGCTTCTTGGTTCCCATAAAGGGGGTGAACCATACCTTAGCACCGCACCGATACTCATCTTCTTCTTTGATCTGCTCTGCACGATCAAAGACAAACGAAACGAAATCCTCCAGATCAATCGAAGCCGCCCGCACCAGATCGGCAACAGCCTCTTCGAGGCTCTCCTCTTGAGCAACCAAGTCAATATCTCTTGTGACACGCGCATCGAGCGTTCGCGCCAGGACGCTTTGACCACCTTTAAGCACAAAACGGCAGTCATCTTCTGAAAAAACGCGACATAGGAAGCGATGAAAGTAGAAACCAACGATTGCCCGATTAGTATCCATTGGTGATTCTCTTGCGGCATTCCTAACAGCCATCTCCAATGCGGCAGGCGTTTTGTACTTCACCATGTCCTCCGTTTCGCATTACCCGTTCAGTACCATCAGCAAAGGCGCCATCAGCTCGCGTCGTTTGGCGGTTTTAGAGTTCTCTTCTACAAGATCCTTCAGCCGTTGTATATCGAGTCCACGTCCAAGCGCATCGTGATAGGCATCGATAATTAATGAGGGATCCTCGCAATCGAGGCAAAGATCGACAAGCGTGCGCTCGGGTTTAGTTACCGGCAGGCCGTCGAGCCAAACGATGTCCCGCTCAGCAATCTCGCGCTTTACAAAAGAAAGGGATTCGTTTCTTGTATTGATACGCATGGGCGCGGTCATCCTGTAGGGGGACAGATAGAAATCGCCCATTTGCTGTAGGTTCGCCGCTGTCGTACCGCTCACGGCGATGCCATCCCACTGACGTTTTCTCTCCCACGCGCAAAGGGAGGGATTGGTGAGCTTCCAAAAGGCGTTGAGTTCGTCGGTGTCTCGGCGCTGCGTTCCAGACATCCGGTAGGCGCCGTGGCATATCCGTTCAAGACGCCCTGCGCGGCATGAGTGCGCCAGCGCATCTCGAGAGATGTCCACGCGAGCCGCCTGGGCTGTGGTGAACACGCCCTCGCTCTCGGAAAGCTCGCTTATCGCCGCTATGTTGCTAAAGTACTTCATGCTGCAATTGTAGGATATTTTCATACTTTTGCAACGTGATTTTTGATCCATTAGATCCGTTTGCCTTGTTTACCCCATTTCTGACGCCGTTTTGCACCGGCACCCCATCCCCCGCTATTGAGGTCTAATACTTTTCCGCGAAGTGAACGGCTGTTTTTGGACCCCTGAAACATCCGCATTTTTCGGCGGCAAAATCGTGGGATTTCAGCATTGAAACCGCAGGAAGCGGCACCTCTAAAGTGTCGATGCTTCGGGGGTCCGTTTTCACTCATTCACTTCTCGGAAAAGTATTAGACCTCGCTATCAGCTATCCCAAAGATCAGACCGCCCCTCCTTCACGCCACGCAAAACCTGCCTTTTCTGCCCCTGCCCGCCTCCGCACCACCCAAAAACTCATCCAACATTAATCTTGGCTCAAGAATCGCTTAATCTATAACCTGCACTATAGAGTTCGACCAAGGGCGGGGCGGCGCAACGCAGACCGCCGAACGCAACGCTCGCACCCGAGCAAATTGCCCGGCGTCGCGCCCATCGAACGAAAGGACAGGTCATGGACGACCTCGAAAAAGTTGAAACCATCCGCACCAAGTGCAACGTGAGTTACACCGATGCCAAGGCGGCGCTCGACGCTGCCGACGGCAACGTTTTGGATGCCATCATTTGGCTCGAGTCGCAGGGCAAGACCCAGACCACGTCGGCGCATGCCGCCACCGAGTCCGCGCCAGTCGATGAGCCCTCTGCCGAGATGGTCGCCGCGCAGGCCGCCTACGAAAAGTCGAGCGAAAAGACCGACTTCTCCAAGAAGATGGACAGCGTGTGGGAGTACCTCAAAAAGCTCTTCCGCCTGAGTCTGGACACCAAGTTTATCGCCACGCGCCGCGATGCGATCATCCTCAACATTCCCATCCTGATCCCCATCGTCGCGCTGTTTGCCTGGGGCGCCACGATATGGCTGATGCTGATTGGCCTGTTCTTTGGCATGCGCTACCGCATCGACAGCGACGGCGACGTGCCCGGCAGCATCAACAACCTTATGGATAGCGCTGCTAACGCCGCGGACGACATCAAGCAAAATCTCAACGACGACAAGTAATCGCAGACGGGGGCACGCATGGCACTGATCCTGATCGTAGAGGACGAGGAGAAAATCGCCCGCTTTGTGACGCTCGAGCTGGAGCACGAGGGCTACCAGGTGGAACACGCCGCCGATGGCCGCACTGCCGTGGACCTGGCGCTGGAGCGCGACTACGATCTGATTCTGCTCGACGTGCTGTTGCCGCAGCTCAACGGCATGGAGGTCTTGCGGCGTGTCCGCAAGCACAAGGATGTGCCGGTGATTATGGTCACCGCGCGCGATGCCGTGATGGACAAGGTGGCAGGGCTTGACGCCGGTGCTGACGATTACCTGACCAAGCCATTTGCGATTGAGGAGCTGTTCGCACGGATCCGCGTGGCACTGAAGCGCTCGGAGGCCGTGCGGGCGGCTTCGGGCGTTGGCGGCGCCGGTACTGGGGCGGGCGCGGCAGGCGGCGCGGGCGCCGGTATCGCCACAATGTCCCCGGCAACCGACACGACCCAGACCGCTGCCACGCCCTCCCACGCCGCGCTTACCGTTGACTCGGTTGCGCTCGACCCCGACCGCCGCGAAGTCACGGTCGGCGGCTCGCCCATCGCGCTCACGGCCCGCGAGTTCGACGTCCTCGCCCTGCTTATGGCGCATGCCGGCACCGTGCTCACGCGCGAGCGCATCGCGCACGAGGCGCTGGGCTACGAATACGTAGGCGACACCAACAACGTCGACGTGCACATCGCGCACCTGCGCGCCAAGATCGAAGACGCCGGCGGCGCCCGCATCATCCAGACCGTGCGCGGGGTGGGCTATGTCTGCCGCGCGTAATGCCGAGGCCAAGCGCGTCACCTCCATCGCCCGCGCCATCAACTGGAGCTATATGTGGCGCCGCCTGATGAGCTACGTCTGGCTCGATCTGTTGCTGTTGGTTATTGCGGTGGCGATCCTCGTCTATGGATACAACCGGACGCTGCCCAACGGCGCGTTTACCGCAGGATGGATCCCCAGCGCCACCGTTCGCAGCATGTCGCTGACGCCCGCGCGCGGCTGGGACCTGACAACGCTCACCTATACCGTCGAGCTTGCGCGTACCACCAAGACTTTCCCCCTCGCGCAGGACCTCGTCACGCTATGGCCTCTCTACCTTGTCGTTGTGGGTTGGCAGGTCATCAGCGTGCTCAACATGCTCGGCGGCGCCCGCCGCGTGCGCCGCACCATGGCGCCGCTCAACGACCTGGCCCTGCGCGTGGACGAACTCGGCCGCATGCAGCTCTCCGGCGGCAAGATGGAAACGCTCGAGCAGGCCATCGAGCGCGCAAGCGTCGACTCGCCGAGCGTCACCACCGGCGACGCCGACCTGGCAAGCATCGAGGTCGCGCTCAACCGCCTGCTGCGCCAGATGCAAGAGGCCAAGCTGCAGCAGATGCGCTTTGTCAACGACGCGAGCCACGAGCTGCGCACGCCCATCGCGGTGATTCAGGGCTACGTGAACATGCTCGACCGCTGGGGCAAAGACGACCCGGACGTGCTGGCAGAATCCATCGCGTCCCTCAAGGCCGAAAGCGAGCACATGCAAGAGCTCGTGGAACAGCTGCTGTTTTTGGCACGCGGCGACGCCGGACGCACGGTCCTGCGGCGTGCGAATACCAACCTGGCCGCGCTGGTCGGCGAGGTATGCGAGGAGTCACAGATGATCGATGCCGCGCACACGTATCGACTGGCGTACGACGCTGCGCTTGTCAGCGACCCGCGCTGCGACGCGCCCGTTGACGTGGCGCTCGTGAAGCAGGCTCTGCGCGTGATCGTGCAAAACGCCGCCAAGTATTCGGACGCGGGCACGCCCATCTCGTTTGGCGTAGCGCCGGATGCGGGCGCAGGCACGATCGACATAAGTGTTGAGGACGAGGGTATCGGCATGAACCAGGAATCCGCAGCTCACGCGTTTGAACGGTTCTACCGCGCCGACAACGCACGCGATGCCGGCGCGCAGGGCTCGGGTCTGGGGCTTGCCATTGCCAAGTGGATCGTCGATAGCCATGGTGGTGTCATTGGCGTGACCTCAGTCGAGGGCGTCGGCAGCCGCTTTACGATTCGCCTGCCACGATAGAAAGCCCCTCGGCATAAATAAAGGGATAAGGCCATGCGGCCCTATCCCTTTTTGCTAGCTATAGCAGCTTGTGCGCTACTCGCGGCACAGATGCACGGCGAAGCCGGCGAACTCGCGCTTAAAGTACACGAGTTTGGTGCCGCCGTCGGGCAGCAGCACGCGCGACTCCTCGTTGACCTCGAGTCCGCGCTCGGCAAACCACTTCTCGGCCGCATCGATGTCGTTGACGGCAAAGCCAATGTGGCCCTTGGTGCCACGACCGTTCTGCTTCATGACCTCGATCAGCGAATCGTTAAAGTACGAAACCGGGGTCTCGATGACAGGTAGGCCCATCATCGTCGAGAACAGCTCCGCGATCTCCAGGGCATCGGCCGGGTCGGTGGCGTTAATGCCCACGTGGGCGACGCGCATGCCAAAGAGCTCTACCGGGTTGGCGTTCTGCTCATTCATACAGGCAGCGCCTACTGAGCCATAACGTCGAGAACGGCCTTCTCGGCAGCGACACGGTTCATGCCGGTCATGAAGGGCACGCCGCTCACGTACGGGCAGGTGAGGCCCTCGGGGGCAACGGTGGTGGCGATCAGCAGGTCGGCGCCCTCGTCGCAAGCGTCCTTGGCCTCGGAGATGGCGCACTGCACGATCTCATACTTGCCGGCGTAACCGTTGGCGTCGAGCATGGTGGCGACCTTCTGGGCAACGAGCGTGGAAGTAGCAGCGCCAGCGCCGCAAGCCAAAACGATCTTCTTCATAGGTAATGTCTCCCTTCATGGTTTACTTTAGGTAAGTGTACCGCAGCGAGCGATGGCACTCAGCCTCGATGAGCTTTTATGCCAGTTTGCTTGTGCGCTGCGTATAATACATCTAGTACGTGTTGTCATACCGCTCGCTTTATGAGCGACTAAGGATCCTAACATGCCCGATTCCCGCACACTCTGGACCGCCGTCGTTATCATCTGTATCGCCGTATCGGTGTTCTTTAGCGTCAAAAAACGCACTACGTTTAAACGCCTGCAACAGTTGATGGCCGCCAAACAGTGGGCCGAGTTCGATCGTTTGCTCGACGGCAAACTCACCAGCATGCTGTACCCGCGCTACAACCGCGACTACCTGCGTCTAAACTCCTATCTGCTGCGCGAGGACCACGAGCGCGCCGGCGAGATGTTCGACCTGCTGCTGGGACTCAACCTGCCCAAGATGCAGCGCGTCGACCTGGTGATCAAGGCCTTTAACTACTACGTTGGCCAGGAGGACCGCAAAAAGTCCAAGGAGCTGCTGCACGAAATCAAGGGCTTTGAGGGCGGTCAGGCCGAGGCGGTCGCGCACGAGTGCCAGCTGATGTACGACACGATGATCCTCAAGCGTCACAACGACATTCCCGAGCTGGAGCGCATGCTCGAGGATGTCGGCGACGACCCGGTCAAGCGCTGCCGCTTGGAGTACCTGCTGGCCCTGCAGTACCAGAACAAGGGCGACGAAGCCAAGTTTGCCGAGTACTTGGAAAAGTCAGGCCAGCACTCGATGGCCGTCAACGCGTAACGGACGGCTTGTGCTAGACTTCTAGTCTCACGGGGGCGTGGCGGAATTGGCATACGCAGGAGACTTAAAATCTCTCGCCGCAAGGATTGTGGGTTCGAGTCCCACCGCCCCTACCATGTAGTGCTTACGAGCCCGTGTCCCCCAGGGATGCGGGCTCATTTCTTTAAGACGCCGGTGGGACTCGAACCCGCGAAGGGGCGAGCGTAAAGCGGACGCGCAGCGTCCGTAGCGAGCCGGCGAGGACGCCGGCAGGCAGACGAAGCCGGTGCGGATTTGCGCAGCAAATACGCAGATGTCCCACCGCCCCTACCATGTATTGTTTACGAGCCCGTGTCCCCTGGGGATGCGGGCTCGTTTCTTTTGGATGCCGATACAGATGGTGAGTTGCGGTGGAATAGTTCTTGTTTATGCTGTTTACCAGCCTATTTAAGAACTATTTCACCGCAGCTTAGGTTGATACTCCCACATTTTTCGATGGAAGAACGTGGTTGTCTCGCACATTTTTCGATGGAAAAACGTGGTTGTCTCGCACATTTTCCAAGGGAAACGCGCATATGGCCTTATACTAGCCGAGAGGGTTGGGAGGCAATATGCAACGACAGCTTATGAGTGAACTTATCGCTTGGAAATCAAGGGCGAATCGCAAACCTCTCTTGCTTAAGGGAGCCCGCCAGACAGGAAAGACGTGGCTTCTTAACAAATTCGCAAGCCAGCAGTATCGAAACGTCATTCGTTTTGACTTTATGCTCGAGCCGAGCGCACGTTCGCTGTTCGATGGGGACCTCGACCCCAAGCGCATCATCTCCCAGATAGAACTCCTAAGTGGCCAAACCATAACGCCGGCAGACACGCTCATCATCTTCGACGAGATCCAAGAGGCGCCACACGGGATCACCTCGCTCAAGTACTTCAACGAACTTGCACCCGAATACCACATCGTAGCAGCCGGCTCCTATATGGGTCTCGCGCTCCGACGCGAAAACGAGTCATTTCCCGTCGGCAAAATCGACCAGCTCACCATGCGTCCCATGGGGTTTGCCGAGTTCGTTCGTGCCGTCGACGGCAACCCGCTCGCCGACGCCATCCTTGCCGCAGACATGAACCTTCTAGCAAACGTTACCGAAAAGCTCGAGCACTTGCTCAAGGAATACCTTGTTGTCGGTGGTATGCCCGAAGTTGTCTCCGCTTTCGCCGAGACACGCGACTTCATCGAAGCCCGAAGGCTTCAGCAGCAAATCATCGAGGCTTACGAATCCGATTTTGGCAAACATGCACCCGCCCGCATCGTCGAGCGCATGAGGTTGGTTTGGAAATCCCTTCCCGGCCAGCTTGCCAAGGAGAACAAGAAGTTTGTCTATGGCGCCCTTCGCCCCGGAGCGCGCGCACGCGATTTTGAGGAAAGCCTCCAGTGGCTCGCGGACTACGGAATCGTTCATAAGGTTCCGCGCGTTTCTGCCCTCAGAGCACCGCTCTTGAGCTATGAGGATCTCTCGGGCTTCAAACTGTTTTGCATTGACACCGGCATCCTTGGAGCGCTCTCCAGCCTCCCCCCGACCATCGTCCTAAACGGATCCGCTGTTTTCACTGAGTTTAAGGGCTCGCTCACCGAGCAATATGTCGCACAGGAACTCTTGCTGCAAGGCAAAAGTCCTGCGTACTGGTCCTCTACCTCCGGCAATGCCGAAACCGACTTTGCCATCGACCATGCGGGAACCGTGCTTCCGCTTGAGGTCAAGGCGGCGGAGAACCTCAAAGCAAAGAGCCTGAAAATAGCCTGCGAAAAATTCAAGCTCATGCGTTGTGTGAGGACCTCCCTGGCGGCATATAGAGATGAAGGCATGCTCGTCAATATTCCGCTTTGGGAGATTGGGCAAATCGACAAGCTGGCATAGGCGCTGTGGGGACGCCCCGCAAGGACTGTCCCCAGGTGCCGGCAGAAAAGGAACGTCCCTAAGTGCCGGCTGTTGAGTTGCGGTGGAATAGGGACTGTTTGGGGCCCGAAAGGGCGATTTTAGTCCATATTTCACCGCAACTTATTGGAGGGCGCTGAGGCTGGGGGTCCAGCCGATGGTGGGTAGCTCACCGTCGAGAACCTCGTTAATGGTGGCGGCCATGCCGGCAAGCAGGCTGTTCTCGCTTACGGTGAGCGTGTCGTAGCCGCCGGCTCGCATAAGCTCGCGAATCACCACGGCACCAGCCAAGATCACGCCCGCGCGTTTGGGCTGCACGCCCGGCAGCGCGGCAATGCCTGCAACATCCAGCGTGGACATGCGCTCGATAGCAGCCGAAACCTGATCCAGCGAAAGCTCGCGCAGGTGCACAAAGCTCGAATCGTACGGTTCCAGCTCATGAACGAGCGCCACGAGCGTGGTGACGGTGCCACCCACCGCGACCAAGCGCTCGGCGCGTTCAAAATTGCTCGGCAGGCCTTCAAAATAGGCAGCGAACTGCTCGCCCGCCCAGTTGGCGGCGGCAGCAAGCTCGCCGTCCGCAGGCGGCAGCACCGAGAAGAAGCGCTCCGTCAAACGACGGCAGCCAATGTCCAGCGAACGCGTGCCCTCCAGCGCAAAGACCCCACGCTCCGGCGCATAGACGCCCGTCGCGAGCTCCGTGGATCCGCCGCCCGAATCGGCAACGATGATGCGCTCGCCTGCAAAGTCGTGCGCCACGCCAAAAAACGTCAGGCGCGCCTCGACCTCGCCCGGAATCACCTGCGGCTCGAGCCCCAGCTCGCGCAGGCCGTCCAGCAGCAGCGCGGCATTGGACGCATCGCGCGCGGCGCTCGTGCACGTGGTGCAGACGCACGCGGCCCCAAAGGCACGGGCCTCGTCCACAAACATGCGGCACGCAGCGAGCACACGCTCAACGGCCGCCTCGCAAAAGCGGCCCGTCGCGTCCACGCCCTCGCCCAGGTCGGTAATCTCGGTATGCTTGGACGATTCCACAATCGCTCCGCCCTCGACCTGGGCCAACACCAGTCGCGACGACACCGTTCCCAGGTCGATCGCGGCCACCTTATAGCGTTTGCAATTTGTCATTGCGGGCTCCCCTCCGGGCGCTATTTGCCGTTGGACACGACCGTCTGGCCCTCGACGCCGTTAAACCCAAACAGCATGTCGAGCGCCTGGATGTACCACGGCGCGTCCTTGCCGACTTCTTCGATTTCCTTGGCAACTTCGCTGGCCTTCTTGGCGTTTGAGGACTTTTTGCTCGACGACGAGTCCGAATCGTCATCCAAGCCCAGCACGTCAATCTTCTTCTCGCCGGGCATCACCAGGCCCAGGTCCTCGGACGCCGCGTCCTTGATACCCTCCTCCGAGAGCAGCTTGTCGACGCTTTTTTGCAGCTCATCATTGTATTGCTGGCGAATCTCGACCTGCTTGGCCAAGATATCGCTCGAACGCTTTGCCACGTACAGATCGCGCACGGGAAAATACAGGCTCACGAGCACCAGCGCCACCACGATACCGATAAACAGCGGACGCAGAGAGCCATGCGTAAAGTCATAGATCGCCTTGACCACCGCGTTGTCGTTGGCGTAGCGCATAAAGTCCGAGCCCGAAAAACGGTTCGAGGGCCTGCTCGATTTGTCGTGTGCCTGAGTCGAGGGACGCGACGCATGCGACGAACGTGCCGGGCGCACCGGTCCATCTGTCGAAGTATTCACTTGAGCATTGGGGCGCGAGGTACTTGTCGGGCGCTGCGTGGAGCGGTCGACGCCGGCGTAGGCGGACCCACCGAGCTGCACCGTGCGCGCACGGCGAGGCGACGGCTCGCGCGAACCGGCAGAATAGTACCTGTTGTCGTAAATCTGATCCATGTGCGCCTTGTGCGGTTGAGGTTTGTTTGCGCTAAGTCCTTTAGTTATAGCACGAGCACCCGCACCGCCTTCGCCAGCCTTTGCTCGACATAAAAAAGGCGCTGAGCCATATGGCCCAGCGCCCATAGCGCTTTGCAGCATCCAGCCAAGGCGGGGCGGAACCGAGTCAGCCTCCCCCTCGCCAAATTCACCCGTTTAGCGAATGTTGTAGAACGCGGCCTTGCCGGCGTAGCGCGCGCTGCCCTCGAGCTCGTCCTCGATGCGGATGAGCTGGTTGTACTTGGCGATACGGTCGCTGCGGCACGGGGCGCCCGACTTGATCTGGCCGGCATTGACGCCCACGACCAGGTCGGCGATCGTGGAATCCTCGGTCTCGCCGGAGCGGTGGCTCACGATGCAGGCGTAACCGGCCTCCTTGGCGGTCTCGATGGCCTCGAGCGACTCGGTGAGCGTGCCGATCTGGTTGACCTTGACCAGAATCGCGTTGGCGGCACCCAACTCGATGCCCTTCTTGAGGCGCTCGGTGTTGGTGACGAACAGGTCGTCGCCCACCAGCTGCATCTTGTTGCCAATTCGACGGGTAAGCTCGACCCAGCCGTCCCAGTCCTCCTCGGCCATGCCGTCCTCGATGGAGATGATGGGATAGGTGTCGACGAGCTTCTCCCAGTAATCGACCATCTGGGCACTCGTGTACTCAACACCCTCGCCCTTGAGCTCGTACATGCCGGTCTCGGCGTTGTAGAACTCGGTCGAGGCCGGATCCATGGCGTACATGAAGTCGACGCCGGGCTTAAAGCCGGCCTTCTCCACGGCCTTGGTGATGTACTCGAACGGCTCGGCGTTGGTCTTGAGGTTGGGGGCAAAGCCACCCTCGTCGCCCACGCCGCCGCCCAGGCCTGCCTCGTGCAGCACGCCCTTGAGGGTGTGGTATACCTCGGCGCACCAACGCAGGCCCTCGGCAAAGCTCGGGGCGCCCACCGGCATGATCATGAACTCCTGGAAGTCGACGTTATTGTCGGCATGCACGCCGCCGTTGAGGATGTTCATCATGGGCGTGGGCAGCAGATGGGCGTTGACGCCGCCCAGGTACTGGTACAGCGAAAGACCCGCCGACTCGGCAGCGGCGCGGGCGACGGCCAGCGACACGCCCAGGATGGCGTTGGCACCGAGCTTGGTCTTGTTGGGGGTACCGTCCGCGGCAATCAGCGCGGCATCGACGGCGCGCTGGTCGAAGGCGTCGAGGCCCACGACGGCGTTAGCGCACTCGTTATTGACGTGCTCGACGGCCTGCGAAACGCCCTTGCCCAGGTAGCGGCCCTTGTCGCCATCGCGCAGCTCGCATGCCTCAAAGGCGCCGGTCGAAGCGCCCGAAGGCACCATCGCGCGGCCGAAGCTGCCGTCCTCGAGCACGACCTCGACCTCGACGGTGGGGTTGCCGCGGCTGTCGAGTACCTCGCGACCGTAGACATCCAAAATATCGCTCATGTTGTCTCCCTCTCACTTGGAAACGGGTTGAATGCTTGGCGACACGGCTTGCACGCTACAGTGGCGCGCAGGTTCATAAGTTAGCCTTATCGCACTTTTTGCATTATGCCCTAAGTTAGCCAAGGGATACAATCTTTTTGAAAAATAATGGGGGCGATGAGAAAGTCCGTCCCGTCGCCCCCGCAGTCTTACTCCTCTGCCTTTGCGGCATCCCAGAGGTCATTGAGGCCGTGGGTCGAAAGCTCGGCCAGATCCACGTGGGCGTCGGCCGCCATCTGCTCCATCGCGGCCCAGCGGCGGCGGAACTTTGCCGTGCTGGCACGCAGGGCGCTCTCGGCGTCGATTCCCTCCTTGCGCGCAACGTTGACCAGGGCAAAGAGCAGGTCGCCAAACTCCATCTCGCGCTCGGGCGAGCCGGGAGCCTCGGCCTCAAACTCGGCACGCTCCTCAGCGACCTCGTCCCACACGTCCTGGACCGTCTCCCACTCAAAGCCCACGGCAGCCGCCTTGCGCGACACCTTCTGAGCCTGCATCAGCGCCGGCAGGTGCGTGGGCACACCGTCGAGCAGACCCTCGGGTGCGGCCCCGCCTGCCGCCACGGCCTGGTCTTTGGCGGCCTTCTCGGCAAGCTTGACCTCGTCCCAAATCTTGAGCACCTCGTCGGAGTTGTCGGCATCCGCATCGCCAAACACGTGCGGGTGACGACGGATGAGCTTGGCGTCGATATCGCGCGCCACATCGGCCAGCGAAAACTCGCCGGCATCCGCCGCAATCTGCGCATGCAGTACGACCTGCATGAGCACGTCGCCCAACTCCTCGCGCAGGTGTGCCGCGTCGTCGGCCTCGATGCAGTCGAGCGCCTCGTAGGCTTCCTCGATCATGTTCTTGCCAATGCTGCGGTGCGTCTGCTCGCGGTCCCACGGGCAGCCGTCGGGCTGACGCAGGCGCCAGATGGTCTGCACCAGATGCTGCAGCTCGGCCGACGCGTCTACCAGCGTGGACAGGTCGCGCGAACCCTCGGCATTTTGCTGAGCCATATGCTCGGCCATGGTTAGTCCTCCCCCATGATCACATGGCGGAACGCGCCGCCCTCGTAGACGCCGTAGCTATGTGTGCCGTCCTTGGGGATGCTCACGCTGCCGGGATTGAAGAGCCACAGACCCGGGTGCGCGGCGCTTTCCTCGTTAACCTTGATGTGCGTATGGCCGTAGACGAGCGCGGAGCCCTCGGGCAGCGCGGGCGCGTGGTCAACGCTGTTATGCATGCCGGCGCCAAAGACGTGGCCGTGCGTCAGGAACAGTTCACGTCCGGTCTCGTCGAATAGTGTGGCGTAGTCAGCCATGACGGGGAAGTCGAGGACCATCTGGTCGACCTCGGCGTCGCAGTTGCCGCGCACCGCGATGATGCGGTCGGCCAGGGCGTTGAGCAGCGGAATCACGCGTTTGGGGGCGTAGTCGCGCGGCAGGTCGTTACGCGGGCCGTGGTAGAGCAGGTCGCCCAGCAGCACAATGCGGTCGGGCTGTTCGGATTCGATGGCAGTGCAGAGGCGCTCGGCCCAGTATGCCGAGCCATGGATGTCGGAAGCGATGAGGTATTTCATGGGGAGTCCTTTCGGTGGGGTTAATTGGATTGGCGCGGCGCGTCACTCGCCCGCATCACTCAAATCGCAACGCCGCGGCTTGGGCCGCTTGCATCACGCGTTGGAGCGGCACGTTGTGCTCGCGGGCAAGGCGAGCACAGTCCTCGTACTCGGGAGCCGCACGTTCACTGCCATCGGGCAGGGTCGCCACCTTAACGGATACCTCGCCCCAAGGCGTTGTCACCTGCTCGAATCGGCGCGGCAGGCAAACGCGTTCCATCACCTGGCGACGAATGGCGTTGGTCGTGGTCTCCAAAAAGATAATCGTCTGCAGGCGCTCGATATCCTCGTGTGAGCAGATCACCTGCAACTGCCAGCCGGGGCGGCCTTTTTTGCAGTAGAGGGGCAGCCAGTGCACCTCGCGGGCGCCGGCCTCGCGCAGGCGGTCAGCGGCATAGGCGAGTACCTCGGGCGACGCATCATCGATGTCGCACTCCAGCTTGACGATGGTTTCGGGCGCATCGGTCTCGCGGGACAGCGGAGATGTACTTCCACGTTGCATACGGTCCGGATCCTTTCCGCACGGGCTCGTTTTATTCACCCAAACGCTAGCACATCGAACGTGGCACAGGCGTGACTTTCGTCCGTCGTCGCCCTTGCCCCTATCCAAACATGTACGTCAGCCTCCAAACATGTCATTTTTTGTCGGTTTTGGAGGCTGACGTACACGTTTTGGAGCGGGCCGCACACGATCAAAATTGCGCCCGCATTCCGTCCACCACAAAGTTCGCCGCACTCAACAATTTTGAACTTTCTACGCAGTTCATCGGCTAAAAATTACCCTCGGCATACTTACCCGCTGCACGATGTTACTCTAGTTGCATTTGGCTAACTAAGCGGCTGCCGAGGACCCAGCCCGGCACCGTTACGGCATAGGAGGTTTCATGTTCGAGAAGCGGCTCTTCTCCCTGGTTCCGCAGGCAACGCCCTACATTGTGGCGAGCGTCCTGTTTAAATGGATCGCGCTGATGGCAAACATCACGGTGATGTGGATCCTCGCGCGCATTCTGGGCGGCATCGTTGCCGGCGGACTGCCGGCTGCACTCGCCGTCGACGCGCTCGCGCAGGCAACTCCGCCGCTCGCCGGCGCCATCATCGTGCGCGCCGCCGCCATCTATCTGGCGCAGCGTTCCGGTGACAAGGCCGCCTTCAAAGCCGTCCGCCGCGTGCGCTCGCTCGTCTACGACAAGCTCACCGCACTCGGCCCCTCCTACACCGAGACCGTCCCCACCGCCGAGGCCGTCCAGACCAGCGTCGAGGGCGCCACGCAACTCCAGGTGTACTTTGGCGGCTACCTGCCGCAGCTCTTCTTTGCCGGCTTGGCACCCATCACGCTGTTTGTACTGCTCGTGGGCCAGGCGGGTCTTCCCGCCGCGCTGCTGCTCGCCTGCGTTCCGGTCATCCCCGTCTCCATCATGATGGTCATGCGCAACGCCAAAAAGATCGGTGCCGAGTACTGGGGCAGCTATGTCGATCTGGGCGGCATGTTCCTGGAGGCCGTGCAGGGTCTCACCACCCTTAAGGTCTACCAGGCCGATCGCAGCTGGCACGAGCGCATCAACGCAGAGTCCGAGCGTTTCCGCACAGCGACCATGCGCCTGCTGGTGATGCAGCTGCGCTCCATTTGCGTTATGGACCTGGTCGTCTATATGGGCGCCGCGCTCGGCATTATCGTAGCCGCGCTGCAGCTCGCCACGGGCAAGATTGGCTTTGAGGCTGCCTTCCTCATCGTCTTTCTGTCGCAGGAGTTCTTTTTGCCCATGCGCCGCCTGGGATCGCTGTTCCACACGGCCATGAACGGCATGGCCGCCTCGCGCCGCATGTTTGGCATTTTGGATACGCCCGAGCCCGAGCGCGGCGATGTTGAGCTTGACGGTCGCGGCGATATCGAGCTCGCGGGCGTGAGCTATGCATACGGCAACCGCACGGTGCTGGACAGCGCCAGCGCGACCATTGCGCACGGCTCGCTCGTGGCACTCGTGGGCGAAAGCGGCGGCGGCAAGTCCACGCTCGCGGGGATTATCGCGGGCCGCAAGGGTGCCTACCGTGGCAGCGTTCGCATTGGCGGCGTCGAGCTGCGCGATGCCACGGCCGCCTCACTCATGCGTGCCGTCACCCTGGTGCCCACCAACGGCTACCTGTTTGCCGGCACCCTGCGCGACAACCTGCTGCTCGCCCAGCCCAACGCCACCGACGCCGAGCTTTTGCGCGCGCTCGGCCGCACGCGCGTGGCGGCCTTTGTGCAGGCCAACGGCGGGCTCGACATGGTGATTAACGAGGGCGGCACCAACCTTTCGGGTGGCCAGCGCCAGCGCGTGTGCATGGCACGCGCCCTGCTGCACGACTCGCCGATCTATGTGCTTGACGAGGCGACGAGCAACGTCGATGCCACAAGCGAAGCCGCAATCGGCGAGGTCATTGCATCGCTCGCCGGCGAGCACACCGTAATCGTGGTGGCGCATCGCCTGTCGACAATCGTGGACGCCGATCAGATTCTGGTGCTGGAGCGCGGTCGCATTGCCGAGCGCGGCACCCATGATGAGCTCCTGTCGGACGCGGGCGCCTATGCGCGCATGTGGAACAGCCAGGAGCAGCTCTCGGCATATGCGTATGCGGAGGATGATGCCGAGGATGCCGGCGCGGTTGAGGCTGTTGGCGGCAGTACTGCCCGTACCGATGGCCTCAACGGTGCCGGCTCATCTTCCGCTACCGCGGCGCCTGACTCCGGCCGCGCCCGTCGCTCGGCGCCGTCCATCATATGGCGCATGATGGGGCTCGTCCGACCGCTTGCCGGCTGGCTTGTGCTAGCCGTCGCGCTGGGCAGCATTGGTATGCTCACCGCCGCGTTCGTGCCGGCCTTTGGCGCCCTTGGCCTTATGGCCGCGCTGGGCCGCAACGCCTTGGGGCTTGGTCTGATCGCAGCATGCGCGGCCTGTGCCGCCTGCGGCATCGCACGCGGGCCGCTCCACTACGGCGAGCAGCTCTGCAACCATTACATCGCATTCCGCCTGCTCGCGCACATTCGCGACCTGGTGTTTGGCGCCCTGCGCCAGCTCGCCCCCGCCAAGCTCGAGGGCCGCGGCAAGGGCGAGCTCGTGAGCCTGGTCACCTCGGATATCGAGCTGCTCGAGGTCTTCTACGCGCACACCATCTCGCCCATTGCCATCGCTCTGGTCTGCACCGTTGTGTTTGAGGGCTTTTTGCTGGCTGTGAGCCCCGAGCTCGCGGGCATCGCGCTCGTGGCCTACGCGGTCCTGGGCGTGCTGCTGCCCCTGACCTCGGCCAAGGCGTGCGGCACCACCGGCCGCCAGAGCCGCGAGGGCGCCGGTAAGCTGGGTGCCTTTGTGCTCGACAGTCTACGCGGCGCGTCCGAGACTATCCAGTTTGCCGGTGGCGCCGATCGCAGCCGTGCCCTGGGCAAGCTGACCGAGCAAGTCGGCGCCGTGGACGCGCGCCTCAAGCGCCGCCAGGCGGCCAGCGAGGCCGTAGCCGATGCGCTTATTCTTGCGGCCAATCTGGTGATGCTCGAGCGTGCGCTGCAGCTGGTTTCTGCGGGAACGATTGATTTTGCCGCGGCGTTTGTCGCCGTCTTTACCTTTGTGTCGTCGTTTGGCTCGGTGATGGCCGTGAGCCGCCTGGGCGCCTCACTGCAGGAGACGCTCGCCTCGGGCGCACGCGTGCTCGATTTGCTCGACGAGCAGCCCCAGTGCGCCGAGGTCGCCGATGGACAGAACGTTGAGTTTGCCGGCGCCGCAGCCGAGCATGTGAGCTTTAGCTATGTGGGCGGCGTGGACGCGGGCGGTGCGGGCGCCACAGAGCAGGTCGCGAACGACACCGCTGCGAGTCTCATCCTCGACGACGTGACCTGCACCTTTGCGCCCGGTACCATGACCTGCATCATGGGGCGCTCGGGTTCGGGCAAGTCGACGCTGCTTAAGCTGCTCATGCGCTTTTGGGACCCCGCAGCCGGCACCATCACGGTGAGCGGCGTCGATGCCCGCCACATCAACACGGCGAGCCTGCGCAGCCACGAGGCCTATATGACCCAGGACACGCATCTGTTCTGCGGCACCGTACGCGAGAACCTGCTGGTCGCGCACGCCAACGCCACCGATGCCGAGCTGCTCGACGCTTGCCGCTCCGCCTCACTCACCACGCTCATCGACCGTCTGCCGCAGGGACTCGACACGCCCGTTGCCGAGCTGGGCGACTCGCTTTCGGGCGGCGAGCGCCAGCGCATCGGCCTTGCGCGCATCTTCCTCAACGACGCACCCTTCATCTTGCTCGACGAACCCACCAGCGCGCTCGATGCTCTCAACGAGGCGTCCGTGATGCAGGCAATCGAAGAGCTCAAGCGCCGCGGCAAGACCATTGTGCTCGTGAGCCACCGTGCCAGCACCTGCGCGTTTGCCGATTTCTCGCTTTCGGTCGAGCATGGGAGGCTGAGCTAATGGCGCGCCCAGTCGACACACCGGAGCTAGCACGCAAACGTGAGCGTGAGGCCTAAATGGTGTCGCAGATGATTGCGCTGTGGTGTCGTGGGCATCATGGCGGCGGGCATGTGGTCGAACAGGCTGGCGGCGATGAGTCCGTGCGCGTGAAACTCGGCCTTCGAACCATTACGCTCTGCCCCGAATGCGCCGAGCTGCAGAAATACGCCATCGC
Source organism: Collinsella sp. AF36-3AT (assembly GCF_003475205.1). NCBI lineage: Bacteria > Bacillati > Actinomycetota > Coriobacteriia > Coriobacteriales > Coriobacteriaceae > Collinsella > Collinsella sp. AF36-3AT. The sequence continues at coordinate 13,822 of NZ_QROZ01000007.1, read as the reverse complement.
GCGCATTGAGCACTGCCCGCACATGGGCACCAAGACATTTTGCTCGGCATGTCCTTCGCATTGTTACCGGCCTGCCATGCGCGAGAAGATCCGCGAGGTTATGCGTTGGTCGGGACCGCGTATGATCCGCTATCGCCCCATCACCGCCGTGAGACACGCGATGGTAACAGTGCAGGCCAAACGCGCGGCGGCACGAAGCAAGTAGTCGCCGGCGCCGGCACGCGCCGCCCCGCCTTTCCACTCGATTTCGGCACCCGGCGTGCGCGGCGTGTTGAGAGCTGCACCATTACAATGGAGCGGATTCACCAAATGCAAAGGAGTCGCCATGCCCGCCTGCCCGCTGGTCGATTGCCATACTCATACCTCGTTCTCGGACGGGCACGCCTCGTTCGAGGACAACGTCCGTGCCGCTGCTGCCGCCGGCTGCCGCGTCATGGTCTCGACCGACCACCTTACCCTGCCCGCCAGTATGGATGCTAACTGCGAGGTGCAGGTCGTCGAGGGCGACTTGCCGGCACATCGTTTGGCCTTTGAGGACGCCCGCAAACTCGCCGCGCAGATTGCGCCGGAGCTCACCTTTATCTACGGTTTTGAATGCGATTGGTACGAGGGCTGCGAGCCCTTGGTAGAGCACTGGTCCCAGGGCGCCGTCGTACGTCTGGGCAGCGTGCACTGGATTGGCAACCCGGGCGATATTGCGGCAGGCGCCGCGGGCACGGCAGGGACAGAGGACGTCGCGTGCCCCGATACACCCGATTCCCTTTGCGGTTGGATCGACGACGATACCAACTTGCATGTTTGGGAAAACTTAGGCGTGCGCGGCGTGTGGGAGTGCTACGTCGACGACTGGTGCCGTGCTTGCGAAAGCTCACTCAACTTTGACGCGATGGCCCATCCCGACCTGGTCATGCGCTTTTCGAAGGACGGCTTTGCACCCGACTTTGACCCCGCGCCGTTTTGGGAGCAGATGGCCGAATGCGCCCACGATACGGGTCGCCGCGTTGAGGTCTCGACCGCCGCACCGCGCAAGGGGCTCGACGATTACTACCCCGCGACCGGGCTGTTGCGCCGCTTCGCCCATGCCGAGGTGCCCATCACCTTTGGCTCGGACGCGCACCGCGCCTGCGACATCTGCTGGAACATCCGCGAGGCCCAGGCCCACGCCTACGACTGCGGCTACCGGGCCTTCGATATCCCCCACCCCACCGGCGAATGGGAATCCACGCCCCTCGCCTAACTAGTCGTTTAAGAACGTCCCCAATGACTAGTGGCGGCGGGCGTTGAGTTCGCCGGCCAGTTCGTCGAGGGTGATGCCGTAGCGCTCGAGCGTCACGAGCAGGTGGTAGATCAGGTCGCCGGCCTCGTAGCGGATGTGATCGTGGTCGTTATCCTTGCAGGCCATGATCACCTCGCTCGCCTCCTCGGCAAGCTTCTTGAGAAGCTCGTCCTCGACGTCGGTCAGCAGACGCGCGGTATAGCTCTCCTGCGGCGATGCGTCGCGACGACTGTGAATCACCTCGGCCAGTCCCGTCAGCGTCTCACCGATGTTTCCCGGCTGCACGTTAGCTGTTCTGACTCCCATGGTTATTTCCTCTCGTTACTGCAGCGTAAAGTAGGTACCGGCCTCATCGAACCGAGGCTTTGCGCCCTTTTTCTCAAAGAACTCGACGATGACGGCATGGGCCTCATCGAGCCTTTCCTTCTCGGCCTCGAGCCAAAGCGACTGCGCCCCGCAGGCATCAGTCAGGTGCACGCGGCATGGCACGCCCGCGCGGAGGAGCTCGGTGTTGCATTCGGCGACCTCGAACGGCGTCACGACTTTCATCGCACTCCCCCTTCCACGCGCTTAAAGAAGCAGGTACGGTTGCCGGTATGGCAGGCCGGGCCCGGTGAGTCCACCTTGACCAGCAGCGTATCGCTATCGCAGTCGGCCCAGAGCTCCTTGACCTCCTGCATGTTGCCACTCGTCGCGCCCTTGTTCCAGAGCTCCTGACGGCTGCGACTCCAAAACCACGTGGTCCCGGTCTTGAGCGTCAGCCCCACCGATTCCTCGTTCATCCAAGCAACCATAAGCACCTCACCGGTGTCATGCTGCTGAACCACGCAAGGAATCAGCCCGCGGGCGTCGTATTTAAGCTCGGTAGCATTTATTACCTCAGTCATCATTTCTCCCAAGTAACAAACGAAATCCCACAGGTCGGCGAGGGTTGTCCAGGTGCCGCAGGTTGCCGCGAAAGAGGAGCGACGCGTACTTTGGTACGCGAGCGACGGTTTGAGCGGCAAGATGCGGTGCCTGGGCAAGCCGCAGCACTAGAAGTCCAGCCTCACAGGGATGCCTTGGCTGGCCATATACTCCTTCACCTGGCGAATGCTGAAAGTTCCAAAGTGAAAGACGCTGGCCGCCAGCACGGCATCGGCCTCGCCCTCGATCACGCCCTCGGCAAAATGCTCGAGCGTGCCCACGCCGCCGCTTGCGATCACCGGGATCGGCACCGCGCGCGCCACGGCGCGGGTGAGTGCCAGGTCGAAGCCAGCCTTGGTGCCGTCGCGATCCATGCTGGTGAGCAAGATCTCACCGGCGCCGCGACGAGCCGCTTCCTCGGCCCACGCCACCGCATCGATACCCGTGGCGTTGCGACCGCCCGCCGTGAAGACCTCCCACTTGTCGGCATCCGGCTGACCGGGCAGGCCCACGCGCTTGGCATCAATCGCCACGACCACGGCCTGGCTGCCAAACGCCGCGGCGGCCTGGCTGATCAACGACGGATCGCGCACGGCGGCAGAGTTAAGCGACACCTTGTCGGCACCGGCGGCAACCATGGTTCGCATGCCCGCCAAGTCGCGGAAACCGCCGCCCACGGTATAGGGAATAGCGAGCTCCTCGGCCGCGTGCGCCGCCATCTCGATGGTCGTCGCGCGGTTGTCGCTCGTCGCGGTAATGTCCAGGAAGACGACCTCGTCTGCACCCTCGCGGTCGTAGGCGCGGGCCAGCTCCACCGGGTCGCCCGCATCGCGCAGGCTCACAAAGTTGACGCCCTTGACCACGCGGCCGTCCTTGACGTCCAGGCAGGGAATCACGCGTTTGGTAAGCATGGGCTACTCCTCCCCTCGGGCGGCGGCCAGCGCCTGGGCCAGCGTAAAATTGCCCTCGTAGAGCGCACGGCCGGTAATGGCACCTTCGATGGCATCCTCGCCCACCGCGGCCAGTGCGCGGATATCGTCGAGCGTCGAGATGCCGCCCGAGGCCACGACGGGAAAGCCCGCAACCTCGGCAACATGGCGATATGCTGCCACATCGATGCCCGTCTGCATGCCGTCGCGCGCGATATCGGTATACACCAGATGCTTAAAGCCCAGCTCGGTGAGCTGCGCCACGGCGTCGTCGAGTGCCACGCCCGCGCCGTCACGCCAGCCGTTCACCTTGACCTGGCCGTCGCGTGCGGCGATGTCTGCCACCAGCAACTCGCCAAAGCCTTGGGCTGCCACTTCGGCAAAACCCGGCTCGGTCACCAGCACGGTGCCCAGTGCGATGCGGCGAGCACCATAGCCGGCCAGCTCATCGATGCGTGCAAGCGAGCGGACGCCGCCGCCCACGTCCACGGACAGACCGTCGACGCCGCAGATGGCCTTAATCGCTGCCGAGTTGGCAGCGCACGCGCCCTCGTCCTCGCCAAAAGCAGCGGACAGGTCGACGACGTGCACCCAGCTCGCACCCTGCTCGGCAAACGAGCGGGCGACAGCCACGGGGTCGTCGGAATATACCTTGCAGCGGCTGCGGTCGCCGCGCTCCAGGCGCACGACCTTGCCGCCGATCAAATCGATTGCGGGAAACAGAATCATCGGCCGGCCCCCTCGACGATGCTCACGAAGTTCTTAAGGATGCGCTGACCCAGCGCGGAGGATTTCTCGGGATGGAACTGGCAGCCCCACACGTTGCCATGGCGCACGATGCACGGAAAGCTCCGCGTATAGTGCGTGCGCGCCAGCACATCGGCGGCATCGGCGTCGTCGGCCACCGCATAGCTGTGGGTGAAGTACATGTTGGCGCCCTCGGCAAAACCGGCGAGCAGCGGGTCGGCCGCACCGGTGGGCGTCATGTGCACCTGGTCCCAGCCCACGTGCGGCACCTTCAGGCGACTCGATTCCAGGCGCGTGCACAAACCGCGCATAATGCCCAGGCCATCGACCCAGGGGCCACCGACCTGCTCGGAGGCATCGTCGTCCACGTCCGCATCCTCGTCCGCCGGCACGCCCTCATTGCCGCGCTCAAAAAACAGCTGAAGGCCCAGGCAGATGCCGAGCAGCGGAGTTCCGGCAGCAACGGCGTCGAGCACCGCGTCCGCCTCGCCGCTCTGACGCATAAAGGCGATCGCGTCATAGAACGCACCCACGCCCGGGATGACCAGGCCGTCGGCGTTGCGGATCTGCTCCGGATCGTCCGACGTGCAGGCGGCAGCACCGGCGCGCGCGAGCCCGCGCACGACGCTCGACAAGTTGCCCTTGTGGTAGTCAACCACCACGATCTTCGGTTCGCCCACGCGACCCTCCCTTTTTCCATTCAAAACCTGCCAAAAAGGGACAGGTTTATTTTGGTCGGTTAAACGTTCACCCACCACATAAGACGGCATTTCCGCAGATAAAACCTGCCAAAATAAACCTGTCCCTTTTTGGCAGGTTACAGCGAGCCCTTGGTGCTGGGGATGCCCTGCACGCGGGGATCGAGCTCGCAGGCGTGGCGCATCGTGCGGCCCACGGCCTTAAAGGCGGCCTCGATAATGTGATGTGAGTTGCCGCCCGCCAGCTCGCGCACGTGCAGCGTGAGTTTGGCGTCGCGCGCGAAGGCGTAGAAGAACTCGACGGCCAGCTCGGTATCGAAGCTGCCCACGCGCTCAGTCGGTACGGGCAGTTCGCAATAGGCCTGGCCGCGACCCGAGATATCAACGGCGGCCATCACGAGCGTCTCGTCCATAGCAATCGCCGCATCGGCAAAACGCGTAATGCCCGCCTTGTCACCCAGCGCCTGGCAGAACGCCTCGCCCAGCACAATACCCGTGTCCTCGACGGTGTGGTGCGCGTCGACTTCCACGTCGCCTACCGCATGCACCGTCAAATCAAACAGGCCATGGCGGCCAAAGGCATTGAGCATGTGGTCGAAAAACGGCACGCCGGTCGAGATATCACACGTACCGGTTCCATCCAAGTCGAGCTTGACGACAATATCGGTCTCCCCCGTCTTACGGGTTACCTCGGCATAACGGCCCATCTACATCTCCTCCTTCACCAGCGCGGCAAACGCAGCCAGCACCTCGTCGTTTTCCCGCGGCGTACCCACGGTAATGCGCAGACAGTCCGCGAGCCCCGGCGCATAGCTAAAGTCGCGCACCAAAATCGAATACTCATCGCGCAGACGCTCGCGCACGCGCGTGGCATGCGGCGTGCGTACGAGCACAAAGTTCGCCGCGCTCGGCCACGCCACCACGGGCAGGCCCTCGGCAGCCATCGCGCGCAGAGCGGCCAGCTCGCGCTCGCGCTCGGATGCGACCTGCGCCACCACGGGCGCATAGGCATCACGGGCACGCACGCAGGCAAGTGCTGCCGCCTGGCTCAGCACGTTGACCGAGTAGATCTGGCGAATCGCCGCGAACACCTCGATAACCTCGGGCGCCGCGATCACGTAACCCAGACGCGTACCGGCGGCGCCAAACGCCTTGGACAGCGTGTGCAGAATCACCAGGTTGGGATGCTCGGCGATAAGTCCCTGCGCCGTGGTGGCCGCGCCAAACGACTCGTCCGCAAACTCAACGTAGGCCTCGTCGACCATGACCATGCCGGGGCACGCATCGCACAGCGCCGCGACAAAGTCGAGCGGAGCCACGTCACCCGTGGGATTGTTGGGCGAGGTCACGATTGCCAGGTTGCACGCCGGCGCTGCCGCGAGCACGGCTGCCTGGTCGAGCTCAAAGGTCGCGGGGTCGCGCCACACGTCGCGCACCTCGGTCTGGCACAGAGACGCAAAGAACGCGTACTCGCTAAAGCACGGCGGGCAGTTGAGCAGGGTCCGTCCCGCGCCGCCAAACGCCAGCAGATAGTTATAGAGCAGCTCGTCGCCGCCGTTTCCCACGCAGATGTGCTCGCGCGTCACGCCATGCCAAGCAGCAAGCTCGTCGCGCAGGTCATTCGACATGGGATCGGGATAGCGGTTGAGCGGCGTGGCAGCCAGGGCCGTATCGATCGCCTCGCGCACGCCGGCCGGCACGGGATAGGTGTTCTCGTTGGCCGAAAGGTTGATGCGCGTGGGCGTAAAGTTGGGATCGTAGGGCTCAATGCCGGCCAAGTAGGGCTGGACGAGCTCCTTCATACGGGGCGTGAGCTCGGCCATATCAGGCCTCCTTGCCAGTCGCGCCGGCGCCATCCGCGCTTGTAGCCGCCAGGTCCACACCCTCGGCAACCGTCGTCACGGCGTCGCCCGGCCAGGCAACCTTAGTCAGGTCGGCCGCCGCCAGCGACTCGGCGCTCACGGCATCCTCGCCCTGCTTCAGCATGCGGCGGCGCAGGGCGGCAGAGAGCGCGTGCGCCCACAGGCCCTCGGCCTCGGCCAGACGCTGTGTGGCGGGAGCGTCGGAGAGCAGGCCCTCGGGCGTATAGCAAATGACGCTCGAGCGCTTAACGAACTCTTCGACCGAAAGCGGGTTGGAGAACATGGCCGTGCCACCGGTCGGCAGCGTGTGGTTGGGGCCGGCAACATAATCGCCGAGCGGCTCGGAGCTCCAAGCGCCCACAAAGATGGCGCCGGCGTTGCGGATACCACCGAGCAGGCCCATCGCATCTTTGCAATGCAGCTCCAGGTGCTCGGGCGCCACGGTGTTCACCGCCTCGACGGCAGCGGCCATGTCGGCGGCCACCACGATGGTGCCCTCGTTATCGAGCGAGGCACGCGTAATCTCGGCACGCGGGGACTGTGCCACCAGGATGTCGATACCTGCCTCAACCTCACGCGCAAACTGCTCGTCGCAGGTCACCAGATAGCAGGCCGCCAGCGGATCATGCTCGGCCTGGGCCATCAGGTCGGCCGCGACCACCATAGGCTTGGCCGTGGCGTCGGCCAGCACGCAGACCTCGGAGGGACCGGCGACCATGTCGATACCCACGTCGCCCGAGACAATCTGCTTGGCCGCGGCGACAAAAGCGTTGCCCGGGCCGGCGATCTTGTCGACGCGCGGAATGGTCTCGGTGCCGTACGCCAGCGCGGCCACGGCCTGGGCGCCGCCCACCATATAGATCTCGTCCACGCCGCCAAGCCTGGCTGCCGCGAGCGTATACGGGCTAATCAGGCCATCTTTTTGCGGCGGGGTCACCATGACCACGCGCTTAACGCCAGCCACCTTGGCGGGGATGGCGTTCATGAGCACGGTGGAAGGATACTGCGCGCGGCCACCCGGCACGTAGATGCCGGCAGCGGCAAGCGGGGTCACCTTAACGCCGAGCATCGTGCCGTCCGGGCGCGTGGTAAACCAGCTCTGCTCGACCTCGCGCTGGTGAAACTCGCGGATCTGGCGCGCAGCCTTCTCGAGCGCGGCGACAAAGGCCGGGTCGAGGCCTTCGAGCGCAGCATCGATCTGCTCTTGCGGCAGACGGAAGCTCTGCAGCTCAACGCCGTCAAAACGCTGACAGTAATCGCGCACCGCGGCATCGCCGTTGGCGCGCACGTTGGTCACGATATCGCGGGCGGCGTCGACGATGTTTTGCGGCAGCACGCCCTTGCGGTTGAGCTGGTTGGTAACGAGGCGCTCACCGGGAGCAAGCTTGATGGTCTTCATATCGGTATCCCCTATCGGTCGAGGTTGCGTTTGGAAAACGAGATGCCGGGCGGCGGCGCCAGTCGACCCGCAGCCCGTACGTTGGGGCGCCCGTGCGTGCTCGCGCTATTGTGCCGAGCCCGCAACGGGCTCAAAATGCTTGTCCTTCACGGCAGCAGCCAGGCGATCGGCCAAGTTGCGCACGCGCGGATCCAGGCGCGCGGCACCCGGATTGACAAAGAAGCGGGCCGTGCAGTCCATAATGCGGCCGGTGATGACCAAGTCGTTGTCGCGCAGCGTGGCGCCCGTCGCGGTAATATCCACAATGCGATCGGTCATGCCGACGATGGGGCCCAGCTCGATGTTGCCGTGCAGCGAAACGATATCGGCGTTCACGCCGCGCTCGGCATACCAGACGCTCGCGATGCGCGGGTACTTGGTGGCTACGCGAAGCGACCCGCGGCGGGCATAGTTGCGCTCGGCCTGACCGGCGCGCCACGCGGGCTCCGCCTCGATAAACGTGCACAGGCCGTAGCCCAGATCGACCAGCTGCAGCAGGTTGAGGTCGGCCTCGATGAGCGAGTCCCAGCCGCAGATGCCGCAGTCGGCGCCGCCGCAGCCCACAAAGGCGGGCGCGTCGCTGGGGCGCACAATGACAAACTCGATATCTCCGACCGTGCCCTCGCCGGCACGCGCGTCGCGACCGCGCACGATGAGGTGACGGCCGGGGTCACGCAGTTCAGAGACGTCCAGGCCCGCGGCCTCGAGCACGTCGAGCGTGTCGGCCTTGAGCGAGCCCTTGGGTACGGCGATGCGCAGCGGGCCCTCGGCGCCACGGCCCACGGCATGATCGCCGTCGGAAGCGGCATCCTCGGCCGAGGTGCGCGCGGCCTCTAGACGCTCGAGCGAAAAGGCGAAGCCCGCCGCCGGCACCTCGATACCGTCGCCAAATGCGCCGGTAAAGATGGAGTCATAGCGTCCGCCCGAACCCACCGGATCAGGCAGGTCACCGGCATAGGCCTTAAAGACCAAGCCCGTGTAGTAATCAAAAGAGTTCATGATAGAGAAGTCGAACGACAGCACCTGGGCGTCCTCGGGAGCCAGGCCCTCGACCAGGGCACGCAGCTCACGCGTGAGCGGCGCGACAATGCCCGCCGCAGCCAGAAGCGCATCCACGCTGTCGAGTACCTCGGCGCCGCCGTGCAGACGCGGCAGCTCGCTAATGGCGGCCTTGACGGCCTCGGACTCGGCGCTTGCCGCCACGCGGGCATCGAGGCCCACAAAGTCGTTGGCGTGCACGCAGCGCAGGGCCTCGGCGGCCAGCTCACGATCCTCGCATACCGCGAGCAGTTCCTTAAACGGACGCACGCTACCTGCGATAATGCGCGCATCGGGCAGCGCCAGTTTGCGCACCGCCTCGGCCACGAGCGAGACAATCTCGACATCGCCCGCAGTATCGCCCGCACCAATAAGCTCAAAGCCCAGCTGTGTAAACTGGCGCGAGCCGCCGGCGTTGCGCTGGCACTCACGAACCACCGGCGCCTCGTAGCGAAGGCGCAAGGGCAAGTCGGCCGCGCGCATGCGGGTCGAAACCAGACGCACGATCGGCAGCGTGTTGTCGGGACGGACCACCAGCAGGCGGCCATCATCGTCAAAGAGTTTAAACGGCGTGTCCGCAATGCGGCCGCCCTCCTCGAGCGAACCCTTGTCCTCGAGCAGCGGCGTCTCGACCGGCAGGTAATGATGCTCCCTGAAGCAGCCCTTCACCGTCAGCGCAATCTCCTCGCGCGCCTGAGCCTCCTCGGGCAATATGTCCCGGAATCCCCACGGTGTGGCCGTCATCTGGTGAGCCTCCTCATGCTGTGCTTCGTATAGAACAGAAGACCGGCATAGCTCCGCCGGTCTTCTGGGTACTTTAGCATACTAGAGTGTTTGCGGGGGAAATCCGTCGCAGCCGCTCACACCGTATTCATTTGGAAACATGGGGCAGATTGCCGCAGCCCAACCCCACCTAGGCGCCAATCGCACGACGATACTCTGCCATTACCTGCGCATCGGCAGCTGCGGGGTCGGCAAAATAGCGCCCGTCATAGGTCTCGGCCGAAACAACTCCGCGATAGCCGCGCGCCACCAGCCTATCCAGGTCAGCGCGCATATCGCGGTCGCCGTCACCCCAGGCAAGATGCGTCGTGCCATCTGCCGCAACATCGACAAAATGCACGTGGGCGACATCATCGCCAGGCAGATCGAAGTAATCGTCGATGGTATCCCCCGCCACCGCCATGGCGCCCATATCCAGACACGCCTTAAGTGCCGGATGATCAACTGCCTCGATCATGCGCTTCGTATCGGCCGCCGAGTTCACGATCATCGACTCAACCGGCTGTAGGGCTTCGAGCACCAGTCGCACGCCGCGTTCTCCCGCATGCTCGGCAATCGCACGCAGCATCGAGGCGCTGCGACCCCACGCGTCCTCGATCGGCTCGTTCAAAAATGCCCAGCCGCTCGAGACCATGACCTGCTCGGCTCCAAGTTCCGCCGCGATATCCACAACGTTCTTAAAGTACGCGAGCGTGCGGGCACGCGCCTCATTCCCACGCGCCGCGATATTCCACGGCTTGGGGTTGTTCTGTTCGGGACAAAGTCCCACAATCCGAACTCCGTACCGCTGCGACAGCTCCCGCACCTGCTCGAGCGAATCGTATCCATGGCAATCGACATACAGATGCATCGCCCCGGTCCAAAGCTCACAACACGTGTAGCCCGAGGCCGCTGCCGATGAAAAGAATTCCTCAAGGTCAAAATAGCGATGGCTGATATTCATGACGGCAAGCTGCGGATACTCCATCTTGTCCACCTTTCAGCAAAGGGGCGCCGCAGCACAGTGTGCGCGACGCCCCCTCTTACATTGTTTTAATTATGACGGATACCCTACTGGACACCAAGCACTCCAAAGAACGCGCCGGCGATACTCACGAGTAGGATCACGAGCATGATGAGCAGCGGATTCATCTTCTTCTTGAGCATGAGATAGACGGTTCCAAACAGCCCCATCGTGACAAAGCCCGGGAAGATTCCGTTGAGCAGCTCGGCGAGCGTCTGAGCGCCATCGCCCGCGCCGACCATGAGCGGAATGTCCACGGTGACCATCTCCATGGTCATAGCACCGATCACCATGGCGCCCATGATAGAGGCCATCTTGACGATCGTGTCCATAATGCCCGATTCCTGGACCTTGCTGATCATGTCCGAGCCAAAGCGATATCCCACAAACGTCAGCAGGTAACGGATGATGTAGTGAGGGACGTTGAACACGAGCAGGAACAAAATCGGGCCAAGAATAGAGCCCTGCAGCGCCAGCGACGTGCCGACACCCGTTGCCAAAATTCGCAGCGTGCCCCAGTAGAAGGCATCGCCCACGCCGGACAGCGGTCCCATCAAAGCAAGCTTGACATTAGAGATCGCGCTCGTGTCAAAGCTATCGTCAGTAGCGTTGACCTCTTCCATTGCGGCAGCAATGGACATGGGGAGCGTCGAGATGTACGGCGTGACGTTATAGAGCTCCATATGGCGCTTGAGTGCGGCCTTAAAGTCTGCATCCTGCGGATACAGCTTGCGAAGGATCGGCATAAGGGCCCACATAAAGCCGATATGGCCCATACGCTCGTAGTTCCAGGAATGCTCATAGGGAATCGAGCGCCAGAACAGCTTCTTAAGGTCTGCGCGGGAAATCAGCCCGTCATAAGAAGACTCAAACTTAAAACTCATCGAACCCACTCCCAATCGCAGGATCCTCGGTTGCCACTGCGGGCTGCTCCGCCTTTTTCTTCTCGCCCAAAACCGTCATCGCGACGACGATGATCGCGGCAAAGATCGCCACGCCCGTCGTGCTAATGCCAAAGTAGGCGACGAGGAAGAAGCCAGCGAAGAAGAACGGAGCCACCGTTTTGTTCATAATCATCTGCGCCAGCATCGCAAAGCCGAGTGCGGGCAAGAAGGCGGCGGCGACATCCATGCCGGTCTGAACGAAATCGGGGATGATGTTGAGCAGGCTGGCGACGGCATCGGCGCCAAAGAAGAATGCCAGGGGAATAATCAGCAGGCCGCACCAGCTCTGCGCATAACCCGCGATAAGCATGTTGCGCGTGATGGCCTTGGTGTCTCCGTCCTCGACGTTTTTGTCGATACGGTGCACCAGCAGCAGCATCACCGGCTGGCCCAGGGCGGTATCGAGCGCCAGGACGATCGTTGCGATGGGAATGCCCAGGGTCAGGGCCGCCGAAGCGTCCGCACCGGCCTGCATGGCAAGCGATACGCCCAGGATGGTTCCGGAAATCGTATCGGGCGGGTTATACGCACCGACCGAGATGGCGCCGACCATGGCAAGCTCCATCGTGGCGCCCATGATCGTGCCGGTCACCATGTCGCCCATGACAAGGCCAACCAGAGGTCCGAGCACAATCGGGCGCTGGAGGTAGCTCGTGCCCGTCAGCCACTCGGAATAACCCAAAAGGGCAATAAGGAAAATCAGGATTGTCTTGATAACCATGATGGCCCCTAACCGATGACCTTCGCGGCGTCAGTCTTCGCATCTGCCGGAATCATCTGAATGAACAGCTCGTAGCCCTCGCCGAGCAGCTCCTTCACGTAGGCCTCGTTCTCGGGCGTAAGGAACACGCTCGTCGAGACCTGGCGGGCATTCTCGCTAAAGGCAACGTTGCCGAGGTTGATCTTCTTGACGCCCATCGCCTTGGCGACGGCACCGGCCTGCTGGATCGTCTCGCAAACCACGAAGAGCTTGTACTTATCGGTCACACCGCTCTGGAGCGCCTTGACGGCATCCTCGGTGTTTTTGACGACGACCTTGCAGCCCTCCGGCTTTGCAAGGGACAGGGCCTGCAGACGAAGCTTGTCATTGAGGACCGTGTCGCTCACCAACAGGATGCAGTCGGCACCCAGAGCCGAGGTCCAACTAACGGCAACCTGGCCGTGCAGCAGTCGATAATCTACACGAATCATCTGAATCATGATGTGCTCCTAACGATTAAAACTCATCGAGTTCGGCCTGCCCCAGCAGGTCGTTGACGTACTTGACCTTGGTGTCGTCCGCCTCGACGATCTGGCGAATGGCCTCATCGATCGGGGTGGAGTCGGGCACGAACAGCAGCTGAATAAGGAGTGGCAGGTTCATATTGGTCACCAGGTGCGTGTTGGGGCGCGTCTGGACGATCTTGGTGAACTCGTTGTTGACGCTGCCGCCAAAGAGGTCGGTGCAAACTACGACCTCATCGTCCGCGGCAAAGCCGTCCAGAATCGCTGCAGCCTCCTTGACCAGGTCCTCGTTTCCGTCGACATACATAGACAGCGCATGGACGTTTTCGCGCTCGCCGGAGAGCAGGCCGATGCTCTCGACGATTCCAGACGCGAAATGAGCATGGGACGCCACGATAAACTGTCTCATTCGATTCCCCTTTCTTGCGAATTTCGGCATAAAAATGCCCGGACGCATGCGCCCGGGCAGGGTGCTTCTTGATCAGTAGCTTATGTATCACCGATTAGTAGTCGAACTGGTGATAGTAGCGGCGATAGTTGAGGTTGTGCTTGGTGACCGTCTCGTAGTAAGCGGCAAGGCGATCGGTGATCAGCGAGGAAAGGATCCACGGAGACACGATGACGCGGAACTCGTCGTCAAGGCCGGGGATCGCGAACTCGGCGGTGTCGATGACGTTGATGTCGGTGTCGCCGGTCACGCCGCGGGTCAGGAAGGCGCGGACGCGCTCGTCGAGCCTGCGGTTCTCGTCCTCGCCCATGAACAGGAAGACCGGGACGCCGGGCTCCACGAGCTCGAGGGTGCCGTGGAAGAAGTCGGCCGAGGTGATGTAGCGGGTGCGCTTCCACTGCATCTCCTCCAGGATGCACATCGAGAACAGGATCGTCTCGCCCCACAGGGCGCCGGAGCCGATGAACATGGTGTAGGGGGCCAGGGCGTACTTCTTGGCGAGCTCCTCGGCGCGCGGCTCGAAGCG